>JAZPXW010000038.1:0-12776 GCA_045543895.1 Faecousia sp.
GGCCAATGTATCCCACGAGCTGAAGACCCCCATGACCACCATCGGCGGCTACATTGACGGCATTCTGGACGGTACCATCCCCCAGGAAAAGCACCGCCACTATATGCAGATCGTCTCCGACGAGACCAAGCGGCTCAGCCGGTTGGTGCGCAGTATGCTGGATATTTCCCGGCTGCAGGACCAGGGTGGCATTCCCGACGAGCAAAAGCTCCGGTTTGATGTGGAGGAGACCATCGGACAGGTGCTCATCACCTTTGAGCAGAAGATCCTCTCCAAGGGCGTAAATGTGGAGGTGGATATGCCGGAGCATCCGGTTTACACCCTGGCAAATCCCGACTACATCACCCAGGTGATCTATAATCTGCTGGACAACGCGGTAAAATTCTGCCCCGAGGGCGGTTCGCTGGGTATCACCGTGAAAGAGGGCAATAATAAGACCTATATTTCCGTGTTTAACGATGGCGAGACCATCCCGCCTCAGGAGCTTCCCCTGGTATTTGACCGGTTCCATAAGCTGGATAAGAGCCGCTCCAAAAACCGGGATGGCTGGGGACTGGGCCTGTACATCGTCAAGACCATCGTATGCAGCCACGGCGAGAATATTTCTGTTTCCAGTAAAAACGGACGCACAGAATTTACCTTCACCCTGCCACTAGTAAACTAACGAGGATCTCCCTATGCAAGAAAATTTTGAACCCATGGAGCCCAGGACCTATCGCACCGGCTCCACAAATCCCCCGAAAAAAAGCGGCTGTCTGTTTGCCTTTGTTTTGGCGCTTTTGATCTTCTTTTTGGGTATCGTCAGCAGCCTTGGGCTTTTCAATATTACCCTTTTCCGCCGGATCGATGTATCCGATCCCAACGAGACCGTTTCCATCGTGGTGTCTGACCCGGAGGAGGAGACCCAGGATGTGGTAACCGCCTCCCAAGCTCCCACCCTGGACATTGCCGACTCTCAGATTTCCTATGAAAACATCCCCACCGAGGGCAGCCTTTCTCTCCAGGAGATCTATGAAAAGGTCATCGATGCGGTGGTGTCCATTTCCTGCAGCTATCCCGGCGGCGGTTCCACCGGCTCCGGTGTGATCCTTTCCACCGAGGGCTATGTGGTCACCAATGCCCATGTGGTAGAAGATGCGCAGAGCATCCAGGTGCTGCTCACCGACGGACGCACCCTGGAAGCTGCGCTCATTGGCGCGGATAAGATCTCCGACCTGGCTGTGCTGAAGATCCAGGCCGAGGGCCTGGTTGCCGCCCAGCTGGGAGATTCCTCGGTGCTTCGGGTGGGCGATGCGGTGGTCGCCATCGGCGATCCCCTGGGAGTTGCCCTGCGGGGTACCATGACCGACGGCATCATAACCGCCATCAACCGGGATGTGACCGTGGACGGACGGGTGATGAATCTGATCCAGACCAACGCTGCCCTCAATTCCGGCAACTCCGGCGGCCCGCTGCTCAACTGCTACGGGCAGGTCATCGGCATCAATACCATGAAGATCGGTGATTCTGTCAGCGCAGCCGGTGTGGAGGGTCTTGGCTTCGCCATCCCCAGCGCCACCGTCAGCAATATCGTCAATCAGCTGCTGCAGCAGGGCTATGTTTCCGGCAGACCCGCCCTGGGCGTGACAGGAGAGCAGATCTCCTTGATCCATCAGATGTATTACCACCTGCCAAACGGCCTGCATATCACCTATGTAGAGCCTGGCAGCGCCGCTCAATTAGCTGGTATCGAAACCGGCGATATTTTGCTCCGGTTTGAAAAGACTTCTATCACCACGAATGAAGAGCTGGAAGCGGCGCTATATTCCCATTCCCCCGGAGATACGGTGACGCTGATCGTTTATCGAAACGGCAAGCAGTATTCCGTGTCCGTCACTCTGGGAGAAGCACACGGATAAGTGAGGATATTCTATGAACCCCATCTACAGTCAAAAATTCACCCTTACCGATATGGATGTGGACTGCTTCGGCAGATTGAAGCTGTCCCGCCTGCTAAATTGCGCCCAGGAGGTAGCCGGCAAGCACAGTGCCCTGCTGGGAGCGGATTACGACAGCCTGCTGCAAAAAAATCTGTTTTGGGCGGTGACACGGCACAGAGTGAGTATCTCCCGCCTGCCCCTTTTGGGAGAGACCATCACGGTAGAAACCTGGCCGATGCCCACCACCCGGGTGGCATACCCCCGCTCTATGGTAGCCTACGACGCTATGGGAAACGAGCTGTTTCGCTCCATCAGCCTTTGGGTGCTGATGGATGTGGAAAACCGCTCCATGGTCCTGCCGGGTAAAAGCGGTGTTGAGGTGAACGGCACCCTCACCGGCGGTGAGCTGTCTGTGCCCCATTCCCTGGTCCCCAGAGTTATGCCCAACTGTATGGATCGAACCGTCACCTACACCTGCCTGGACCGCAACGGGCATATGAACAACACTCGGTACTTAGACTGGGTGGAGGATCTGCTGCCTGCCTCCTTCCACCGGGAGCACACCCCCAGAGAGCTGGTCATCTGCTACCTGAACGAGGCCCGGGAAGGCCAGACCCTGGCGCTGCAATGGGAGCTTACCCAGGAGGGAATTTTGCAGGTGGATGCCCACCGGGAAAACACAGATGTTTCCGGAAAAAACCACCGTGTATTCTCCGCGCAGCTGCTTTTTTAACAGGTTTTCTGTTAACCACTTTTCCGTAAAATGTTCCTGTCGAAAAAAGCCCCAATTTCTTGAAATCCGTTGAAAAGCAAGTCTTTTCAACGGATTTTCTGCTTTACTCTGTGGAAAAGTCTGTGGACAATGTGGAAAACTTAACTGCAAAAGTTGGGTTTATTTTTCTGAAAATTAAAATTATGTCAACCAATATTCTGTAATTTATTATCCCTTGCCGCTCAAAAAAAAGCCCCCACTTTTTGGGTGCAAAAACCGAGATTTTTCCTTTTTTTTCGGTGTGTTTGCCATCTTTCCGAAAATGGGTCTTTTTTCAGAAAAAGCACCTGTGGAAACTATGCTTTTTTCTGGGATTCTGCCTAAAAAAACCTTGTTTTTTAGGTGCAAATGTGATAAAATTTAGGGTGATATAGTATGCCTGTTTTCGCATTTTTGCGTATGTGTATTTGAAAGAGAGAGGAGCCGGTTTTATGTACGCGTCTGCCTATGTTTGGGCAAAGATCATTAGTTATCTGGAAGAGCGGCTGAGCGCCGTTACCGTGTCCGCCTGGTTTGACGATGCGGAGGTTTTGGAGCTGAATGAGGAGCATCTCATTCTCTATTCTTCCTCGGATTTCCGCCGGGAGATCACCCCCCGCCGCTGCACCGATTATATTCAGGATGCGCTCAAGGAGATCTTCAATTCCGATGCCAAGCTGATCGTCTTTGGCGACGAGGAGCTGCAATCCTATAAATCCAAGGGCAAGCAGCATACCTCCATGGATTTTAATCCCCAATTCACCTTCGACAGCTTTGTGGTAGGTCCTTCCAACCGCTTTGCCCACGGCGCTGCCATTGCCGTTTCCAATACCCCGGGTCAGGTATATAACCCCCTGTTTATTTATGGCCCTCCCGGTGTGGGTAAGACTCACCTGCTTTATGCCATCGCCAATGGCATCCGCAAGCACAACCCCGAGGCAAAGGTGGTATACATCAAAGGCGACCAGTTCACCAACGAGCTGATCACCGCCATTCAGACCGGTAAGAATATTGAATTCCGCAGCAAGTACCGGGAAGCGGATCTGTTCTTAATCGATGATGTGCAGTTCATCGCCGGTAAGGAAGCCACCCAGGAAGAATTTTTCCATACCTTCAACAGCCTTTATGAAGAGCATAAGCAGATCGTCATGACCTCTGACCGGAAGCCCAGCGATATGCTCACCCTGGAGGACCGGCTGAAGACCCGCTTTGAGTGGGGCTTGCTGGCTGACATCCAGCCGCCGGACTATGAGACCCGTATGGCGATCATTAAAACCAAAGCCACTTCCCTTGGTCTGGAGCTGCCGGATGAGGTGTGCAACTACATTGCGGTGAATGTGACCAATAACGTCCGACAGATCGAAGGCACTGTCAAAAAGATCCTGGCCTACCGTGACCTGAACGATATGCCCCTGGATCTGCCCCACATTTCCCGGGCCATTGACGATATGTTTAAGAATGAAAATTCTTCCCTGCCCACCCCCGGTCTGATCATCAACCAGGTCTGCAAGTTCTACTCCATCGATGAGTCCGTTCTCCGCGGCACGCTGAAGAATAAGGGCACCACCGAAGCCCGCCAGGTTGCCATCTATCTGATCCGCAAGCTGACCAACCTCAGCCTGCCGGACATCGGCAAGGAATTTGGCAAAGACCACTCCACCATCCTATATGCCATCCGTAAGGTGGAGGTGGCGCTCAAGGGCGACAATCCCAGCCTGCAGAACAACATTCGGGATATTACCGCAAATATTAACTCTTGTCTCTAAGTTTTACACAGTTCCTGTGGAAAATTAAAAAACAACCTGTTGAAAAAGTTCGTGATTTTTTTCTTTCACAGACCCTGTGGAAAAGAAAGAAATTATGCACAGCATCCTGTGGATAAAAAGTCGTTGTGGCAGTAAGGGAAAAGCGGGTTTTCCACATAAAATTCCCCTATTACTGTTAATACTACCTAAATTTATAAATTCATATATATATCTTTATTCTATTTTGCAAAGTGAGGATTTATTATGCGTTTTACCTGTGAAAAAAGCATGCTGGTCACCGGTTTGAACATCACCGGCCGTGCAGTTGCTCAGAAGAGCAGCCTTTCTGTGATCGAGGGCATTTTGTGCCGTGCAGGTGCAGGCCTCAGCCTTACCGGCTATAACATGGAAACCGCCATCACCTACCAGATCGAAGCCGAGGTTGCCGATGCCGGTGAGTGCATTTTGCCTGCAAGACTCTTTGGCGATATTATCCGCCGCCTGCCCGAAGGCCCTGTCACCGTTGTGGTGGGCGACAACTTCAAGGTGTCCATCCGCTCCGGCTACGCTTCCTTTACCATCTCCGCCGAGAATGCCGACGATTATCCCGAGCTTCCCGATGTGGGTACCGGCAGAAGCATCGTCATTCCCCAGAGCGCGCTGAAAAATCTGATCTCCGGCACCATCTTCGCTGTGTCTGAGAACCAGGGCCGTCCTATCCACACCGGTGTCAAGTTCGAGGTGGAGGACGATAAGATCTCTGCCATTGCTGTGGATGGCTTCCGTCTGGCAAGACGCACCTATCACACCGGCGAGCCCACCGGCCGTACCCTTTCTTATGTAGTGCCCGCCCAGGGTCTGAAGGAAGTGGAAAAGATCCTGGTGGACGGCGACGAGACCGTGTCCTTTACCATGGGTCAGAAGCACATTCTCTACCAGATCGGCAATGCTACCCTCATCTGCCGGCTGCTGGAGGGTGAGTTCCTGGATTGGAAGAAGGTGGTTCCCACCAACTGCCCCATTAAGCTCACTGCCCATGTCAGCGACCTGGTTTCTTCCATTGAGCGTGTGGGTCTGATCGTTTCTGAAAAGTATAAGAGCCCTGTGCGCTGCGTGTTCGGTCACCAGGTGGTGCAGCTGCGCACCAACACCACCATCGGCGCTGCGGAAGACCAGTGCAGCATTGCCGGCGACGGCAAAGAACTGGAGATCGGCTTCAATGTCCGCTACCTGGCAGACGCACTGAAGGCCATCCCCTCCGAGGAGGTTGTGCTGGAGCTGACCAACGGCCTCAGCCCCATCGTGCTGACCCCCGCGGACGATAAGTACGACTATTCTTACATGGTTCTGCCTGTTCGCATTAAGAACAGCTAATTAGGAGTTTTTATGTCTAAAAACATTCCCGTTGTTATCGGCACTGAATTTATTAAGCTGGAATCTGCCATGAAGCTGGCAAACATCCTGCCCTCCGGCGGCACCGCAAAACTGGTGATCCAGGACGGTCTGGTCACGGTAAACGGTGAAGTTTGCACCATGCGCGGTAAGAAGCTGTACCCCGGTGACACCTTCGGCTATGAAGGGGTAACCTATCTGATCAGTATCCATGCATCTTAATAAGCTGGAGCTCCGGAATTACCGGAATTATGCCCAGGAGATCATAAATTTTGATCCGGGTGTGAATCTGATCGTGGGAAACAATGCCCAGGGTAAGACCAATTTATTAGAGGCCATCGGCTATCTTGGCAGCGGCAAAAGCTTCCGCGCCCAGAAAAACGGCGAAATGGTCCGGTTCGACACAGAGTTTGCGGATTTTGAGGGAGAAGTGTTCTCCCAGGAGCGGCTGCAGACCCTTCGCTGGGTGCTGTTTGGCGCTTCCCGTCCCCGGCAGCTGTACCGCAACGGTGTCAAGAAAAAAACCGTGGCAGAGATCGCGGGCGTTTTGCAGACCGTTCTGTTTTGCCCGGAGGACTTAATGGTACTCAAAACCGGCGCAGCCGCAAGGCGGCGTCTGGGCGACCATGCCCTTTGCCAGCTGCGGCCTAACTATGAAGCGGCGCTGACGGAGTACAACCGGATCCTGGAGCAGAAAAGCAGCATTCTCAAAAGCCGGTTTGATAACCCCGGAATCGTAGAGATATTGCCGGAGTACAACCAGCGATTAACCCAGGTGGGTGCGCTGCTCATTTCCTACCGGGCAAGGTTCTATGAAGGTCTGGGGAAGGCGGCTGCGGGTTATCACGGGCTGTTTTCCGGCGGCAAGGAAGAATTTTCCCTGGATTATAAAACCGTTTCTACAGTCAAGGATCCCTTTGCGCCTATATCACAGCTGCAAGAAGACCTTATGGCACATCTGGAAAGCCATTACCGGGCAGAGCTGGAAACAGCCCAATGCCTCACCGGTCCTCACAAGGACGATTTTGATGTGGCACTCAGCGGCATCAATCTGAAATCCTACGGCTCTCAAGGCCAGACCCGCACCGCCGCCATCAGCCTGAAGCTTGCCCAGCGGGAGCTGATGGGCAGAGAATCCGGTGAAATTCCGGTGCTGCTGCTGGATGATGTACTGTCGGAGCTGGACCCCGGGCGGCAGGACTTTGTATTAAATCAAATTTCCCAGGGCCAGGTGTTCATCACCTGCTGTGAGCCTGGTCAATTCAGTAAATTGGGTAAAACCATCCAAGTGGAACAAGGAAAGATCAAAGACTGACCGTCTTTGGTTCAGGAGGAAACTATGTCTGACGAAATGAAGATCACGCAAGAATACGGCGCGGAACAGATCCAGGTTCTGGAAGGCCTGGAGGCTGTGCGTAAGCGCCCCGGTATGTATATCGGCTCAACGTCCGCGTCCGGTCTGCACCACCTGGTGTACGAGATCGTGGATAACTCCATCGACGAAGCGCTGGCAGGCTACTGCAAGCACATTACCGTTACCATCAACGAGGGCAACTCCATCACCGTCACCGATGACGGCCGTGGTATCCCCGTGGATATTCAGCAGCAGACGGGAAAGCCCGCGCTGGAAGTGGTATTTACGGTGCTCCACGCCGGCGGTAAGTTTGGCGGTGGCGGCTATAAGGTCTCCGGCGGTCTTCACGGCGTTGGCGCATCGGTGGTCAATGCCCTGTCCCAGTGGCTGGTGGCCCGGGTCCATAAAAACGGCAATATTTACGAGATGAAGTTCTCCCGCGGTCACATCACCCAGGAAATGCGAATCGTCGGCACCACCGACAAGACCGGCACCGAGGTGACCTTCCAGCCCGACCCGGAGATGTTCGATACCCTGGTTTATGATTACGACACCCTTCACGAGCGTATGCGTGAGGAGGCCTTCCTGAACGCTGGCCTTTCCATCACCATTACCGATAAGCGCGGTGAGGAGGAGATATCCGAAACCATGTGCTATGAGGGCGGCATCCGGGAGTTTGCCACCTGGTGCAACCGCAACAAGACCACCATCCATGGGGATGTGATCTATATGCAGGGCACCAAGGACGATGCTTCCGCTGAGATCGCCATTCAGTATAACGACGGCTACAACGAGTTTATGCTGTCCTTTGCCAATGATGTGCGCACCCCTGAGGGCGGTATGCACGAAACCGGCTTTAAGACAGCGCTGACCCGTGTTCTCAATAACTACGGCACCAAGACCGGCCTTATCAAGGGTGATGATAAGGTCAGCGGCGACGATTGCCGTGAGGGCATCACTGCCATCATTTCCGTCAAGCTGACCGACGCCCAGTTTGAGGGCCAGACTAAGGCAAAGCTGGGCAACGCCTACATCCGCACCCTGGTGGAGCAGATCGTGGGCGATCAGCTGGCGACCTATTTTGAGGAGCATCCCTCCACCGCCAAGATCATTCTGGAAAAGGCCATGATGGCAAACCGGGCAAGAGAAGCGGCCCGTAAGGCAAGAGAAAATGCCCGTCGCAAGACCGGTCTGGAATCCGGCGGTATGCCCGATAAGCTCCAGGACTGCAACGAGCGTGACCCCGAGCTGTGCGAAATTTACATCGTCGAGGGTGACTCCGCTGCAGGCTCTGCCATCCAGGGCAGAGATTCCCGTTTCCAGGCGATCCTGGCTATGTGGGGTAAGATGCTGAACGTGGAAAAGGCCAGAGTGGACAAGGTCTACGGCAACGACAAGCTGTCTCCGCTGATCCTGGCGCTGGGCGGCGGCATCGGCGAGGATTTCAATTTGGAAAAGCTTCGCTATCACAAGATCATCATCATGTCCGATGCGGACGTGGACGGCGCCCATATCCGCACCCTGCTGCTTACCTTCTTCTTCCGCTATATGCGTCCGCTCATTGAAAACGGCTATGTTTACTCTGCCGTTCCCCCTCTTTACAAGCTGAAGCGGGGCAAGACTGAGCGGGTGGCCTACTCCGATGAGCAGAGAGACCAAATTTCTGCCGAACTGCGCGGCGACAGCAACGCCCGGGTGGAGATCAACCGGTTTAAGGGCCTTGGTGAGATGGACCCCCACGAGCTGTGGGAGACCACCATGGATCCCGAAAAGCGCACGCTGCGCCGGATCACTCTGGAGGATGCCCGCCGTGCCGACGAGATCTTTACCGTTCTGATGGGCGAGCAGGTGGAGCCCCGTAAGGAATGGATCGAGCATAACGCAAAGTATGCCATCAACATCGATATTTGATAAAAAAGCCCCCCTTGCCTAAAGGGGGGTGGCTGCGATAGCAGCCGGGGGGATATAAAAATGGACCGAAAACATAACCCCACCCTCACCACAAATGCGAAAAGTCTTCGTAAAAATATGACCAAGGAAGAACGGCATATTTGGTATGATTTTTTAAGAAATTACCCTGTTCGTTTTCTTCGTCAAAAAGTAATCGATCACTACATCGTAGATTTCTACTGTCACGAAGCAAGATTGATTATCGAGCTGGACGGCTCCCAGCATTATTACGAAAAAGAGCAGATAAAAGATCAGATAAGAACAGAAAATTTGGAACAGCGGAACTTGATGGTCATCCGCATTCCAAATAATGCGATAAATCAGAATTTTAGAGGGGTATGCGATCATATTGACAGTATCGTAAGAAGCAGATTGTAATATCCCCCAGTCACGCGATATGCGTGACAGCCCCCTTTAGGCAAGGGGGCCTCGGCGACAAGCGCCGAAAATTACTTTGGAGGTGCTTTTATGGCAAAGCATAACCGTGATTATAAGCCCGAGGACATCCGCTTCCCCGACCAGGTGATCACCGAGAGTAACCTGGTGGACGAAATGGAGCGGTCCTACATTGAGTACGCCATGAGCGTCATCGTTGGCCGTGCGCTTCCCGATGTGCGTGACGGTCTGAAGCCGGTCCACCGCCGCATCCTCTACACCATGTACGAAAGCGGCCTGACCTCCGATAAGCCCTTTAAGAAGTCCGCCACCTGTGTGGGTGATGTGCTGGGTAAGTACCATCCCCATGGCGACGCTTCTGTTTACGACGCAATGGTTCGCCTGGCGCAGAATTTCTCTATGCGCTATGTGATGGTAGACGGCCACGGCAACTTCGGTGACGTGGACGGCAACCCTGCCGCTGCCTACCGTTATACCGAGGCCAGAATGAGCAAGCTGGCTAACGAAATGCTCCGGGACATCGATAAGGATACGGTCAACTGGGATCCCAACTTCGATGAAAGCCGCAAGGAGCCCCGTGTGCTGCCCAGCCGGTTCCCCAATCTGCTGGTCAACGGCTCTTCCGGTATCGCCGTTGGTATGGCCACCAATATCCCGCCCCACAACCTCAATGAAGTGATCAACGCCTGTGTCTGCGTGCTGGATGATCCCGAGGCAACGCTGGCGGATCTGATGGAGCATATCTCCGGTCCCGATTTCCCCACCGGCGGTATCATTATGGGCCGCAGCGGTATCCGCGCTGCCTATGCCACCGGCCGTGGCAAGGTGGTGGTCCGCGCCCGCACCGAGTTTGAGGAATTCAATAAGGACAGAGTCCGTATCATCGTCAACGAGCTGCCATACCAGGTCAATAAGAAGATGCTCATAAAGGCCATCGCTGACCAGGTCAAGGACAAGCGGCTGGAGGGTATCTCTGACCTGCGTGACGAGAGCGACCGCAACGGTATGCGTATCGTCATCGAGCTGAAGAAGGACGCCAATCCCCAGGTTGTGCTGAATACCCTGTTTAAGCAGACTTCCCTGCAGAGTAGCTTCGGCATCATCATGCTGGCGCTGGTGGACGACCAGAAGCAGCCGAGAATCCTTTCCCTGCGGCAGATCATCGACGAGTACCTTGCTTTCCAGATGGAAGTGCTCACCCGCCGCACCCAGTACGATCTGAAAAAGGCTATGGAGCGCGCCCATCTTTTGGAGGGTCTGCTCATCGCCCAGGATAACATTGACGAGGTCATCCGCATCATCCGCTCTGCCTATGACGATGCCAAGGAGCGTCTGTGCCAGCGGTTTGGCTTGGACGAGGTCCAGGCCCAGGCAATCCTGGATATGCGCTTGAAGGCTCTGCAGGGTCTGGACAGAGAAAAGCTCCAGGCGGAGTTCGACGAGCTGCAGGAGAAGATCGCTTATTACAACGAGCTGCTTGCAGATCCCCAGAAGCTCAAGGGTGTGCTCCGTGAGGAGATCATTGCCATCCGGGATAAGTTTGGCGACAAGCGCAAGACCGAGATCCAGGAGATCGAGGACGAGATCGACATCGAGGACCTGATCGAGGAGGAGACCTGCGCCTTCACCATTTCCAACCAGGGCTATGTGAAGCGTATGCCTGTGGATACCTACCGCACCCAGGCTCGTGGCGGCAGAGGTGTCAATGCCCAGAATCTGAAGGAAGAGGATTTCGTCAAGAGCCTCAATGTGGCGTCCACTCACGATCATATGCTGTTCTTCACCGATAAGGGCCGTGTGCATCACCGCAAGGGATACCAGATCCCCGAGGCAGGCAGAACTGCCCGTGGCACTGCGATTATTAATGTTCTGCCCCTGCTGCCCGATGAGAATGTCACCGCCATGGTGGTGACCCGTGAGTTTGACGAGAATGAGTACCTGATGATGGTCACCCGCAAGGGTACGATCAAGCGCATTCCCTTCATCGCTCTGGCAACCAGACGGCAGACCGGCATTCGTGCCATCACCCTGGATGAAGACGATCAGCTGGTGAATGTAATGCGCACAGGCGGCAACGATAATATTCTGATCGCCACCGCGAACGGCATGGCTATCTGCTTCAACGAAAACGATGCCCGTCCCATGGGCAGAGATGCTGCCGGTGTCCGGGGCATTCTGCTCAGCGGCGATGACTATGTCATCGGCGCCGAGAAGGCCGAGGAAGGTAAGACCCTGCTCACCGTCACCGAAAACGGCTTCGGTAAGCGTACCGAGCTGGTGGAATACCTGCGTACCGGCCCCGAGGGCGAGAAGATCGCCCAGGCCCGTGGCGGTAAGGGTCTGAAGAACTATAACATCACCCCCAAGACCGGTAAGGTGGCTGCCTGCCGTGTGGTTGGGGAGACCGATGATGTCATGCTCATCGAAAACGGCGGCGTGATCATCCGTGTGCCTGCTTCCAGCATCAATATCTATAAGCTCGATGTCCAGGGCGTGATCATCATGCGCATCGAGGAAGGCAACAAGCTGGTAGGCATGGAGCGTGTGGCAGCGGAAGAGGAAGCAGCCGAATGAAGACCGTGACCCTCTACACCGATGGTGCCTGCTCCGGTAACCCCGGCCCCGGCGGTTGGGGTGCGATCCTGGAATATATGGGTCATGAAAAGGAGCTATCCGGCGGTGAGGAAAGCACCACCAACAACCGGATGGAGCTGACCGCTGTGATCCGGGGTCTTGCCTGCTTGAAGGAGCCCTGCATCGTGGAGCTGTACTCCGACAGTAAGTATGTGATCGACGGCCTGGAAAAAGGCTGGGCAGAATCCTGGCGGAAAAAAGGCTGGATCAAATCCGATAAAAAACCTGCCTTAAACCCGGATCTCTGGGAGCAGCTGCTGGAGTTGACGGCTAAGCACCAAATGCGCTACCACTGGGTCAAGGGTCACGCAGAAAACCCCAAGAATAACCGCTGCGATCAGCTGGCGGTGACGCAATGGAAGCAGATCAAGGGAGAATTGTAATGTATCTTTCTTTGGGAAACGATATGGCAGTGCGGGAAAGCTCCATCATCGGCATTTTCGATATGGACAATACCTCCACCTCTGCCCGTACCCGTCTGTTTTTGGAGAAGGCAGAGAAAATGGGCGAGGTAGTACCCTGTGATGACCTGCCCAAATCCTTTGTGCTGACGGCAGAATACGGACTGGACCGTATTTATCTGACCTCTCTAAGCGCCGCAACGTTGGAAAAGCGATTGAAGTGAAAAAATGCTC
>JAZPXW010000039.1:0-3210 GCA_045543895.1 Faecousia sp.
CTCCAGGTTCAGAACCGGGTGGCCCTTCTCGGTGAGCCAGGTCATGAGCTCTTCTGCATCGCAGGTAACGGTTTCGTCTGCGATCATATCGGTGAAGTTCTCAATGCCGTACAGCTCCTTAGCAGTCTTGTTCAGGCGCTCAGCCACATCGTCCTTCAGCTCCTTGGGCATCCACACGATACGGGCAATGCCGCCCTCAGCGGACAGGAACTTCTTGGAGGCGATGAAGTGACGGCCATGACCCATAAAGCCGGGAGTCTGGACACCGCCACCGGTGCAGGATGCCAGCTCGCCGAAGGTCATACCGGCGGGGGTCATACCCTTGAATTCCCGGTTGACCACGATCACACCGGAGGACACAGCCTCAATACCGCAGATACACTCGAAGCAGCCGCAAGAGGTCATGGGATCTTCCAGGATGGAGTACAGGGTAACATTCTCAACAGCGCCGTGGGTGGCTTCGTTGATCATACGGTTGACTTCCTCATAACGGCCGGTGCGCTCGTCGATAAGGCCCTTCTTCAGAATGGGCTGGCAAGGACCGTTGGGATCCAACTCATTGGTAGCCTTGGCATCCAGCCAGGACACAGCGCCGCACAGGCCCAAGCGCTCGGGGGTAACCACGCAGCAGTGAGCGGGAGCGAAGGACTGGCACAGGATGCAGGTATAGTAGCGGTCCACAGCCTCGTCGGTCATAGATGCCAGGCGGTCATCACGCTGGGCATAGCGAGGCATTGCGATCTCGTCACGGAACTTGCCGGCTTCTGCAGCATCGGTGATCAGAGTGATCTGGCACTTGTCAACAACAGCATCGCACTCGTCCATAATCATCACATACAGAACCTCTGCAAAGTCCTTCAGCCGCAGGCCTGCCTCAAAAGCGGCATTGCTGACACGGACACGAACCTGGTTACGCTGGCCAGTGTGCATCACGCCTTCCATATAGTTAAACCATGCGTGGAACTTCCGCTCAATAACGGCCTCGAAGTCCACCTGCATCTTCTTGCCGGCAACCTCTACATATGTAGCCAGAGCCAGGTCCTTTTCCGCATCCAGGTCTGGACCAATAATGGTGATCTTGTGATCCTCTACCTCACCCAGTTCCCGCATCAAAACCAACTCAGCGGTGGGGTTCTTGGAAGACCACATTTCGTTGTGCATATCCGCCTTACGGATGATCTCACCCTCAAATGCTGCGGCAAAGGCCACAGGAATGGGCAGCTCTGTCACCTTGATCTTGATGTTGCGCAGCTCCAGGGACTTCTTCACGGTCTCATTGTGGTCGCAAACGGACTCCAATGCGCCGGGCACCTGGTTCTCGCCCAGGTCAATGTCAACCACCACGGGGAAGCCCAATGCGATAGCACCTGCACCGGCGGATACCACAACGGCATCGATGGCACCGAAGGTGTTTACAAACGCGGGGACGCGGTTCTTGGTGTAGTCAAGCAAACCTGCCAAATCGCCGGGCTGTACATTACCGAAGATCAGCGCTGCGCGGACAGCGACGGTAACAACGTGCATAACGGAAGTCACATCGTGGCCCAGGGGAATCACGCGGAACTCCAGGCCCATCTTCACGCCGGCCTTTGCGCACTGCTCGATCACATCGCCGACCATAAAGGTCATAATGCCCTTGGACTGGTAGTCCTTGACAACCTTAGCTACATCCTCAGCATTTTCAGCCTTACCCAGCACAACAGCCACGCCGGGAATGTCGCCGGTAACCAGGGGCACGCCCAGGGAGCGGATGATGGGGTCGGGCACAAAGCCGATACCGGAATCGTATTCGTAAGGATTGCCACCCTCTGCATACTTGAGGCCTTCAATAATTTCAGCGCCAACAGCGGTAGCAAGACCGGCATTCAGTGCCTGGCCCAGGTCCTCCTGGTTGGTGATCAGACTCTTCAGCACGCCTACACAGGCAGGCAAATCGCCCAAAGTCTTCACCTTTACGCCGGTAGCCGCATAAATGGTGGGGAAATAATAAGCGGTATCAGGGAAGGCAATGGGATGATCTGCGCCATACTTGGCAATGGCATCATTCACAGCGCCCTCAGTGAGGCCTGCCACAGCATTGCTGCCGCCGTAAATCAAATCGGTTAATACGCTCATACAAATTCCTCCTAATATTTATAGACCCTTGTAGGTCAGATATACTAATTTATGCCAGCGCTGCCTGGATCTGGTCCGCGATCTGCTGCATTCCCAATGCGCTGGGGTGTCCGTTTTTCTTATCGATATTTTCCAAGCATATTGCCGCCGCGCCATAATGTGTCGCTGCCGCCAGCATTCCCTCGTGCAGCTCCGGTTTGAAACCGGTGTTGATGGGAACAACAATGGTCGCCTGGGGATTGTGCTTACCCAAGTAATCCAGCACATAACAAAGTGCCGGCAGTGTCCGTTTCAAATCTTCTTCCGTCCAGTCACCGTACTGCACCTGTCCAATGGTTTTGTCCAGCCAATTATCGTTGGTGCCGCCAAACATAAATATGTAATCCGGCTGAATATCTCCGGAGAAAGTGCGTTCTGCCCGGGCAGGATAGGCATTGGCAACCACTTGGCCGGGGCGGACATTGGTACAAACGGTAGCGCCGGAAAAGCTGTCATTGGCAAGCAAATGCATATTGTTGCGGGTCATTAGTATATGCCACCAGGTCTGCTCAACCTCAAGGACATCGTCCACAGCCTCCGGCCGGGGATAATAGCAGGCATTTCCCTCAGGAATGTGACCTGCAAATGTAGAATAGCTATCGCCAAGGATGCCGAAACCGGCTCCTGTTAATTTTGTCTTATTTTCCATATTGTGCACCTCTTTGTCTTGTGATTATAGCACAAAAAAGCAGCGTTGTCTATATGCTAATAAAGAAAAAGGCAGAGAGGAAAATCCTCTCTGCCTTTAGGAAATCGGTTTTTACAGATCCAGGTAGCTGTCGGAGTACAGAACGTGGTTCTTGAAGATGTCGCAGGACTTGATGGTCTCCATCAGTCTGCGGTCGTTGGGGTTGACGATAGCGGAGGTCAGGCCCTGCATCATGCACATTGCAACCAGAGTGGAGTCCATGATGGGACGGACTTCCTTGGGTGCGCCGTTGGAGTTGTTGGACAGACCGCCGGTGGACTTCAGACCCTTGTCGGAGAACATCTTGATAGCCTCCAGGACCTCCATCTGCTTGTCCTGCATACCCTTAACAACCAGGAACAGGGGGT
>JAZPXW010000040.1:0-15341 GCA_045543895.1 Faecousia sp.
TCGTTGGCTTAAATTCGTTTACACGAAACTTAAACAATCTTATCATTGTCCAAGGTGTTTTGTTCGTCTTTGCGTTATTCAATTTACAAGGTACAAACTGCCTCCCGCTCGCGGTTAGCTTGCTTATTCTAGCACGCTCACATTCGTTTGTCAAGAACTTTTTTCGTGAAATTTCAATTATTTTTGATTTTGCTGATCCTCAGGTTTGAGCGCAGAATTACGGCTCTTCTGATACTTCAAGCGGTGCCGCAAAAAAATGCGGTTTTTACCGTTGCCGACCCGGATATACCGTACTCCCAAGCACTTCAGCGTAAACAGATGCACGAGCAACACAGCGATTCCAACTGCCAGTCCCGTCATGCCAGCTACCGCGGCACTGCTCCCAAGCAGAAGCCGCCAAACCCGAACGGCATTGGCAAGATCTCTGTTAGGAAGCGCAAAACCACTGACGCCTGCTATGCTCACAACGATCAGCACTACGGGAGAGATCAGGCCGGCTTCCACAGCGGCTGTACCAACCACGATACCGCCTATGGTAGAAACGGACTGTCCGATCGCCTGAGGAAGATGCACACCTGATTCCTGGAGCAATTCATAAGCCACCAAAAGGCCCAGCACCTCCCCCACTACAGGAAACGGGACTTCCTGCTTGGTATTCATGATCGTATTAAGCAGCGCGGAGGGGATCCAATCCGGGTGAAAGTTCACTAGTGCAATATAGATTGCCGGAAGCAGCAGACTTGCCAGCAATGCCAGGTACCGCAAAACCCGCACAAAGGACGCAGAAATGAAATCACGGCTCCGGTCCTCCATGCTCTCCATTAGGTATCCCAGGTCAGTAGGTGCCAGGTAACCCAATGGCAGTCCATCCACCAGCAGACCGACTTGACCATCCAACAGGCCTTGGCAGAACCGGTCTGCACGCTCAGTATACTGCAGCAACGGGAATGCGGTGAATCGAGAACCGGTAACATATTCTTCCACTGCACTGGGACTCAAGAGTCCGTCAATATCTATCCGCTTCAAACGGTTTTTCATTTTGGTGACCAGGTCCTCATTGGTGATGCCGCGAATCCATGCAACCGTTACATTAGTGATGCTCCGCCTGCCCACCATAGTCTGGTAAAGCTGCAGATCCGGTGTGCGAAGATGCCGGCGGACCACGCTGGTATTGATGCGCATAGTTTCCACAAAGGCATCCTTAGGACCTTTTACGGTATTCTCCACCTCTGGTGCTGTAGGCGTTCGGCTGACGCCAGTACGAACCTCATAGGCAACTGCACCGGCTCCCGGAAACAACACCACGCAAAAGCCGTTGACCAGTTTCAGCGCAACATCCTCAGTATCGATGCATTGTGACGCAACCGTATTATATATAGTACCGTACAACGCACCCTGAAACAAAGCCTCCATTGTTTTCCCTCTGAGGGTTACTGCAATGGGACGAAAAATATTCTCGGCAGCATCCGCGCTGGAAACTAGGCCGTCAATAGCGTATGCGTATATCTTAAAATCCTCACAAATCAGCTCTCTGCGGATAAAATCTCCGGCTCCGTCAAATACAGCCGTAATCTCAGCATCTGTCATCGTAACACCTCATATTTATCGCCTGGGAATTGCATTTACCAAAAGCAAATGCTATAATGTATAATGAGTATAGTATGGATGCGATACCGCAATTTATACGCAGATACCTGCCAGCTATGCAGATCATCTAGCATAGCGATGGGCAAATTCGTCCCTTCCTTCATCTCTGCGTCTCGCGGAGCATCGGAAATTGAATCATGCTCATCTATGAAACATTGAAGCAAAGGAAGTTTATTGATATGTCACATGTGATTGCTGCCGTTTCTACCGGCAATCAAATCAGCGCAATTGGCATTCTGCGGCTCACCGGCGACGGTTGCGCACGGATCGCAGGCAGCGTCTTTACCTGCGCCAGCGGAATGCCCCTATGGGAAGTGCCAAACAGAAAGCTGGTTCTTGGCACGATGAAGGACAAGCAGGGACGAGTTATCGATCAATGCATGGCCGTTTATACCCACGGTCCTCATAGCTATACCGGCGAGGACACTGTGGAATTCCACTGTCATGGCTCCCCTGCCGTGCTGGCTGCCGGACTAGAAGCACTTTATATTGCCGGAGCACGCCCTGCAAAACGAGGCGAATTTACCATGCGCGCCTTTATGAACGGGCAGCTGGATCTAACCCAGGCTGAGGCCGTGATCGATCTGATCGAAGCCGACTCCGCTGATGCTGCTGCCAACGCCGCCGGTCAGGTAGGCGGCGTTCTGCAAAAAAAGCTGTCCCCGATCTATAGTGAACTGACAGACCTGTGCAGTCATTTTCATGCTGTGCTGGACTACCCGGATGAGGACATTGCCGATTTCGGCTTGCAGAATTATCACGCCTCACTCAAAGAAAGCAGCAAGACATTGGAGCGCCTGCTATCCACCTACAATCAAGGCCGTATTTTGAAGGACGGTGTTCGCGCAGCGATCGTAGGCAGACCCAATGTGGGGAAATCCAGCCTGTTGAACGCTTTAGCAGGTTATGACAGGGTCATTGTCACTGATATCCCTGGAACGACCCGTGACACCGTAGAAGAAGTTGTGAAGATCGGCGGAGTAAAGCTGCGTCTGATTGACACCGCCGGCATCCGAGAGACCGCAGATACTGTCGAAGCAATTGGTGTGGAACGCAGCCGCATGGCTGTGGAAACCGCGGATATGGCGATCTTTGTTTGTGACGGTTCTCAGCCTTTGACCGAAGAGGATAAGGTGATTATTGATCTTTGCTGCGACCGGGAAAACGCTGTTGCACTGATCAATAAAACGGATTTGGGACAGGTGGTTTTGCCCGCCGATCTGCCATTTATGAATGTAGTTGAGATCTGTGCCGCCACCGGCGAGGGCTTGGAGCAATTTGCCGATGTTGTAGAAATACTTTTCGGTGGGGATGTTCCCTGCGACGGCTCTGTATTGACAAATGCCCGACAGGCAGATGCCCTCCGCCGCGCCCACGCAGCTCTGGAGAGAAGCCTTGATGGGCTTCGCTTGGGTCTGACCCCCGACATGGTGCTGATCGATGTGGAAGAAGCCATGGAAGCCATGGGCGAGGTCACCGGCGCTACGGTCCGGGAAGATATTACCGCCAGAATCTTCGAACGGTTCTGCGTAGGAAAATAAGGATGAAGTTATGATCTATTTGGATAATTCCGCCACCACAAAGCCCTGTCGAGAGGCTGTGGACGCAATGCTGCGATGCCTTACAGATACTTGGGGCAATCCCAGCGCACTATACGGCTTTGGTATTGACGCTGCACACGATCTGCGCACCGCAAGATCGCAGGTTGCTGCCGCTATGGGTGCAGAAACAGACCGGGTGTTCTTCACTTCCGGCGGCACAGAGGCTGACAACTGGGCAATCTTCGGCTGCGCCAAGCGTTTTGGCAAAAAGAACAAACATATTATCACCACCGCCATTGAGCATCCCGCAGTTTTAAACTGCATGAAGGAGCTGGAGATTCAAGGGTTCGAGGTCACCTACCTGCAGCCGGATGCGGAGGGTCGCATTACCGCAGATGCCCTTCGGTCGTCACTACGCAAGGATACCTTTCTGGTGTCCGTTATGATGGTAAACAACGAGGTCGGCTCGGTGATGCCCATCGCCCAGATGGGCAAGCTGACCCACAAGCTTGCGCCTGACGCCATTTTCCACACCGATGCGGTTCAGGGATTTATGAAGATCCCCTTCCAGGCAAAGACCCTGGGCGCGGATCTGATCACCGTTTCCTCTCATAAGGTTCACGGTCCTAAGGGCGTTGGTGCTCTGTATATCTCTCCCAGGCTCAAGTCCTTCCCACCTATGATTCACGGTGGCGGTCAGGAAAACAGCTATCGCAGCGGTACTGAGGCAACACCTGCCATTTTTGGTTTTGGCGCAGCCTGCGCTGCCCTCTCCCCTACGCTGAAATCGGACATTGCCGCCGAAAAAGTGCTTTTAGATGATTTGGTGACTTCGTTGGCCGAGATTGACGGTGTGAAGATTAACGGATGCCACGAGGCGCCCCATATTCTAAATCTCGGCATTCCCGGCGTGCCCACACAAAATACCATCAATATTCTGCAGGAATACGGCATCTGCGTCAGCGCTGGCTCTGCCTGCGCTAAAGGCCATCGCAGCCATGTATTGACGGCAATGAAGCTTTCGCCCGAGGTCATTGACGGCTCTTTCCGGGTCTCCTTGTGCAAAGACACCACAAAGGAAGAACTGGAGCAACTGGTTAATGCCATCGCCACACAGATCATTCCGAGGTTCTGCAAATGAAGAAGCTACTGTTTTGGATATGGCAATGGACCTGGGGCATTCCCCAGACGCTGATCGGTTTTATCGTGTTTCTCATCTGCCACAAATGTCCCCACAGCACCTACCGGGGATGTATCGTGACCCATTGGGGTAAACGGGGCAGCCTGGGCATGGGAATGTTCCTGTTTCTTGGCTGTGATGATCCCCAGGTGCGGGTGCATGAATTTGGTCATAGCGTGCAGTCCCTGTTCTTGGGACCTCTGTTTTTACCTGTAATGGGTATTCCGTCGTTTCTGTGGTGCAATTTGCCCGTGTGCAAGCGTTTGCGGAAGGAAAAAGGCATTTCGTATTACCGCTTCTACCCCGAGTCCACAGCAAACCGCTTAGGCAGCTGGGCCAGCGGTGAAAAATGCAAATTGTGATTGGAGTCTATATGGCAAAAAGAGAAAGCGCGATCTTCGTGAATATGTGTATGGTCACCGATGGTAGCAAGGTTCTGGTGATCGATCGAAAGAAAAAGGATTGGCCAGGAATCACTTTCCCCGGTGGACATGTGGAAAAGAACGAATCCTTCGTGGAAGCCGTGATCCGGGAGGTCTACGAAGAAACAGGTCTCACAATCCAAGACCCTGTGCTTTGCGGAACCAAACAATTCCAAGAGGACGATGATACCCGTTATGTGGTATTTTTCTATAAAGCCACTCGTTTTTCCGGAGAATTGGCATCCTCCAGCGAAGGAGATGTCTTTTGGGTCGACCGCAAGGATTTACCCAGCTATCCCCTTTCGCTGGATATGGAGGATATGGTGCAGGTAATGGAAAGCGAAAACCTAAGCGAGTTTTACTATTATAAAGAAAATGGCAGTTGGAAATATAAGCTGCTGTAACAAAAAAGGTCCTCGCCGGGTGGCGAGGACCTTTTATAGGTTCTTCAGAAATTGTTTTACCATAAGGCGGTTTCTCAGCACGATCTTCTGCACGTGGGTAGCTTCGGCCAGAAGCTGGTAGTTCCGTTCCCGATTGTTTCTATTGTAGCTCCATACCCAATGCAGAAACTCCAGATCAAATCGTTCGGGGCAACCTTCTCCCATATCCGGCCGCACCGTGCCATAGGTCGTAAGCACTCGCTTGACGACTCCCATCAGGCAAGTCCACCGAGAAAGATCCAAATAAATGATCGTATCGCATTTTCGGAGCCGCTGGGGCATCGTACGGTTGAAATTTCCATCTATGATCCACCTTGGTTTTTCCAGTTCCAATGCCAGCTTACGGTCAAATTCTTCTGGGCTTTCTTCTACCCAACCCGGTTTCCAATGTAGCTTGTCCAAATGCACCACTGGCAGGCCAAGCTTTTTGCCCAACTGCCGGGCAAGGGTGGATTTTCCTGCTCCGCCACAGCCAATGATCAAAATTCGTTCCATAGTTCCTCCCTGTAAAACATAAAACGACGCAGCCGTAATGACTGCGTCGTTTTCAGAATACTCTTAAATACGACTTAGTATGCAACGCCCCAGTAGATCATCTTCTTGGCAGGCTTGCCGCAGATGGGGCAGGTATCTCCCAGGTTCTCCTGAGCAAAGGGCATGCAGCGGGAAGACATTCCAGCTACTTCCTTCATCTTTAGCTCGCAATCCAGCTCGCCGCACCACATGGTCTTGATGAAGCCGCCGTTGCGTTCCTGCAGTTCCTTGGCTTCCTCCAGGGAATGGGCTTCGTAGATGTGGTCTTCCAGATTCTTCTTGGCACGAGCATACATACCGTCGTGAACAGCCTGCAGCTGCTCTTTGACAGCAGTTTCCAGGTCTTCCAGCTTGACAACGGTCTTCTCGCCATCGTTACGGCGAACCAGGACCACTTGACCATTCTCCAGGTCACGGGGACCGCACTCCACGCGCAGGGGCACACCCTTCATTTCATACTCAGCGCACTTCCAGCCCATGGAGTTGTCGGAATCGTCCAGCTTAACACGGATACCGGCGGCGATCAAACGCTCACGGGTGGCATTTGCCGCATCCAGCACGCCGGGCTTATGCTGCGCAATAGGCAGAATGATGGTCTGGACAGGTGCCACCTTGGGGGGCAGCACCAGACCGTAGTTGTCACCGTGGGTCATAATGATGCCGCCGATAAGGCGGGTAGACACGCCCCAGGAAGTCTCGTGGGGATTGGTCTTCTGGTTGTTCTTATCGGTGAACTCGATATTGAATGCCTTGGCAAAGCCATCGCCAAAGTAATGGGAAGTACCGGCCTGGAGTGCCTTGCGGTCGTGCATCATGCACTCGATTGTGTAGGTAGCTTCCGCACCGTTGAACTTTTCCTTCTCAGTCTTCTGACCACGGGTCACAGGCATTGCCAGCACATTCTCGCAGAAGTCCGCATAGACATTCAGCATCGTCTCAGTGAATTCCTTGGCCTCTTCCGCGGTGGCGTGGATGGTGTGACCTTCCTGCCACAGGAATTCTCTGTGGCGCAGGAACGGGCGGGAGGTCTTCTCCCAGCGCAGCACGCTGCACCACTGGTTATACTTCATAGGCAGATCCCGGTGAGACTGCAGGACATTCGCAAAATGTTCGCAGAACAGCGTCTCAGAGGTGGGACGGATGGCATAACGCTCCTCTAATCTTTCGCCGCCACCCATGGTGACCCAAGCGCATTCCGGCGCAAAGCCTTCCACATGGTCCTTTTCCTTCTGCAGCAGGCTTTCGGGGATCAGAAGGGGCATATACACATTCTCAACGCCCTGCTTCTTGAACTCCTTGTCCATAATGTTCTGAATATTCTCCCAGATAGCATAGCCATAGGGGCGGTAAATGAACACACCCTTGATGGAAGAGTAATCGATCAGCTGTGCTTTTTTGCAGACATCGGTGAACCATTGGGCAAAGTCCACTTCCATATCTGTGATTTGTTCTACCTTCTTATCTTTCGCCATTTTCTATTCCTCCCGAAGCATATCGGATATTTATCAATCTCCATTTTATCACACCTGTCAAGGGCTTGCATAGGATGAGATAAAGTTTTTGGAGGTGAATTATGCAGGTTTCTATTGTGCTGGAGCCGGTGGTAGCGGAGTTTTATTCCCGCATCGCTCATAGCTCCGACAGGGAGTTGCAGCAGGTTCTGGAAGATGCGCTGTTTTGTTTAGCCGGTGAGCTTTCCTTGCAGGCGATCGATGCAGGCAGCATCCCCACAACATAAAATCTCCCGTTGTAATTCGGCAAAATATTTGCTATACTTACCTTAGTACTACAAATGCGGAGGTACAACCATGAAATCCATTCGTGAGATATATAAAATCGGAAAGGGTCCCTCCTCCTCCCACACCATGGGTCCGGAGCGTGCAGCAAAGCTGATTCGGGATGAACACCCGGAAGCAGATGCTTTTAAGGTCGTGCTATATGGCTCGCTGAGCAAGACGGGCATTGGCCACGGCACCGACCGGGTGCTGCGGGACACCCTGGCACCCTACCCCTGTGAGATCGTCTTCTCCGACGATGACCTGCCCAATTCCCACCCCAACACGCTGGATCTTTTTGCCTATAAATCCAGCGCGCAAATCGCTTATATGCGTGTGGAATCCATCGGTGGCGGCGACATCCGCATCCCCGGTCAAGCTCACCGGGACACCCCGGAGCTTTATCCGGAAAATTCCTTCGCGGAAATTGCGGACTTCTGCAAATGGAGGTACATTGACAAGCTCTCGGACTATGTTGAGATCAACGAAGGAGCGGAGATCTGGGACTTTTTGATGGAAGTATGGCTAACCATGAAGCAGACCATCGCCGACGGTCTCAGCGCAACCGGTGTCCTGCCCGGCGGTCTGAATGTACAGCGGAAGGCGAAGTTCCTCTATGAGCAGGTGCCGGAAGAGGATATTCCCGCTCTGAATGAATTTCAGCAGATCGCAGCATACGCCTATGCGGTAGCAGAGCAGAACGCGGATAACGGTACCATCGTTACCGCACCCACCTGCGGCGCTTGCGGTGTGCTGCCCGCAGTGCTGAAATACGCCCAGGACACCAAGGGTTATACCGACGAGCAGATTATCCGTGGTCTGGCAACCGCCGGAATCATCGGCAGCCTCACCAAGCGCAACGCATCCATTTCCGGTGCGGAATGCGGCTGCCAGGCAGAGATCGGCACTGCCTGCTCCATGGCTGCTGCCGCCCTGGCAGAGCTGTATGGGCAGAATCTGGACCAGGTGGAGTACGCAGCAGAGGTAGCAATGGAGCACCACCTGGGACTCACCTGCGACCCCATTTGCGGCCTTGTGCAGATCCCCTGCATCGAGCGCAACGCTGTAGCTGCCATGCGGGCAATGAATGCCTGTAACCTGAGCTATTTTCTCACCGGCTCCCGGAACATCAGCTATGATATGGTATGCCGTGCCATGCACGAAACCGGTTTGAACCTGAGCCATATGTACAAGGAGACCAGCGAAGGCGGCCTGGCCCGCTTCTACCACCGCCGCAGCAAATCCAACAAGACCAAATAAATAACGGGCTGTTGCAGCATTGCAACAGCCCGTATTCTATGCAATTTAGCGGATAGCGAACTCTCCAAAGAGGGTCTCATCCCAGGCGTTTTGTCCCACCCACAGGTGGAATTTTCCCGGTTCTACGATCATCTTACCGGTTGGATCGCAGAATGCCAGGTCCTTTGCTTGGAGTGTCAGCTGGGTGTGCACAGTCTCCCCTGCCCGCACAAAGATCTTACTGAAGCCCTTGAGTTCCTTGACAGGGCGGACGCAGCAACCCACCAGATCCCGGATATACAGCTGCGGCACAGCATAGCCATCCACGCTGCCTGTATTACGAATATCAAACTGCACCTGGATGCTGCCGTCGGCGGCTATGCTTTCCGCAGAAAGGTTCAGATTATCAAAAGCGAACTGGGTATAGCTGAGGCCATAGCCAAAGGGATATGTCGGAGTGGGATCCAGATCCATATATTTGCTCTCGTACCAGACCTTATTTTGGTAGGGTCTGCCAGTACGGAAATGGTTATAGTATACGGGGAGCTGTCCCTCGTGGCGAGGTACGCTCATAGTCAGATGTCCGGAGGGATTACAGGCTCCGGTCAGAACATCGGCTACCGCATTGCCGGTTTCCGAGCCCAGCTGCCAGATATAGGCAAGGGCATCTACACAGTCCTTAAACTCCTCTACAACGATGGGGCGACCGGCAGAGATCAGCAGCACCACGGGAGTGCCAGTCTCCAGAACTGCGTTCAAGAGCTTTTGCTGGATATCGGGGATGCGGATGAATGCACGGGATTTGGCTTCGCCGCTCATATCTCTGGCTTCGCCCAGCACCAGCACCGCCACATCGCTGCGCTTTGCCAGTTCCACGGCCTCCGGGATCTTACTGTCATCGTCGCCGTTGATGGCACAGCCCGCAGCGCACTCCACGTAGACACCTGCGTTCTTAAGGCCTGCAAAAATACCGGTGCTGTTACCCAGCAGCAGTTTAACACTTTCCTTGTCGTTAGCCGGGATCCAAGGTCCCAAAATATCCTTAGGGTTGTCCGCCAGCGGTCCGATCAAAGCGATCTTCTGATCTTTTTTCAGAGGAAGTACATCGTTGCGGTTCTCCAGAAGCACGATGCACTCTCTGGCAGCCTCGCGGGAGGCATCCAGGAATTCCGGGCAGAGGATGCGCTTTTCGTCCTCCTCGTCCACATAGGGTTCCTCAAACAATCCCAGCATGATCTTGGCGGTGAGCATACGCAGCGCCGCTGCATCGATCTGTTCTTCGGTCAGCTTGCCCTCAGCGATCAGCTGCGGCACATTGTCGTTGAACAGGTCGCCCGCCATGAGGATGTCCATACCGGCATTGATGGATTTCTCCGTGCAGTCGGCATAGTCCTCCGCAAAGCCGTGCTGTACCATCTCATCGACGGAATGGGCATCACTCACCAGAATACCCTCAAAGCCCAGCTGCTCCCGGAGTACATCGTGCAGCAAATACCGGCTGCCGGAACAGGGAACACCATTGAAGGTATTGAATGCGCACATCACCGTTTCCGCACCGGCTTCGATGCCCGCACGGAACGGAGGCAGATAAGTGTCGTTCAGCTCCTGGATGGACATATCCACCGCATTATAATCCCGTCCGCCAATGGCAGCGCCATAGCCGATCAGGTGCTTCATCGTCGCCATAATGCGGTTCTTTTGTCCCAGTTCGCCGGGCTCACCCTGGTAGCCCTTCACGGTAGCTTCCGCAAAGCGGGAGCAAAGGTAGGGGTCTTCACCGTAGCCTTCTACCACACGGCCCCATCTAGGATCCCGGGCGATGTCCACCATAGGAGAGAAGGTCCACTTGATGCCGGCAGCATAGGCTTCCTGGGCGGAAATTTCCGCTCCCTTGCGGGCAAGCTCCGGATTCCAGGAGCAGGATTGAGCCAGAGGTGTGGGGAAGATGGTACGGAAACCGTGGATCACATCTTCGCCAAAGATCACGGGGATCGGGGTGGGCATCAGCTCCAGAGCCTTTTTCTGGATCATATTGGTCAGCTTCCCGCCGTTGACCGTAAGGTAAGAACCCAATTTACCTTCCTTCAGGTGATCTTCAAAAATGTTTAGGTTATTATTATAAATGGAGGTGCCAAACTGGGAGATCTGGCCGATCTTCTCGGTCAATGTCAGCTTGCCGAGGATCTCCTGGGCCTTTTTCATAGCCTCTTCCCGGGTAATGGTTTCTCTCATAAGTGTCACTTCTTTTCTGAAAAATATCGCAGGCAGAGCCTTTCTCAAATTATAACATAGGCAAAGGGAAATCACAAGACACAAATAGCATTCCAATCATATGAATTCCTATCTTGCAAAAGCCAGAAATATAGTGTAAAATATGAATTTGAAATAGAGCAATCAAAGGAGATTGAGCACATATGAAATTAGGTATCGTCGGGCTTCCCAATGTAGGTAAGTCCACCCTCTTCAATGCCATTACCAACGCAGGCGTTCCTGCGGATAACTATGCATTCTGCACCATTGACCCCAATGTGGGTGTGGTGTCCGTTCCCGATGAGCGGCTGGATTGGCTGTCTGACTTCCACAAGCCCAAGAAGACCACCCCTGCGGTTGTGGAATTCGTGGATATCGCAGGTCTTGTGAAGGGTGCTTCCAAGGGTGAAGGTCTGGGCAACAAGTTCCTGAGTAACATCCGCAACACCGATGCCATTGTCCATGTGGTACGCTGCTTTGAGGATTCCAATGTGACCCATGTTGAGGGTAGCACCGATCCCCTTCGTGACATCGATATCATCAACCTGGAACTGGTAATGGCGGACATCGAAATGGTGGAGCGCCGCATCGACAAGTGCCAGAAGGCTGCCAAGGGCGGCGACAAGAAGTTTTTGAAGGACGCACAGTTGCTCACTGAACTGCTGGCACACATGAATGAAGGCAAGCTGGCACGCACCTTCACCGATGATAAGGACGATCTGGCGATCATCGCAGAATCCGACCTGCTGACCCTCAAGAAGACCATCTATGTGGCAAACCTGGCTGAAAGCGAGATCAATGACCCGGACAGCAACAAGCACTACCAGGCAGTAAAAGCCCTGGCAGCTGAAGAGGGCAGCCAGTTGATCCCCATCTGCGCCAAGCTGGAGGCGGATATTGCCGAGCTGGACGATCCCGAGGAAAAGGCCATGTTTATGGAAGAGTTGGGTGTTGAAGAATCCGGCCTGGACCGGCTGATCCGTAGCTCCTATGCCCTGCTGGGTCTCATTTCCTTCCTCACCGCAGGCGCCGATGAGTGCCGTGCCTGGACCATCAAGAAAGGCACCAAAGCGCCCCAGGCAGCCGGTAAGATCCATACCGACTTTGAGCGTGGCTTCATCCGTGCGGAGGTCATCGCTTTCCAGGATATGAAGGATTGCGGCACCATGGCAAACGCCAAGAGCAAGGGTCTTGTCCGCAGCGAGGGCAAGGAATATGTGATGAAAGACGGCGACATCGTCAACTTCCTCTTTAATGTATAAAAATAACCGGGATACCAAGTGAAGTGGTATCCCGGTATTCTTTTACTTGTAGAGGGGGAACTTTTCGCAGATATCTGCGACGGTGGCTTTGACCTCCGCAGCTGTGCCCTCGAAATCTTTTGCGGTGAGGGCGATGCAGTGAGCAATGCGCTTCATCTCTTCGGCGCCCAGGCCACGGGTGGTGACAGCAGCCGTACCGATGCGCACACCGCTGGTGACAGAAGGCTTCTCCGGGTCACCGGGGATGGCATTCTTATTAAGAGTAATGTGATTCTCGTCCAAACGAGCCTGCAGTTCCTTGCCGGTGATGTGCATAGGACGCAGATCAGCCAGCATCAGGTGATTGTCGGTGCCGCCGGTGACCAGATCGAAGCCTTCCTGCAGAAGCGCATCTGCCATCACCTTGGCATTTGCCACAATATTACTGGCATAGGTCTTAAACTCCGGAGACATCGCTTCCTTGAAGCACACAGCCTTTGCTGCGATCACATGCTCCAAAGGACCACCCTGGGTGCCGGGGAACACGGCGGAGTTTATCTTCTTTGCGTACTCCTCGCGGGAGAGGATCAGACCGCCACGGGGACCCCGGAGTGTCTTATGGGTAGTGGTTGTGACGATATCCGCATAGGGTACGGGGCTCTGGTGGGCGCCGCCCGCCACCAGGCCAGCGATATGAGCCATATCCACCATGAACACAGCGCCCACTTCGTGAGCGATATCCGCAAACAGCTTAAAGTCGATGGCACGGGGATAGGCAGACGCGCCTGCGATCAGCAGCTTGGGCTGATGCTTCCTGGCAAGGTCCCGGATCTGGTCGTAGTCGATAAGACCGGTCTTGTGGTTCACATCATAAGGAATCACATTATAGTACTTGCCGGAAATATTGGCAGGGCTGCCGTGGGACAGGTGTCCGCCGTTGGCAAGGCTCATGCCCATCATGGTATCACCGGGCTGCAGCAGAGCCAGCTGCACTGCCATATTGGCCTGTGCGCCGGAATGGGGCTGCACATTGGCGGCTTCCGCGCCAAACAGCGACTTGGCACGCTCGATGCACAGGCTCTCCAGTTCGTCCACAAACTGGCAGCCACCGTAGTAACGCTTTCCGGGCAGACCCTCAGCATACTTGTTGGTCAAAACAGAACCCATAGCTGCGATCACAGCGGGAGAAGCAAAGTTCTCCGATGCGATCAATTCCAAACCATCCTGCTGACGCTGCAGTTCTCTGCCCATCATAGCGCCCACTTCGGCATCAAAATTTGATACAAAACCGATGGTATCCACTGTCTTTCCGTGCATAACACAATCCCTCTTTCTAGAAAATAAAATAAGCAGTCCCACAAGGACTGCTTTCGCATAGAGGGTAACGCTACCCTTTTACTCTATCTCTGTCCTTTTGCCTGAGAGATTCGACTAACGTCTTGCACCTTCGGCACACAATCTAATGTGTTCTCCAGAGAGTCCTCCGCTTTCAGTCGCTGTTGCTTCTGAAATCTTCATGGGGTCATTCACTTATAGGTAGAGTATACTCTATTTTTTCAAAATGTCAACTGCTTTTGTAAAAGTTTTGCCGGATGCTGCTGCACCCGGCAAAAACGTTAAATATCTTTATTCTGCTTTTGCTCCAATTCCCGCTGACGGCAGATCTCCCTCCATGTGGGCATTGCCTCCAGGCGTTTGGTCAGTTCCTGCATTACAGCCGGAATGTCGATGCCCTGGGGGCAGACCTTGGTGCATTTGCCGCAAGCGATACAAGCAGAGGGTTTCTTATCCTCGGGCAAGGCTTCCAGCACCATGACGCTGTTGACCACCGGCGCAAACCGGATATCGCTGCAAATGGACATCATGGCAGGAATGTCCAGGCCCATGGGGCAGCCATCGCAGCAGTAACGGCAGCCGGTGCAAGGAATCACATTCTTCATTTCCTCGGCGATCTGCAAAAGGAGATCGGTCTCTTCCTGGGACAGAGGCTTGCGCTCCGCAAAGGTTGCCACATTGTCGGTCATGTGATCCATGTTGGACATGCCGCTAAGGATCATTTTTACATTGGGAAGAGCCTGCAGGAAGCGGAAGCCCCAGCTGGCAGTTGTGCAATCGGGGCGGCGCTCAGCAAGACGGGGATCCCAGAAATTTGCCAGCTTGCCGCCACGAACCGGCTCCATGACCCAGACAGGGATATTATACTGAGTCAGCAGCTCATACTTCTCCTTAGCATTCTGCAAAGTCCAATCCAGATAGTTCAGCTGGATCTGGCAAAATTCCATATCCGCAGCATACTGGTCCAGGAATTTCTTCATCATATCCAGGCGGCCATGGGTGGAAAAGCCCAGGTGACGGATACGCCCGTTACGCTTTTGCTCCTTGAGGTATTCCATAATACCCAGGTTGGGATCTAAGTACCGCTCCACCGATTCCTCATACACATTGTGCAGAAGATAGAAATCGAAATACTCCACATTGCAGCGCCGCAGCTGCTCCTCAAAGAGTGTTTGGGGGTCGTAGCTTTCCAGGATCATATGTCCGGGGAATTTATCCGCCAGATAGTAGGACTCTCTGGGGTACTGGCTGAGGACCTTACCCATCACCCGCTCGGACATACCGCCGTGATAGGGATATGCGGTATCAAAGTAATTGACGCCATGTTCGATACCGTAGCGCACCATCTGCTCTACAAGCTCCTGGTCAATCTGCCCGTCCTTCTGGGGCAGACGCATTGCGCCAAAGCCAAGAAGCGACAGCTTCTTATCCTGAAAATCGCTGAAGATCATTGTCATTCCTCTTTTCTGCAAAGTTTTCTTTATTTTATCAAACCTATTTGCAGATTGCAACCATAAGTGCAAGAAGTTGTATCTTGCCATAGCCCGGTTGTGTATGGTATACTGATGAAAAGAAAGGTGTGATATTATGGAGATGGTTTTACTTACCGCCCTTGGTGTGGGTGGCGCGACAATATTTGGCTCTGTGATCGGCTTTATTTTCAAGAAGATCTCCCACAAATTCAGCGACATTGTGCTGGGCTTTGCCGCAGGTGTGATGCTGGCTGCCGCAATT
>JAZPXW010000041.1:0-2239 GCA_045543895.1 Faecousia sp.
CCCCATACTCTGGGCCTTTTCCATAGCCACGACCATTGCCTCCCGGCAGCGCTCCACGGCGATGAGCAGAACATTGGGATTACTCTGGGCGGTCTCGGCGGTGAATTTACCCTTGCCGCAGCCGACCTCCACCCAAAGGGCGGTGCAATCCGGCTTCAGACTCCGCCAGTTACCCTTGAGGGCTTCCGGCTCAGCGATCCGCAAGGCGGCGCACTTTTCCATCCGGGGCACCAGATTCCGCATTTTTCTCATTCTCATAGCTGTTTCCTCCAAGGTGTGTAACAATTGGGTTTATTATAGCAGATGCCGCCCGGTCCGTCAAAACATTTTCACGGAAATAACCCCCCTATGGGCTTGCCAAGGGTGGTTTTTTCTATTATAATAGCAAAAAAAGAAGGAGGACAGTGCCATGTCCCATAGTCACGAACACGACCACGCCTATATGCACCAGCACGGCATTGCCCACAGCCACGGCCATGTCCACGAGAATCAAAAAGCGGTCATTAACCGCCTGGCCCGTGCCATCGGGCACCTGGAAAAGGTAAAGCGGATGGTGGAGGAGGGCTACGACTGCTCGGAGGTTCTGGTGCAGCTGGCAGCGGTGCGCAGCGCGCTGGATAACACCGGCAAGGTGATCCTCAAGGACCATATGCGCCACTGTATGGTGGATGCGGTGTCCGCCGGCGACCAGAATGCCATCGACGACCTGTGCCAGGCTATCGATAAATTGATGAAGTAAATATCGTAGGGGCGAGCATTGCTCGTCCGCCAAAGCCTTCCCCTCAAGGGGAAGGCTTTTTACGGCGGGACCAAGGCCCCGCCCTACATGCTATCATAAATTCCCGTAGGGCGGGGGTTTACTCCCGCCGGAAAAAGGGGTGTGTTGCACAGCAACACACCCTTTTTGTTATGGGATTAAGTTGTAGGCGGGGTCTTCTTTGCCTTTCTGCGCTTGCGGATGCGGCGGATTAGCAGGATCACCACAAAGATAATACCGCCCCAAAGTACCAGCCGGGGAGAATTGGCGACCAGGAACACGAAGGTATCCACGATGCCCTCCCAGATGTCGGAAAGGCTTTCCATAAAGCCGTCACCGATCTCCTGCCAGGGGGATTTTTCTTCCACAGGGGTGTACTCCACCACCTCGCTGATGGACAGGTGGATGGTGGCGTATTCAATCTGGCTGTCCAGGGCCTTCAGCTGGGAGGTAACGCTCTGGATCTCCTGCTGCACCTGGGTCAGCCGCTGCTCAATGGCCAGCAGATCACCCAGATTTTCGGCCTTCTCCATCATGGCAAGCAGCCGCTCTTCTTCTACCCGCAGGGCTTTCAGCTGGGAATCCACATCGATATAGTGCAGCGTTACATCATCCACAGACTCGTTGGAGGAGATCACATGGGTAGTGCCGCTTAAGTGGGAGAGGAACGCGTCCAGACTCTGAGCGGGGATGCGGATCACAAGGTTGGCGCTGCGGCGCTGGGTGCCCCGATATGCGCTGCCCTGGTAGATCTCTTTTTGCTGCAGGTAGCCGCCAAACTGGGAAAGGGTCTGCTCCAGCTGGGTCATCACATCGGTCAGATCGTCGGTCTCCGCCTGCATCCGTACGGTGCGGATCAGCTTGCGGTCAGCGGGAAGCTCTTGGGCAGAGCCTAAAGTCTCGGCGATAGAGCCATTGCTCTCCATTTCCATTCTATCGTAGTAGCCGCCTTCTGTAGGGGCGGAGGCGCTGCAGGCTGTCAGGGTAAACAGCAGCGCAAATACCGTCAGCAGGGAAAAGATCGTGCGTTTCATAAGCAAAGCGCTCCTTTCTTTGGTGGGTAATTTCACTATAGCGGAAAAATTACCCAATGACAAGGGGGGAAATGTAAATTATTTATAAAATGCGAGTCCGCTGTTATGCAAAACGGAGAAAAGGCTTCTCCCGGGGAGAAGCCGTCAGCGAAGCTGACTGATGAGGAATGGCGGCAGGACTGCCATAGGAATAGGTCTGATAGATACTACTTGTAGGAAAACTATCGCCCGCATTCCTCATCCGACCTCGCTTACGCTCGGCCACCTTCCCCTCGGGGGAAGGCTTTTATAAAATAAGGGTGTGTTGCGATGCAACACACCCTTTCTTCTTAGATGCCCTTGCGGTGGAGAAGATAAGAATAGATACACGGTACCAGCACCATCAGAAGAACGATGGGCAGGAATACCCAGAAGCCGCCGAAAAATGCGGTGAGCATGAGGGCAAGAC
>JAZPXW010000042.1:0-11123 GCA_045543895.1 Faecousia sp.
TGCAGTTTTGAAGGAAAGATTTTTTCTCACAAGAATATCCAGAGGACGAAGTAATACTGGATGTATTGCAAGGACGATGGATTTTTTGTGAGGAAAAAGATTCTTTCAAAACCGTAAAAATCCCTAAGTGAGCCCGCCTAACGCAGCGGTTTCTTTTTTTGCTTACTTCTTATTCAGGGCCTGGGCGCAAGCCTTGCACACATTCTTGCCCATATAGTTCACCAATTCCGCAGAAGATCCGCAAAACAGGCAAGCAGGCACATACTTACTCAGAATAATCTTATCGCCGTCCAGACAAATCTCCAGAGGATCTCTTTCCTCAATATCCAAAGTCCGGCGCAGCTCGATGGGCAGAACGATCCTTCCCAGCTCATCCACCTTGCGCACGATTCCAGTCGTCTTCATAAAGGTCCTTCTTTCAGCAGTAGTCGACACCCTCAACGGGTTATATTCATTATAAATAGCAATTCGGAAGATGTCAAATATAATTTGATGACAAAGAATTTTTTGTGCTATTTGCATAGGAAAGTTTCCGAAACATCAGCATATTGTACATACCAAGGGGTGATCATATGATAATGAGTTGGATTTTTACCGGGATTCTTATGCTGTCCACCATTTGCGCCATCGTCCTGGGCAACGGCGGAGCGCTGGCTGCCGCGGTAGCCTCCGGTGCCCAAAGCGGGATCACGCTTGCAATATCCCTGGCAGGCTCATTGTGTCTGTGGACAGGCATTGGCAAGCTGATGGAGCACATCGGTATCACTGCCATGTTGGCAAGATTCCTGCGCCCGATGCTCAACCGGTTGTTTCCCAGCACAAAAACCGATCTTCCCCTGGCCTCCAGTCTGAGCGCCAATATCTGCGCAAATTTCCTGGGTCTTGGGAATGCCGCCACGCCTATGGGGATCCTGTCCGCAAAGCGGCTGGTACGGGAAGATCGCCCCGGCATTGCTACAAATGAGCTGTGCCGCCTGATCGTGCTCAACACCGCCTCCATCCAGCTGATCCCGGCCAATGTGGCTGCCATCCGGGTGTCCCTGGGGTGCGCCACACCCTTTGATATTCTCCCTGCGGTGTGGGTCACAAGCCTGCTGTCCACCGGTGCTGGAGTATTTGCCGCATGGGCCATGGGTAAGGTGTGGCACGATGGTTGATTATGTCGTTCCGCTGCTTTTGTTCCTGTGCTGCGCCATTGCATTGAGCAAAAAGGAAAACGCCTATGACCTGATGCTCCAGGGGGCCGGTGACGGACTCAAGCTGCTGCTTTCCATCGTTCCAACGCTGGTCTTATTGCTGACCGCTGTCACGATGCTGCGAGCCTCCGGGGCCATGGAGCTGCTCACTGGGTGGTTTGCTCCGGTGTTTCAATTCTTTGGTATTCCTCCGGAAACCGCCATGCTGGTGCTGATCCGACCCATCAGCGGCAGCGCGGCTATGGCTGTCGCGGCCGATCTGATGGTCACCCACGGTGTAGACTCCCTGATTGGGCGCACCGCTGCCATCATGCTGGGGTCCACGGAGACCACCTTCTATACCATCAGCGTATATTTTGGTGCTGCAGGGATCCGGCGCACACGCTATACCGTCCCTGCTGCGCTGATCGCGGATTTCACCGGTTTCTTCGTTGCCGCTCTGACCGCCAGGCTGTTTTATGGTTAGCAGGCCGTTAAGTGTAAAGGGATCTGGCAAAAATCTTTGATTTTTGACTGGGGGGATCGTGGTGTATCGATATATTACAATCCCTCCGTCACGGCTCCGCCGTGCCACCTCCTTTTGCACAAGGGAGGCTTTTTGCGCACAAAAAGGAAGAGCCACCGAAATCGGTGGCTCTTAATACATTACTCTTCGTCTTCGTCGTCCAGGGAGAATTCCAGAGTCTCACCGCAGTTGGGGCAGATCATGCTGCCCTGTTCCAGGGTCTCCTCGTCGAAATCAATGATCTCGCCGCAAACGCACTCGACTTCATAAATGGTGGAGTCCTCGTCGCCAAAGTCGAAGCCCTCATCCGGCTCTTCCTCGTCGTCGAAGTCATCCTCATCCCAATCTTCGTCCCAGTCGTCATCCTCGTCCTCATCCTCTTCGTCCAGGATGTAGTCCTCGATGGCGTCCAGGTCTTCCTCGATCTCATCCAGCTCGTCGGAAATGGCGATGGTGGTCTCCTCCACGTCGTGCAGGCGACGGGTAACATCACCCAGCAGATCCACGATGGCAGCGATCATCTTACCCTCATTGGTCTCGGTGTTCAGGTTCAGACCGTCCATCAAGCCCTTGAGGTAGGCGGACTTTTCAGAAATCGTCATAATAATCTCCTTATTTTGCGCGGCCCAGGTACTCACCGGTGCGGGTGTCGATCTGGATCTTCTCGCCGATCTCGATGAACAGAGGCACCTTGATCTCAGCGCCGGTCTCAACGGTAGCGGGCTTGAGAGCATTGGTAGCGGTGTTGCCGGCAAAGCCAGGGTCAGTATCGGTGACTTCCAGCTCAACAAAGTTGGGAACTTCCACACCGAAGACATTGCCCTTGTAGCTCATGATGGTGCAAACATCGTTTTCCTTAACGAATTTGAAGGAGTCGTCCAGAACGTCCTTGTTCAGAGGAACCAGCTCGTAGGTCTCGCCGTCCATGAAGTAGTACAGATCACCGTCGTTGTAGGAATACTCCATCTTCTTGCGCTCAATGAAAGCGGTGGGGAACTTGGCAGAGGGGTTCAGGGAAGTTTCGGTCACGCCGCCGGTGATGACATTACGCATCTTCACACGGACGAAAGCTGCGCCCTTGCCGGGCTTAACGTGCTGGAACTCGATGACCTGCATAACCTTGCCGTCCATCTCGAAAGTAATACCGTTTCTGATATCGCCTGCAGAAATCATTTTATTTATCCTCCTAAGATACGCCCCTTACGGGGGTGTTAATTTACATAGCTTTAGCTCATATATTCTAACCGAAATTATTCTTTTTGGCAAGAGGAAAAACCGATATTTTTGCCATTTTATGATATTTTTCTCTTTCTGGCCATAAAGATGAAGGGCAATTCCAGCACATGGCGGGCCTTGAGCCAGAAATTGTGGTTGTTGATGGCCTTCACCAGGATGGGGCGAACATTGCAGCCGTTGGCGCCCAGGGTGTCGGTAAAGATCTGATCGCCCACCAGCGCCGCGTGAGAGGGCGGAACCTTGTACTTCTCCAGGCATTGACAGATGCCCTTGGAAAAAGGCTTTTTTGCGTGGGTGATGCAGTCCATGCCATAGTGGGCGCAGAAGATCTTCACACGGTCCTTGTGGCTGTTAGACACCACGCACACCGGAATGCCGGAAGCAAGCATTTCTTTGAGCCAGGTGTCCATCTGGGGCGTTGCCTGGCTGGTGGTGTAAGGAACTATGGTATTGTCAAAATCCAGCATCAGCAGCTCGATCCCCTGCTCCTTCAGAAACTCGGGTGTCAGATCGGTCAGCTTTTCCGTAATGAAAGCCGGAAGCAAAGAAAAACGCATATCTATAACCATTCTTTCATAGAGTATGTAGGGATTATACCATGGGAGGAGGGATTTGTCTATGGTAACATCCCGGTATCTTGCCATGACCGCTGCGGAGCTGCCCGGATATACCCCGGAGGGTGAGAAGCTCGCCTATATGGCCTGCCACTTCTCCCCTTACAGCACGGGGCTTTCCAATATACCGTCCTCCCTGCCCCCAGAGTCGATGCTGATCCTCAACGACCGCATTCCCATCTGCGGGCATGACCCCCACAGGATCGTGGATCAGCTGAAAACTGTCCTGGAGAATTTGGAATGTGACAGTATCCTATTGGATTTTCAGCGACCGGGGAGTGAGGAGACTGCCCAGCTGTGTAAGCTGCTATGTGAGCAGCTTACCTGCCCCATGGGTATTTCCCACCATTATGCCGGGGATTTGGATTGCCCGGTATTTCTCCCGCCGCCACCGCCGGATATGCCACTTAGCGAGCATTTAAAGCCCTGGGAGGGCAGAAAAATATGGTTGGAGGCAGCATTGGAAGCAGCGCTGTTTTCTATCAAAGAAGGTGGCTGCTCCGCTTCCCTTCTTCCCTATGCGCAGCCCGCGGGGGTAACCTTTATTGAAGAAACGCTCCATTGCCGCTACCGGTGTGAGGTCGCATCTGACGAGATCCGCTTTTTCCTCTACCGCACCGCCGATCAGCTGGACGCCCTTTTGGAAGAAGCTGCCGCGCTGGGCATCGAAAAAGCCATTGGACTATATCAACAGTTTTGCAAGAAAGCAACGGGCGGCTAATATATCCGCCCCTACGTCCACAGGACGGAGAAAACGTATAGCTTAAGGGCGTGTTGCAATTATTTTGCAACACGCCCTTTTCTGCATATAATATGGATTATCGTTTCTTCTTAATCACCACGACAACTACTACAACAGCCGCTGCCGCAATCAGAATGATCCACCAGGGGAACGCGCCGTCCGTCGCATCGTCATCAGAAGGTGCTGCGGGTGCGGTGGTAGCTGGCTCTTCTTCCGTAGGTGCCACGGTGGTCTCAGGTTCTCCCAAAGCCGGGACGATCTCGAGTCCGCAAATGGTACATACCTGCGCGGTCGTTGCCGTTGCTTCCGGACCGGGCTCATGAACACTGATATCCTTCTTTTCACCGCAGACAGAACACTCATACCAGTGGTTCACTTCGTCATGCTGATAGGTGGTTGCAAAGCTGTGGGAGGTTTTTCTCGTAAATCCGCAAACAGAGCAATCGGTATCGCAGTCGTTTTCGAATGCGTGTTCCGCATAACCGCTCTTCTCCTCACAACCGGAGCAAACATGCCAGTGTCCGTTCTTATCGGTGATCCATTTTGTGCCGAACTTATGCACAGTATGTTTGATTGGCGGTTGGATGATGTACTGGCAGACGGTACATACCTGTGCGCTGGTCTCTGTGGCAGCCGCACCGGGCTTATGCTTTCCTTCGTCCTTCTTATGTCCGCATTCAGAGCATTCGTGCCAGTGATTTGTCTTGTCCTTGCTCCACTTATCCAGATACTTATGGGTAACTGTTCTGATAATGCCGCATACATTACAGCTTGTGTCGCAGTCATTATCATAGGTGTGATCTGTCAGCTTGGCAACAGGCTCGACCTTCGTTCCTCCGCAAACGGTACAGGTATAGGTCTTTTCGCCCTCTTCCTTGCAGGTAGGCTGCTTGGTGATACTGCCGGAGTTCCAGGTGTGGTCAGCAGTTTCTTCATTGCCGCAGGCAGTACAGGTGCGCTTGTGCTTGGTGCTGTCGGCATTTGCCCAGTTGCCGTAGCTGTGGTCCGGTCCGGGGATGTATTCCTCTCTGGTTTTGCCGCACACCTTGCAGGTGTAGGTTTTAACACCGTCTTCCGCGCAGGAAGGCTGCTTGGTAATGCTGCCGGAATCCCACGAATGGGATGCGGTTTCCTCTTTCTTACACACGGAGCAGGTGTGTTTATGCTCAGTATCGCCCGCATCTTCCCAGTCGCCATAGCTGTGCTCAACAACAGCCACAGCCTCGTCTCGGGTTTTGCCGCAGACTTCACAGGTATAGGTTTTGGTACCTTCCTTTACACAGGTAGGCTCCTTGGTAATCTTGCCGGAATCCCAAGTATGGTTGGTGGTCTTCTCGATGGGCTCTGTTTTTGTGGCAGAACACACGGTGCAGGTATAGGTCTTTTCGCCCTCTTCCTTGCAGGTAGGCTCCTTGGTAACCTTGCCGGAATCCCAGGGATGCTCCGTAACCTCCACATAGCTGTCCACATACTCATGTCCGCACTTGCTGCAGGTGTGGGTGGTAAAGCCCTTTTCCGTACAGGTGGGCTTGGTTACAACAGATGTATAGCTATGTCCGGTTGCCGAAACGGTTACATTTTTTGTCTGAGTGGTAAAGGCAGAGTTAGTAAAGGTCGCAGTATAGCGGTCCTGGCCGTCAGCGGTACAGGTAGCTGCGGAGATCTGCTGGTATGCCGCCTTCACGGTTTCCGTAATGTAGTGGCTGCTGTTTCTGGAGCAATATTGGGTTGCGGTCACGCTGTAACCGCTGTTTGCCTGCGTCCACTTGTAAGAAGGGCTTCCCGAGTAGTTATGACCCAGCTTCTGGGTAGTTTCCGTTTTTGTTTGGCCGCAGTGGCAGGAATAGGTCTTTACACCGTCGGTGGTACAGGTAGCGGAGGTCGTGCTCTTCAGTGTCCACTGGTGTCTGTGGGCAGAATAGTGCCAGGTACCCAGGGACAATCCATGATTCCATTCTCCTATGGTCAAAAAAGCTCTTCTGTCCTCAATGCTGCCGCCATAGTACACCTCGGCAGCGCCCCAAGCATAAGTAGCCCGGTGTCCAATATTGGTCACACTTAAGGGTATGGTAATATCATAACAAGAGTTCATAAAAAAAGCGTAAGGTGCGATTGAGGTAACGCCATCCCGGATCACAACAGAGGTGTACTTATAATTGTCCCAAGGATAATCCGAGGATGATGTTTGCTGCATATCTCCATATCCGGAGATAGTAAGCGTTCCATTTTCCACGGACCAGGAAAGGTTACCGTGCTTTCCGCTTGCCGCGCTCACCGATATACTGGTAGAAAGCATCATGGTTAAAAGCAGGCACAAGGTCAATACGGCTGCGATCAGTCTCTTTACTCTCATTTCGATCTTCCCTTCTATCTATATAATCATGCGTTAGCAGGAGTGTTTGCAGCAAGCGACAAACTTCCGCTTAACATGAGGCCATATTAATAGTAGGTCAATTTCACCCTATTGTCAATAGGTCAAAATGGCACAATTACAATGGGTGATGATATGAGCCGATTAAAGGAGCTGCGAAAAAGCAGGCGCTTAACACAGGTACAAATGCAACTGCTTACCGGTATAAACCAAAGCGATTATTCCAAAATCGAAAGTGGAAAACGCTACTACACCTTTGAGCAGTGCAAGCGAATTGCCATTGCGCTGAATACCAGCATGGATTACCTTGCCGGTCTTACGGATGAGCAAAAGCCGTACCCCCGCAGCAAAGAAGAATAATAAATGCCACTATCAGGGACTGACCCTCATAGTGGCAATTTCTTTCCCCAGCAGGGGCAGTAACCTGCCGTTCCCGGACGAGCAATCCGCCCCTATTTTTTACGATGGATATCGACCAGCACAGGCATGAGACTGACCGCCCACATAACCCCGCGCCGGCAGTTTTCTTCTGTCATTGCGAGGGCGCTTGCGCCCGTGGCAATCCGTTCTTTCATGTATAGGAAGCTATAAAAGAAAACCGCCTTGCAAAAGCAAGGCGGTTTTGAGCACAACAAGATGAGGGATATTAATAGAACTTTCTCTTGTTCTTACGGGCAGCTTCAGACTTCTGCTTACGCTTCAGGCTGGGGCTGACATAATGCTCGCGCTTCTTATATTCGGCGATAACGCCCTCCTTAGCGCAGTAACGCTTAAAGCGGCGCAGAGCGCTCTCCAGAGATTCGTTCTCCTTAACGCGAATTTCAGACATGGTTTTCCCTCCCTCCGATGGCATCCGGCTATTTCCAGGATGCGTTCAGGGCCTATTACTAGGCTCGAATATTATATACAGGATTTTGCCAAATGTCAAGGAAGATTTCGAAGTTTTTACAAAAATCTTTCCACAAATCCAACCGTTCCGTAGGGGCGATTCACGAATCGCCCGGCGACTTAACCCACAGGAAAGTTTCTTTACAACCGCTCGATTGCAATTCTCCCCTATCCGTGCTACCATACAGGCAACAAAGATCTTTGTATATCACCATACGGAGGAAAATCTTCTATGAACATTGGAAATAACATACTTTCCCTGCGCAAGCAGAAGAATATTACGCAAGATGCCCTGGCTGCGGAGCTGGGTGTTACCGCCGCAGCAGTCAGCAAATGGGAAAAAGGCTATACCCTGCCGGACATATTGATGCTCTGCGCCCTGGCGGATTACTTTGAAGTCACCACGGACGAACTGCTGGGAAGAAGTTCTGTGAAAAAGCAGGCAATCGTCGTAACAGAAAATGAAGGCTTAGGCAAAAAGATCACAGAACTTGCGGCAAAGTATAATATAAAGGTTTGTGCCGTTTTCATGGATTATGAAGCCGGGCTTGCTTTTGAAGCAGCACATAAGGGCGAAATCCAGTATATGTTCACCGCAATGGATCGTCCCTTGGAAGAGCGGGAAATGCAGAATGAAACCGGTGTGATCCACGTCAATGTCCATCACACAGGAGGCGACGATGAAGATAAGCTAAACGGCATCGAATTGTATCTCAAAAATGAGGACTCGTTCAAAAATATCACTGAATTGACCGCAACCGGAAAACGGTAATCTCAGAACTTTACAGCCGCCCTGCTAACACAGGGCGGCTGTTTTACCTGTTGGGTTCGGGGTCAATCCGCCTTGCGGATGGTATACTGGTCGTATCCGCCGTAGTCGGCCATGCCGTCCAGAATATCCTGAAGCGGTGCATCCGACCAGTCAATGAAGTTGAAGCCGTATTCCTCCAGCGCCTCGCCCTCATAGGTGACAGCGGAAGTTTCCTCTTCGTCGCTCTTCTGGAAATCCTCCACCAGCTTGACCAAAACGCCGTTCTCATAGTACAGGGTGATGCTGTTCATATAGTCACCCAGCACGACCACATAGCTTCCGCCGGTCATAACATCACTTGGAGTATAGTTGGTTTTCTCACCGCCGGTGTTGTCCTGCTCCTCATTAGGAGTCACACCCTGCACCGGATCCTGGTTGGTATCCGCACCGCAGCCTGCCAGAGAAACCAGCATAGCCATGCACAAAAGAATTACAATGATCTTCTTCATATTTTCACCCATTACTTAACGATCAAATTGACCAGCTTGTTCTTGACCACGATGGTCTTTACGATACTGCCGCCATTCTTCTGGAGGAACGCAGCGATCTTGGGATCGGCGGTCACGTTGGCAACCACGGTGTCGTTATCCAGGTCGGCATCCATGACCACAGTGCCACGCATCTTGCCATTGACCTGCACAGCCATGGTCACCTCGGAATCCTTGCACTTTGCCTCATCATAGGTGGGCCAGGACTCATAGGCGATGGTGTCGCTGTGACCCATGACCTGCCAGATTTCCTCACCCACGTGAGGAATGATGCAGGAGATCATCTTGATAAATCCCTCGGCATATTCCTTGGGGCAAGAACCGTTCTTATAGACCTCATTGACGAACACCATCATCTGGGCAATGGCGGTGTTGAAAGCCAAAACCTCGAAATCAGAGGTGACCTTCTTGACGGTCTGGTGATAGACCTTGGTCAGCTTGCCATCATCGGTGTCGGTGAGGTTAGCGGTCTCGGTAAAAAAGTTCCACACACGGTTGATGAACTTCTTTGCGCCGGCAACAGCGGTGGTGCTCCAGGGCTTGGAGACCTCCAGGGGACCCATGAACATCTCGTAAAGACGCAGAGTGTCAGCGCCGTATTCCCGGACGATGTCGCTGGGGTTGACCACGAACTCAGGGAAACGCTTACCCATTTTGATGCCGTTCTCGCCCAGGATCATGCCCTGGTGGACCAGCTTCTTGAAGGGCTCCTTCACGGGGGACAGGCCGTTATCGTAAAGGAAGCGGTTCCAGATACGGGAATAGATCAGGTGACCCACCGCATGCTCCGGGCCGCCAATGTACAGGTCTACGGGCATCCAGTGCTTCAGCAGCTCCGGATCGCAGAAAGCCTCATCGTTCTTGGGGTCGATATAGCGCATGTAGTACCAGGAAGAACCAGCAGAGCCGGGCATGGTAGAGGTCTCCCGGATACCCTGGATGCCGTTATTATTATAGTGCTTCCATTCCTCGGCATTTTCCAGAGGTGCCTTGCCGCCGCGGCCCTTGTAATCTTCCAGCTCGGGCAGGACCAGAGGCAATTCCTCATCGGGCAGGAACACAGTCTTGCCGTCCTCGGTGTACACGCAGGGAACAGGCTCGCCCCAGTAGCGCTGACGGGCGAAGATCCACTCACGGAAGTGGTAGTTATTCTTTCTGCGGGCAACGCCTGCATTTTCCAGCTTGACGGTGATGGCCTCCTTGGCTTCCTCCACGGTCATACCGGTAAACTCTTCGGAGTTGACCAGCTTGCAGCCCTTGCCCAGGTAATCCTGCTTTTCAAAAGCGCACTCGTTAGTCTCACGGCCTTCGATGACCTGGATCATGGGGATGTTGTGGGCCACAGCGTACTCAAAGTCACGCTGGTCGTGGCTGGGAACTGCCATAACCGCGCCGGTACCGTAGTTACCCAGCACGAAGTCACCGATGAACACAGGCACTTCCTTGCCGTTGACAGGGTTGATGGCATAGATGCCCTTAAGAGGACAACCGGTCTTGGTCTTGCTGGCATCGGTACGGTCGATCTCGCTCTTCTTGGCAGCTTCGGCAATATAAGCCTTCACTTCCTCGATATTTTCCACCCGGTCAAGCAAGCTCTCGGTGATCTTACCGTCGGGAGCCAGCACCATAAAGGTGATGCCGTAGATGGTCTCAATACAGGTGGTGTAGATGGAGAAGCTGCCGCCGCCTACCAGTTGGAAGTCCACTTCCACACCGGTGGATTTGCCGATCCAGTTGCGCTGGATCTCCTTGGTGGATTCGGGCCAGTCGATCTCGTCCAGGCCCTCCAGCAGCTTTTCAGCAAATGCAGGCTGGTCGATGACCCACTGCATCATCATTTTCTTCACAACGGGGTAGCCGCCGCGCTCGCTCTTGCCGTCGATGACTTCGTCGTTGGCGAGCACAGTACCCAGCTCTTCACACCAGTTCACGGGCATTTCCACCCGCTTGGCGTAACCTGCCTCCCAGAGTTTCTTGAAGATCCACTGGGTCCACTTGTAGAACTCGGGGTCAGAGGTAGCCAGCACCTTGGACCAGTCGTAGTCAAAGCCCAGCTCCTTAAGCTGACCGGAGAAGGTCTCGATATTCTTCTGGGTAAAGCCGTTGGGATGGTTGCCGGTATCCACCGCATACTGCTCCGCAGGCAGACCGAAGGAGTCGTAGCCCATGGGGTGCAGCACATTATAGCCTTGCATACGCTTCATGCGGGACATGATATCGGTAGCGGTGTAGCCCTCGGGGTGACCTGCGTGCAGGCCCACACCGGAAGGAT
>JAZPXW010000043.1:0-4657 GCA_045543895.1 Faecousia sp.
AAAGGGATACTTACTACCCCTCAGTCACGCTGTTCGCGTGACAGCTCCCCTGACAAGGGGAGCCTTGGGTGCGGAGATAGAAAAAAGAGAGGTGCATTGGCACCTCTCTTTTTGTTTATGCGGCTTGTTTACGGGATTCCCAAAGGGAGAAACCCTTTTTCACAAGGAAGTTACCCAGGAAGGCGATGCCGATGCCAAGCACGATGGAAGCCAGAACATCGGTGGGGTAATGGACATACAGGTACAGCCGGGAGAAGGCGATGAGCACAGCCAGCACCATAGCAGGAATGCCCAGCTTCTTATTGTTCATCAGCAGTACCGTGGCGGCCTCAAAGGAGGCGATGGTGTGACCGGAGGGGAAGGAGTAATCGTGCAGCCCCTCTACCAGCAAGATGATCTCCTTTTGGAAGTGCTGCAGCTGGTAGTCATAGGGACGGATGCGCCCGACCAGGGGCTTGAGCGTCACATTGCACACCAGCAGACCGATCAGCAGGGACACGCCCATGCCAAGGCCGATCTTGCGGTACTTGGGAATACAGATTAGTGCCACAGAACACAGGATCCAGAAGATACCCGCATCACCCAGCAGGGTGATCAGCGGCATCAGAAAATCCAGGAAGCCGCACTTAAGGTTGGCGGCGATCCATTCCAGAATGGGCAGGTCAAAGGACTCTGCCAGAAAGCTCCAGATATCCATTACGCGCCCTCCTTGCCGAACCGGGCGATCAGCGTCATATGCTCCAGAACATAGCCGTGGGGCAGGGTGACATTGCCGTTTTCGTCGGGCTTAAACATCAGCTGCAGGGTGGTATCGCCATTTTCGTCACGCAGCTCCCGGAACCAGCCAAGGAACTGCTGTCCCTCGGGAACGGTGACTTCGGGGGTCTTCAGAGTGGCGCTACCCGCATCGTACATTGCCTCGTGAACGATCAGGTCATCTGCCTTGAAGGTCAGACGCACCTCGGAGATGACCTCCTGCAGGTCCACATTGGTCATTTTGAAGACCTTCCAGACGCCGTTGGCATTGGTCTTGGCAAAGAAGGTGTGGTCAATGTCGAATACCTTGATGGAACCGTCGGAACGCTTCACATTCAGGGCGATCTGGATCCGGGCAGAGAACATATCGTCGCTGTAACGGCGGTACTCGGAGATGGTTTCCTCGCCGAAGTAATAGCCGGTATAGCCACGGAACCAAAGCTCATTGCTGAGGATGGAGTGGTACAGATCGCTGCTGGTATTGAAGTGATTATTGAGGTTTGTGCCGTAGACACCGATCATAAACTTGGCATAGGCCTGTGTAGCGCCCAGAATGGTATCGTACTGTGCCTTGGTGATCTCGGGCGGGGTGGGCAGCACCTCGTAATAGGTGTCGGTCTCGGCATCGTAGGCGCACTCCAACTGGTTGCCGTCTTCGTCGGTGATGGTGACCTCCGGGGTCATCAGCAGACCGTCGGTATAGTAGGTGACGGTGCGGTCGCCGTGGAAGCCCTCGGGGGCGTACTCGTCCAGAACGGTGGAGGTCTTGGCTACGATATAACTCTCGTTCATGGGAATGCCGTTGATGGAAACGGTGCGGCCGGGCTGGGTACGCACAGTCACATCCTCCAGCCGTTCCATGAACATCTCCACGGTGTCCAGCTGCCAATCGGGGATCTCCAGCTCGCCCACCACATCATTTTGCAGGGTGAAGGTGCCAAGGTTTTCATCCCCGAGCTTAACGATGTACTTGTGACCGCCGGTGAGACCTGCGGAGGTCTTGACATAGGTCAGTTCCTTGTCGCCGACTTTCTTTTCCATGTAGGCGATATAGGAAGACTTGGTTTCAAACAGGGTGTCCTGGAAGCCGGCCATGTAGTAAAGCTCTTCCCAATCCGGGTCCTTGAATAGCTGATCAAAGACCTCCTGGCTCTTGGTTTCGGGCTGGGAGGCCTCAAACCGACCCAACCAGTCGCCCAGCAGACCCAATACATGGCTCATGCCAATGAAGAACGCAATGATCAGCAGTAGGTAGATGCCGTAGAACACGGCGGTGCCAACAGGGAAGGCCTTTCTTCTTTGGGCAGTTTTGGCTGCGGAAACATATTTTCCTTTATACATACTCAGCCCTCACTTTCCGGACGCACCATGATGAAGGTGGGCATTCTGCGGGGCTCCTCCTGGAGCAGGGAATAGCTGTTGATCATAGATACCTTGCCGGTGTTATGGTCACGGTAGAGCATAACGGTGGAAGAACCGCCGTCCAGATTGCAGGCATTGACTGCGCCGTATTCCACCATGATATCAATGATGTCGGCGTATGTACCGCCCATGGAGCTGGCCTGGCGGCCATCGATGCAAAGGAAGATCACAGCACCGTCGGCCCGTTGGCCGATGGCGGTGCGGGGATTCAGACCGGAGTTTGCGTTATAGGCTTCCTCATTGACGGTGTTGTTCATGATCAGCACAGGGCCGAAGCAGCAGCCGTCGCGGATGCCCAGCTCCATGGCCTTATCAGCGGTCATGGTTTTGGCGACGATCATAACATTGTCGTTATTGAACCCCACAAAGCCCTGCTGGGGGGGATAGCCGGTCTTCCAACGGACCACGCCCTCAGAAATGACCAGACCCTCGGGAACGCTGCCCACCATGGGGCTGCCGGTGCCATCGTCGTAGAAGGCACCTGCGTTGATGGCGGCTACCGCACCTTCAGTTTCGATCTGCTTGTTGATACGGGCACCGGGCTTGCTGGTGCTGAAGCTGTCGGAGGAGGTGGCTAAGTATACCCGGGAGGGATCCCGGATGATCATCACATGGGCGTTGTAGGTATCGCCGCTGACCTTTTCAATGCGGATGCCGTCGGGGTGGCCTTCCCATTCGTCGGTGCCGGAGAGCACATTATCCAGGTCGATCTTGATCTGGGAATTGTCGGACAGTTCATCGGGCAGCTCGGCAGCGGTGACCTTTTCGATCTCGGCCACGGTGTCCTCACCGATAAACAGGGCGGGGCACCACTTCATGCCGCTGGATTCCCGCATGGACATGGTCAAGCGGTCTCTTGCGGTGGTAGAAGGTCCGTTGAAGATCAGGTTGCAGACCATCACAAGGCCTGTAAAGACCAGAAGGATCAGCGTGAAGAACACCAGCAGGAAGCGGCGGAGAATGCTGAAAACAATTTGTTTTTTGGTTTTCTTGGGCCGTCTGCGGGTGGTGGGGGTTGCGGTTTGGTTTTCCATAGTATTAGTCCTCATTTTTGGGGTTGTTGGCGAATACCCAGCGCTGCTGGAGAACAAATGTGGCGATGAACAGCACGCACATCACGACCACATAGATCACAGTGCGCAGGAAGGTGGCATCGGCAGGGATCTGGAGCAGGGCGCAAAGACCGGAGGTCAGGCCTGCCTGCAGCAGCATATTGGGAATGGCGATCATATAGTAGCGCAGCAGCGCCTTGCCGGTGCTGACCTTGCTGTTGAACACCAGCTTCTTATTCAGGAAGAAGTTACACAGAGAGGAAGCGGCGCGGGCGCACACGGTAGGCACAGCATCCACCAGGAAACCGGAAAGCACCGGGTGCAGCAGGCTGCTCAGCAGAGAGAAAAGACCGGTATCGATCACGGCGCTGGCGATGGAGGAAAGACTGTAGCGGAAGAAGTGGGCCAGGATCAGCTTGTAGATCCGCCAGGAATCCCGCACAGCACGGAAGTGGGAGCTTTTGTTCTCCTCGATGTACACGGTGCGGATCTTTACTTCCTCAAAGCCGATGTTATGCTCCTTCATAGCAAGCAGCATATTGGTCTCGTACTCAAAACGGTCGCCATACACGGTCAGCAGGGTGCGAAGATCCTCCCGGGGAATGGCACGCAGACCGGTCTGGGTGTCGGAGATGGTCATGCCCACAAAGATCTTGAACACCAGGGAGGTGATCCGGTTGCCGGAGCGGCTTCTTGCGGGAACATCCGGCTGGCTGAAGTCCCGGACACCCAGTACCAGCTTGCCGCCTTCCATCATACGCTCGGCGCAAGCGCGGGTATCGGCGGGGTGGTGCTGGTTGTCGCCGTCTACGGTGACGACGCCCACGCCATCGGGACGGTTTTCCAGGAACCAGGCGAAGGCGGTCTTCAGGGCAACACCCTTGCCCTTGTTGACCTCGTGGTGGAGCAGGTGGATCTCCGGATGCTGGGCGGCAGCATCCTCGAAATAGTGGAGGTTTTCCTTCTTGGAGCCGTCGTTGACCAGGATGATGTCGGTAAAGCCGTACTCCAGCAGACCGTCGATGACGGCGGTGAGCTTCTCATCCGGGTCCAAAGAGGGAAGAACCACAGAAATCTTGGATAAATCGTTCATAATATCATCTTTCCTTTAATAGAAATGATTGTAAAATTTGCCCATACGGGGATGCTATTATATCACAATATCCCATTAAAGGAAAGTACTATTTCAGCATAAAGTGGGATTTTTCGCAAAAAAACATCCGTTCCCAGCTGGGAACGGATGCTTCAAAGAAAAATTCTGGGAATTAGTCTACGCAGACGGTGCCATCCTCCCGGATGGTGACGGTCATGCCCTCTTTCACATACTCCAGGAATTCATCACCCAGGCTGTCGATTACGGGCATACTGATCTCCGGCAGCCATACGGATGCCAGGATAGAGCCGGCTGCTGCCAGGGAATCGATGGG
>JAZPXW010000044.1:0-20620 GCA_045543895.1 Faecousia sp.
CCACCAACTGCTGTGCCTGCTGCTGAGCCATCTGCTGCTGTTGCTGCTGCTGACCCATAGCATAGAACTGCTGGGCTGCATTGAAGCCGCCGCCCATAGCGCCGCCAGCCATGCCCATGCCCAGGAAGCCGGTCATGGCACCGGCAGAGTTGCCGGCAGCGGTCTCCATGGCGTTGGCGGTGGCGGTGGTCATACGGCCTGCCATCATAGCGGCGTTGGAACCGTAGGACATGGAGTCTTCCATCTCCTGCATCTTCTTCATATCCTCGGGGTTCAGGGTGATGGGATTCAGAGCGATCTTGGCAACCGCAATACCCCGGTCTACCCACTCTGCCTGCAAGGCTTCGTTCATGGCCTTTTTCAGCTCATTTACCTTGGCAGGCAGCTGAGCGGGACGCAGCTCCAGCTCTGCCAGAGCGCCGAATGCGGGCTGCAGGGCAGATACGAACTCGGTCTTCATCTGGCTGTCGATCTGGTCACGGGTGAAGGCCTGCTCCACATTGCCGCAGACCTTGGTGTAGAACAGCAGGGGGTTGGAGATCACATAAGAGTAAACACCGTTGCAGCGGACATTGACCGTGCGGCTCATGCCGATGCGCTTGTTGGTCACTTCGAAGATGATGGGGCTGGGGGTGCCGAAATTATTGTCCATGATCTCCTTGGTGTTGAAGTAGTAAACACGCTGATCCTTGCCGGTGTCGCCGCCGTAAGTAAAGCGCTTGCCGATGGCCTTGAAGGTTTCCTTCAGGCTCTCGCCAAAGCTGCCTGCGAAGATGGAAGGCTCGGTGGAGGTGTCGTAGGTGTACTGACCGGGCTCAGCGCAGACCTCCACGATCTTGCCCTGCTCCACAATGATCATGCACTGACCGTCGGCAACGGCGATGCCGGAGCCATTGGAAATGATATTGTCGCTGCCCTTGGTGTTAGAGCTGCGTCCGGAAACGCGCTTTTGACCCTTGACCACCAGGGTATCCATATCCAGCGCTTCGCAGTAGAAAAATTCCTTCCACTGATCGGCCAGAACGCCGCCCAATGCGCCAATACCTGCTTTAATAAGTCCCATAATTCTTTCTCCTTTTCGATTTTTTTGAAATGTGGCGTAAGCACACAGTTTTCCTAGCGTTATTGTATCACAAGTATGTGATGGATTCAAACGAAAGCACGCAAAAGGATGATTTTTATACTACACAGATGCCAGCACCAGACCGCCGATGGCCAGCGCGAGGCCAATAAACACCCAGAACGGGTACTTCTTTTTCTGAATGATCACCGTGTAGAGGATCACATAGAACACAGAGAAATTCTCCACAGCGGAAACGGTGACGATGTTGGCGTGCTTTACTGCATACACACCCACCAGCATACCGGCGGCGACCACCAATGCCTGGAGGGAGTATTTTTTGCAGTTGATCTCCTTGAAGTTGAGCTTCGGCCGGTACACCGCCAGCAGGCACACCAGGGAGATCGGCATACTCAGGAAGGTGATGGTTTCGGTAGAGACCAGCTCAGAGGTCAGGATCCCCTTGATAAGGAAGGGCTTTACCACCCGGGCCAGCACCGAGATCATCTCGTACAGCAGGCTGAGATGGGAGGTCTTCTCACCGGTTTTGCTTTCCACCTTCTTGGTGACGGTGAAGTAAGTGGCGACGGTAAACAGCAGGATGCCGATCACCGCCAGGGGGCTGGGTGTGTCGATGACCAAAACAAAGCTGAGGATCAGGGCAAAGATGGTCTTGGAGCGGGAAAGCAGCTCGATAAACACCAGGTTGCCGGCTTTGATGGCCTTTTGGTGAAACAGAATATTCACCGCCTCGATGATGCCGTAGAGCAGCACAAAATGCCAAACCTTGTCCAGCTGGATCTGCCAGTTCATCAATGCCGCAAGCAGCAGGAAGGGGCTGACGAAAATGATCCGGTAAATGGAGTGGTGGATCGGGGAGGTGTTTTCCATTATGGATTTATTCATAATGGAATCAATGGCTTTTAGCAGGGCGATAATGAGGCCCAGCAGGATTCCGTTTTGTATCATTGGTTATCCTTTCCGCGAATGCGCTTGACCGTGACCTTTGTGAAGGGGATAAGAGCACCGGAGAACAGAGCCGGCCAGGCTTCCACAAGGGAGGATTTCAGCGTCACCCAGAAGCCTTCATAATCCATCGCAGTCAGCAGCAGGGAAACGCATAAGTAAAACAGCGCTACCGAGAGTCCGGCAAAGACATAGAACCAGGTGCGGTAAGAGCGCAGGTTCTTATAGGCCTTGATGTCTTCTTTGTACTTGCCTACTTCCATGCGGGTCTGCTGAATATCCGCGATGCTCTTGCCGAATTCCAGCATCAGATTGGGGTAGTTACCGGAGCGGAACACCAGATTGATGAGATCGGTAATGGGGAAGGAAACGATGGTCTCAAAGGCGTACAGCGCGTGGACGATGTGAAGGGTGGTGTCGATGTACTTGTCGTCAGCGTCTGTTTCCAGCAGAATATCCAGCTCTTTTTTCAGATATGCCACCATTTCAAAGAGCAGGTCTTGCATCTGTCCCTTAAGGGGCTCGTTGTCGGGCAGCAGATTATACTGCTCTATGAGCGTGCTGGTGAAGGTGGCGGTCAGGTGGGTGTTGAGAATGACACCGTGGGAGAGATTTGTCTCCAGGTAGCTTAGAACATTTTTAAGGATCGCTGTGTCGTGAAGCAGACCGGAGACCTCCAGCGCTGCCAGCACATCATACTCATTGTAACGCTTCTGCCTATCCAGCCGTGGCGCGAGGAAATCCCTGACCACCTCCTGCTGCCGCAGCTGCTGTGCGGTTTCCAAAGTGAGGTTACCTACGGTCTTCAGCTCCTCCACCAACTCCCGCAGGTGTACGGAGTAGTTGCGGGCGTAGGTGGTTACATAGTTTTCAAGCTTCTTGGCAATGGGATCGTTCTTGCTAACGATGTTTTTGTAGTACCAAAGCGCCTTGATGGACGGCAGCGAGGTATCGTCAAAAGAGCCGTTGGGCTTGATGCGCTGCTCGATCAGCGTGGTGATTCCCCGCAGGGTCTCCTTGTTGTAGGAGCCCTTGGTGATGCCCATCTCCTGGAACTCCAAAAGGATCTTCAGCACATCAATGGTCTTCATGAAGCTGCCGTTTATGAAGCCGCTCATCAGCATACGCTGGACCTTCACTTCGGTTTCGGCAAAGGCGCAGCGGATGTTCTTTTCGGTGGCGTAGATGATGTAAGAATCCCGCTTGTCGATGTCCTCGTTCTTGATCTCGATGATCTTGACACCTTGGGCGGTGATGCTGTCATAATCGTTTTTGATGATCTCCTTGGCCTCCGGCGCGATAAGCAGGGTGGAGTGAAGACCCAGCCGGATATTGGCAAACAGATCCTGGCAGGAGGGCGTGCCGTTTTCCCGGTAGATGATGTAGTGGAGCTTGCTGGCCTTCAGAGCATTGAGAAAGTAATTATAGCCTAGGGATGCCATGTGGTCATTGCCCAAAATAGCCAGAGAATTGTTATTGACGATCAGATTGATGATGATATTTTCCAGCAGCTTTCTGTGATTCTGCAGATCCAGCAGCAGGCTGGAATAGATTACGCAGTGGCTGGTGTGTTTGCTGATAAGTGGGACGTCGGCGCTGCTCTTTAAAATGGGGAGCCACTGCTTGTGCTCGTCCTCCAGCGCTGTCCAGTGAAGACCCTTGGGATATTGCTCTTCCTGACACTGGCGGATGATATCCGCGGGGAGGACCTTGTTGGGGAATTCAAAATATTCCTGATAGAAGCAGCCGGTGAAACGCAGATCCTCTATGCCGTCGGCGGTTTTATAGTTGGATTTCAGCTTATAGGGCAATTCGGTAGCCAGGAAGGGGAAGGGTTCGTCCGGAGACTTCCGGGCGATACCGTTCTGGTGCAGAATCAGGCAAGGCTTTCCCTGTGCAAGGAAAGCGGAGAAGGCGCTGCGGAACTCGTCGCCAAAGAGATAATCCTTCACCACCACATCGTTCAGACAGTTGGATGCCAACAGCAGCAGATCGCTGCTGCCATCCAGCAGGCGGTCGGGAAGGTCGGAGATATTCTCCATAGTGAACAGCTCATAGTCAAACCCCATGGACTGGAGCATGCTGCGGGCATCGGCATAAGCGTAGTTGCGCATCTCACTCAGATTCTGGACCAATAGAATACGATACATAGTCGTCACCGCCGTAAAATAGTAAGTTTCCAACCAATGAACTACAGGATATGTATAGTTTACCATTTTACGGCCATTGTTGTCAATGAAATTTGCATTTTGCCGAAAAAACCGGATTTTTGTAATATTTTGGAGAAGAAAACAGGCGTATTGCAGCTACTGCAATACGCCTGCAATTTACTTTTTGAGCACCGCGGAGTAGCCCTTGCCATACTGCACGCATTGGGAGACGCGGCTGAGAGTGGCAGAGGAAATGCTGGTTTCTGAAATCACCTGGTTGTAGGTCTTTCCCTCCATCAGCAGCTGGGCGGCATAGATCCGCTCTGCCATATTGGAGATCTCCTTGCGGGTGCAAAGATCCTCAAATAAGGCCCGGCACTCCTCAGTAGATTCCAGCTTCAGGATCACCTGATACAGATTTTCGATTTTTTCAGAAATTTCCATAGTCTACTCCTTACACCCGTTCCAGCATACTTCCAAGAAACAGTTTTGTTTTTTCGCTTTGTGGATGGTCAAATACCTGCTCCGGCGGTCCCATTTCCTCGATAACGCCGTCACACATATATATTACCACATCTGCTACACTTTTTGCAAACTCCATTTCATGGGTTACAACGATCATGGTGCTGTCAGAGTTTTTCAGACCCCGGATCACCCGCAGGACCTCGTGAGTCAGCTCCGGATCCAGAGCGCTGGTAGGTTCATCAAAGCAGAGGATCTCCGGCTGCAGCGCCAAAGCCCGTGCAATGGCCACCCGCTGCTGCTGTCCGCCGGAAAGCTGATAGGGGTAACTGCCCAGCTTGTCCGAAAGTCCCACCTGTTCCAGCAGCTTTTTTGCCTGCTGCTCCAAATTATTAGGAGTATCTTTTTTCAGCAGGCGCGGTGCAAGGGTCACATTTTCCAGCACGGTATACTGGGGAAACAGGTTAAAATTCTGAAAAACAAGCCCAAAATGCAGCCGGTTTTCCCGGATGCGGGCTTCGTCCTGGGCAGAGGATGCCAAAAGGGGCTTTCCGTTTACGAAAATCTCGCCTGCATCCGGCGTTTCCAGGAAATTCAGACAACGCAGCAGGGTAGTTTTACCGCTGCCGGAGGAGCCAATGATCGCCAGCACCTGTCCTTTTTCCAGGGAAAAGCTGACATCTTTCAAAACCTCGGTCTTGCCGAAGGATTTTTGCATATTTGTTACTTCCAATAGTGCCATGATTCAACCTCTGAAATAGGAGAGTTTCTTTTCCAGCTTGCCAAGAGCCACCGTGAGAACACCGCTGAACACCAGATAGAACACGCCGGTATAAAACAGCGGCCAGATAAGCCCCTGCTTGATAAAGGATTCGCCCGCCCAGATCACCTCATAGATGCCGATGACCCGTGCCAGGGAGGTATCCTTGACCAGGGTAATGACCTCATTGCCCATGGAAGCGATGATCCGCTTGACTACCTGCAGAAGCACCACCTTAAAGAAGATCTGCCCCTTGGTCATACCCAGCACTTGGCCTGCTTCGTACTGCCCCTGGGGAATGCTCTCGATGCCGCCCCGGTAGATCTCGGAGAAGTAGCAGGCATAGTTGATGGAAAATGCTACGATGGTGGCGGTAAACCGGGGCAAGCCGGTGATCTCAAAGATCAGACCCGGACCGTAGAATATGATAATCAGTTGGAGCATCAGGGGCGTGCCCCGGATGACCCAGACGAAGCCCCGGGTGAGAAGCTTCAGTGGTGTGAAACGGCTCATGGAGCCAAAGCAGATCACAAGACCCAGAGGGATCGAAAACACCAGGGTCAGTATAAATACCTTCAGCGTTTCCCAAAAGCCGCTCAGCAGCTCCAATGTAACCGGAAGAAACATATGCAAGTACCTCTCGTAACAGGGTGACAAGGGAGAGTGTGACCTCTCCCTTGTAAGTGTTCTTATTCAGCTAAGGTCAGCTCATACTTGGTTGCCAGAGCCTGGAGCTCTCCGCTTGCCTTCAGCTTTGCCAGGAACTCGTTGAGCTTGGCGGTGACATCGGAGCCCTTACGGAAGCCAATGCCATATTCTTCAGAGACCAGGCTGAAGCCGATGCCCAGGTCGGGGTAGGAGGTGCCTTCGCCGGTCATAGCCTTGGCGGCGGTGATGTCCACAACACAGGCCTGGGAGGTGCCGGCGGCCACTTCCATCAAAGCGGTGGCCATATCCTTCACAGCCACCAGATTGGTGCAGCCGGCAGCCTTGGCAACCTTCTCACCGGTGGAACCGTTTTCCACTGCGATGCTCAGGTCCTTGATGCTGGCAGCGTCGGGGTAGGAGGCCAGCGCATCCGCCTTCATCACCAGCACTTGGGCATTTACCACATAAGGATCGGAGCAGCTGGTGGTATTCAGAAGCTCGTCGTCGATGGTCATGCCGTTCCAGATCACGTCGATGTTCTTGCTGTCCAGCTCGAATACCTTCTTGCTCCAGTCGGCAATGACAAAGAACTCACATTCTACACCCAGCTCCTGGGCAAAGAGACGGGAAAGCTCCGCGTCGAAGCCGGTCCACTCGCCGTTTTCGTCCTTATAATCCATGGGCTTATATTCGGTGATGCCTACCACCAGCTTGCCCTTGTTCTGGATGTATGCCAGGTCGGAATCGCTCTTATTGCTGGTGCAGCCAGCGAAGCAGGAGATGGTCAGAACCAGTGCCAGAGCCAATGCAATCAACTTTTTCATAATGTTTTCCCTTTCCTTTTCCCGGGTGACCGGGGTTGTTATGCCTGGATTATACTTCATCAAACTAAAGTTGTAAAGTGCTATTTTGCGGTTTTTACCACATTTGGAGTAGTGCATAAATCTGCGCGCGCTTCAACACTTTAATTTAGTAAAGTACACAAAGAAAAGGGACCCCGGTGGGCCTTTGGAGGTTCCACCGGGGAATAGTTTATTTAGCTGACGGTCAGCGTGCTCAGGTCACATTGGATATAGATGGGGCAGTCGGAGAGGTTCAATGCCGCGGTGCCGGTGTGGGCGGTGGCATTGCCGTACATATCGGTGATGACCATGTTACCGCTGAAGGATGCGGTGAGGGCCTGGCTGGCACCGTCCATCCAGGCGACCAGCAGGTCCTGTCCATCCTTCTGGAAACGGTAGGCGTAGATGCCTTCGCCCAGGCTATAGGTACTTACATACTGAGCGTCGGTCAGAATGCTGGTCATGGCGCACATGGCTGCGTAGCTCTTCTTTGCGGCGTAAGGCACCGGTTCGTCCGCAGAGTAGCTGCGCAGGAGGCCAAAGTTATCCTCCGGCTCATAGGCGTTGATGCCGTCGTTCATAAGGTCGTACCACAGCATCTTATCGATGAGCTGGGGATTTGCCATGGCCCAGGTGTAGGACCGGAGCATATAGGCTGCGGAGAGGGTCTCAGAGATGGCACGGTATTCGGAGGTGCCGTCCAAATGGGTGGGCCAGCCGGTCTCGGTGAGCCAGATCTCCTTGGTATCGTTGCTGCCATATTCGTTCAAAAGCTCCGCAATATCCTCAAAGAAGCCGGGATTGTTGTGGGCTTCGGGGCTGATCAGCAGGATCTCTTCTGTATTTTCGGGATTTCTTACCATGGGGTACAGGTGGAAGGAGAAGGCATCTATAGCACCCATGGTGTCATACACGCCGTCGCTGTTGCTGTCGTACCGGAGCATTCCTTCGATCCAGCTCAGAGGCAAGCCGGCGGTAGCGCCGCCGATGATGGTGGCATCCGGGTCAACCTCCCGGATGGCGTTGGAAGCGGCTACCAGGACCCGGGCATACAGCTGGGGATTGCTCTTAAACTGCTCGTCCAGGCCGCCCAGGGCGATGTTCCATTCGTTCCAAATCTCATACTGGTTGACTCTGTCCTTAAAGTGCAGAGCAACAGTGCGGCAGTAGTTCACATAGCCTGCCAGCCATGCGTCGGTGGTGACATCGGAGCCGTAAAGGTCGTTGCCGTAGGCCAGAATCAGCAGAGGCTCCATGCCCAGGCTCAGGGTGTAGTTTACCACGGTGTCAGTCAGCTGGGGGATCGCCAGCACACCCTTTTGCTGCTCCACGGTGATCCAGGGGATGGAGCTGCGCCACATGGAAGCGCCTGTCTTGGCGGAAAGATCCAGAAGGGTCTGCAGATTGGCGGAGGTGTTGGAAAAGTGCATATTCACACCCATGATGTCAGCAGACCCGGCAGCAGCGGTGGAACGGACACGGCTGAAGGGATATGCTGCGGACAGAACGGTATCCCCATCGCTGTTGGTGACGGTCACATCCATCACAAATACACCGTAGCCGGTGACAGAGGAAAGGTCCAGAGAAGTCTGGAAGTAGCCAGTGGCGGGCAGGGAAACGGTGTTTGCCATTTGCTTGACCACCTGGGCATTGGCATCGGTGACGGTCAGGCTGACATTCACAGCTTCGGCAATGCCATCGTTCTTCTGCAGGAACAGCTTAAAGTCGTAAGCTTCGCTGTTGGAGAAGATGAAGCCGGGCTTGCTGCCGGTGCTGCGCAGCGCCATCTGGTAATCTGCTTGCCGGGAGAAGCTGTGGGTGAAGCTGCGGACCACACCCAGACTGTCGGTAATGGAAAGACTCAGGGTGAATACACCGGTCTCAGCGGTGTTGGTAAGGGTCAGAGGGATCTGGGTAGCGCCGGAGGCAGCTACATCCTTCGTCCAATGACCGGAGGTGAAGGGCGTGGAAGCACCTTGCTTTATAACGGAATAGTGAATGGAGAGAGTGTCGGCGATACCGTCCAGCTTTTCCACATTCACAGTCAGATCGTAGGGGGTGTTGTCGGTGAATACCAGATCAGAGCCTGCGTTGCCTGCACTGACCAGGGAGGTGCTTATGGAATTGGTCATCGTCCGGTGGAAGTAAAAGGCTTCGTCTTTGATAATGTTACCGGTGGCATTGTCAATGACCGTAAGCTCCAGCAGGAAGGTGCCGTTGCCGGTGGCATAGGCGCTCAGCTGCTGCGCGGTGAGCAGGGTGTAGGGAGCGGTCATGCCGCCGGGCACCTGGCTGTTGTACAGCACATAGTCGGAGATCAGAGGCGTTCCGTTGGGAGCGGTGAGGGAGCACAGGAGCTTGAGATTTTTGGCAGCGCCGGTGTTTTTCACGGAAAGGGAAATATCAAAGGGTTCGTTATCAAAGAAAATCAGATCTTCCTTATTGGAAGCGCTGTTTAGGCTGGCTTCCAGGGTGGCATCCCCGGTTTTGGTCACGGTGACGGATTTGACGTACACGGTGTTAGGACTGAGGGCAGTTGCGCCGGATGCGTTGCGGTAGAAAGCACCCAGGGCGAAGCTGAAACCGCTGTTGCGGCAGTTTTCAAATACCGCATCGCCAATGGGGAACTTTGCTACCTTCAGAGGAAGCTGGTTTAAGGAGACCTGGGGATTGGTGCAGGCAACGACCGTGGGGTGATACTGGGCATTGCTATCCTCACCGTCGTAGCAGAGCATAATACTGCCGTTGGCGAAATCATAATAGGTGACCTCGATGGTGGCACAGCCGTCAAAATCCTCCATAAACGCGTCACTAAGCTCCCAGCCCATGATCTTGCCAGGGGCAATGCTCCAACAGGCCATGCCGGAAACGGGCTCAATGGGGTTTGCGGACGGTACAGGTGTAAGCTGCTGGTAGGAGGCTGCATTGGCGGCGGTTGCGGTGGCGGATGCCTGGGTCACCGGGTCTGTGGCATGGGCTGTCTGGGGAAGCCCTTGGAGCAGCGTCAGCAGCAGCGCCAGAGTCAGAAGAAACGCCAGAGGACGCTTTGCCGGGGAACTGTGGGGTCTGTTCATAGAATCATTCTCCTTTGTGATAGATTTTTTTACGAAACCATGGATTTATTTTCCAACAGGCCGCATAGCAAACATATCAAAGGATGATCTCAATATCAACAAATATGGTTCGACATATTTCGCAGACAGGCTGCCGAAAATGAAAACCGTGGCAGCCGCAAAATTGCGGTTGCCACGGTTTGGGCAATACAGTGATTTAGCTGAGATTCAGACTGCTGAGATCGCACTGGATATAGATGGGGCAGTCGGAGAGGTTCAATGCCGCGGTGCCGGTGTGGGTGGCGGCGTTGCCGTACATATCGGTGATGACCATGCTGCCGCTGAAGGATGCGGTAAGGGTCTGGCTGGCACCGTCCATCCAGGCCACCAGCAGGTCCTGTCCGTCCTTCTGGAACTTGTATGCATAGATGCCTTCGCCCAGGTTATAGGCACTGCCGTCTGTGGCACCGGCCAGGATGCTGGTCATAGCGCAGGCAGCCGCATAGCTTTTTTTGGCGGAATAGGGCAAAGGCTCGGCACCTGTATTGGTCCAGCTGTGGATCAGACCGCAGTTTTGTTCGCCATTATAGGGGTCCCAATCCAGGGTCTGGGCATCCCGTCCATTCATAAACACATACCAGAAGACCCGATCCACCGTATCGGTGTTGGCCAGCGCCCAGGTGTATGTTTGCACCAAATAGGCAGCCTGTTCTTCCTCGGTGACACCAAGATCTGTGCAGGTGGACCAACCGGTTTCGGTCAGCCAGATCTCCTTGGTGGAGGCATCGCCATAGCGGTTCAGAACCTCGATGACTTCCTGGAAATCCTGGGCGTAGGGATGCTCTGTGAAGCTGAAGAAGCAGGTTCTCCAGTCGGTGGCATAAGTGTGGAAGGAGAAGCCGTCCATGGCCACCATGGCATCGGATTTGCCGTCGCCGTTGCCGTCGTAGTTCAGCATATCCACCATCCATTCCTCGCTATGGCCGGCCATTGCGCCGCCAATGATCACAGCGTTGGGGTTGACGGATTTGATAGCCTCGCTGGCAACCGCCAGAGCCATGGCGTAGTAGCGGCCGTCACGGCGGTCGGGATCGGTCTTGCCCATGGTGGCGTGGTTCCACTCGTTCCAGATCTCGTAGTAGGTGACACGGTCGCCAAAATACTGGGCTACGTACTTACAGTAGTTTGCGTAGGCTTCCAGCCAGCCGGGCTTGAGGGGATCGGACAGGCCGTAGAGCACATCGTTGCCGTAAGCCAGGATGATCAGCGGTTCCATACCCAGGCGTTCCGTGGCCTGCATAACGGGCTCCACGGTGTCGGGCATGGCAAGCTTGCCCCGGGAGGTTTCCACCGATGTCCAGGGCACAGAGCAGCGCCACATGCTGAAGCCTGCCTTCGCGGTGAGCTCCAGCTTGATGAGGGGGTCGCCTCTGTTGGCGGTGAAGTGCTCGTTGACATTCACCAGGGGCAGATCACCGGGCTTTGCGGTGGATAGCACCCGGCTGAAGCCATAGACCTTGGTCGCTTGATTGCCCAGCTGATCGGTGAGGGTAACGGTCAGATCATACACACCGTAGCCGGTCACATCTGAAAGGTCCAGAGGCAGCTGCACGGCCTCTTTTGCCGGGAGGGACAGGTTGCCGCTGTACTCCTTAACTACGGCTCCATAGGCATCGGTGACGGCGTAGGACATGGCAAAGTCCTCGGCAATGGAGTCGGTCTTTCTCAGAGAAAGGGTCAGATCATAAGGCTCATCATTGGCAAAGATCAGACCGTTCTTGTTCTGTGCGCTGATGAGCGCACCGTCGATGTATTCTGTGCCATAATGGTGGAAATAGGCAGCGCTGCCGGTACGGAGATTGCCGCTGTCGTCGAACACGGAGTAAAAGATCTTGCACTGACCGTAGGCTTCCAGACCGTAGAAGTTCAGGGGAAGGGCATAATAATCCTTGGAGGGAATCTTGACCCAACCCTGGACCTGCCGCAGCAGCTGGCCGTTGCTACCCACGATCCAATAGGTGACCCAAAGGGTTTCGGGGAAATTGTCCTGCTTTTGCAGGTATAAATACCGCTCAGGACGGGTCTCATCGGTGGAAAGCAGAACGCCGTTGCGCTCGTTGGCGATCTGGGAGAGAACGGAATCCAGGTTCACACGGCCAAAGCTGCAGCTTTCCTGGCCTAGGATGGCGTCAGAGCCGTCTGTAACCGTGACTTCCAGCCGGAAGGTATCTCTGCCCTTAACGGAGGCAAGGTCCAGCAGAAGCTCTCCATAGCCATCCTTGGAAAGGGTCACCGCAATGGGTTCCCGGCTTTCCTTCAGGGTCAGTTTACGGGAATCGATGACCTGGTAGGATATGTAGTAGGTCTCTTCCGGATCGCCTTGGAGGTAAACAGTCAGATCATAAATCTCCTCCCCGGTGAAGATGTGGTCGGGGTTGGTGGGGCTTTTTACGGTTACATCCAGCTTGCCGGCTGCCTGAGCCTGCAGAGGGCACAGCAGCAACCCAAGACACAAAAAGACCACCACACAGGCAAAGACCGCTTTGAATTTGGTTAGGAAATTTAGCATCGTTTTTGTCCTTCCTATAAATGTTTATCCATTTTATTATACCAAAACCGGCAGACTAGTCAATCTTTTTGTTTGACGCTGCAGCCGCAAGAAAAGCGTGGCACCGGTCTTCGGTGCCACGCTTGCGGTTGAGTATTAGCTAATAGAGAGGGGTGCGTCAGAGGGATACGCAATGTAAATGGGGCATTCCGACAGAGTCAGCTCAGCGGAATCCTTGTAGGTAACAGAGTTGCCGTACAGATCGGTGACCACCAGATCCCCGCTGAAGCTGCAGGAGACGGTCTGACTACCTTGGTTTACCCAGGCCACCAGCAGGTCCTGTCCGTCCTTCTGGAAACGGTAAGCGTAGATGCCCTCTCCCAGGTCATAGGTGCTTACATACTGTGCGTTGTTCAGAACGCTGGTCATGGCGCAGGTGGCTATATAGCTCTTCTTCGCGGAATAGGGGAGTGGCTCAGAGCCTGTGTTGGTCCAGCTGTGGATAAGGCCCCAGTTGTGTTCACCGGCGGCAGGATCCCAATCCACGGTGTGTGCATCCCGGTCATTCATCAGGTCGTACCAGAAGATCCGGTCCACCTTATCGGGATTTGCCAGACCCCAGGTAAACATCTGCACCGTATAGGCTGCCTGAATTTCTTCTGTTACGCCCGGACCGATGGCGGTGGACCAGCCGGTCTCCGTCATCCAGATCTCCTTGGTGGAGGCATCGCCGTAGCGGTTCAGAACGGAGATGACTTCGTCATAGCTTTCGAAATATCCCTTTTCCCAGGGGCTGAAGAAGCAGGATACCCAGTCGGTATTATAGGCATGGAAGGAGAAGCCGTCCATGGCCTCCATAGCGTCGGATTTTCCGTCATTGTTGCCGTCGTAGCTGAGCATAGCTGTCATCCAGTCCTCGCTATGGCCAGCCATTGCGCCGCCGATGATCTTGGCGTTGGGGTTGACGGACTTGATGGCTTTGCTTGCGGCAGCAAGCGCCATGGCGTAGTAATTGCCGCCGCCACGGCCGGGCGCGGTCTTACCCATGGTTGCGTGGTTCCATTCATTCCAGATCTCGTAGTAGGTGATTCTGTCGCCAAAATAGCTGGCAATATATTTGCAGTAGTTTGCGTAGGCTTCGAGCCAGGAGGCGTTGGTGGGATCCGGCTGACCGTAAAGCCCGTCATTGCCGTAGGCCAGGATGATCAGGGGCTCCATGCCAAGGCTTTCTGTGGTGGCCATGACCTCGTCGACGGCTGCCGGCATGGAATAGACACCGTAGGTCTTCTCAACCGAGACCCAGGGGATGGAGGAACGCCACAGGCCAAAGCCTGCCTGGGAAGCCAGCGCAAGCTTCAGGTTGGGATCGCCGTTGTTGGTGGTGAAGTGGTCGTTGATATTGACCAGAGGGATGTCGCCGGGCTCTGCGGTGGAGAGCACACGGCTAAAGTTGAAGGACAAAGTTTTCTCTTGACCGAAGGTGTCGGTGATGGTGACAGCAAGCGTAAAGAGACCGTATCCGGGAACATCTGCAAGGTCCTGAGGCAGCCTTACAACGCCCTGTTCCGGAAGTTCCAGAGTGTCGCTGTATTCCTTGATAACGGCTCCGAAACTGTCTGTGACGGTGCAACGCATAGAGAAGACTTCTGCGATGGAGTCGGTTTTGCGAAAGTTCAGGGTCAGATCGTAGGGCTCTTCGTTGGCATAAATCAAACCAACCTTATTTTGCTCGCTGGTCAGAGAGCCGGTAACATAATCAGAACCGTAGTGGTAGAAATAGGCAAGACCGTCGCCACGGACATTACCGGTATCATCGAAAATGCGGTAGGACAGCCGGCACTGACCGTACTGCTCCAGTCCGTAGAAGTTCAGGGGGATCACAATATAGTCCTTATTTTGGACAGTTACCTGACCCTTAACTTGCCGCAGGAGGCGTCCGTTGGTGTCGGTGATCTGATAGGTAATGAGCAGATTTTCGGTGATCCGGTCGACCTTCTTCAAATAGAGGTTAAGACCCAGCACAGAGGGATCGGTGGAGAAGAGCACACCGTTTTGCACATTGCCGACCTCGGCGATCAGGGAGTCCACCGCGGTACGGGAAAAGGTGCAGGAAGCTTCTCCTACAGAGTCACCGGAGCTGTTTGTAACGGTGATTTCTGCCTGGTAGGTATCCCGTGCGCTTTTGAGCTTGGAAAGATCCAGCAGAAGCTCTCCGTGACCGTCCTTCGACAGGGTAACCGGGATAGGCTCCTTGCTTTGCGCCAGAGTCAGCTTTCGGGAATCAATGACGCGGTAGGAAACATAGTAGGTTTCCCCACCGCTTCCCTCCGCCTGGAGAGATACGGTCAGGTCATAAGCTTCATCACCGGTGAAGATGAGGTCGGCATTGGTAGGACTCCCTACGGTGACCTCCAGATTGCCCGCTGCTTGCGCACCCAGGGGACACAGAAGCAGCGCCAGACACAAACCGATCACAGCGCAAAAAAAGGCTTTTGTGAATTTGGAAAGAAAGTGTGACATGATTCCTTCCTCCATTTTTTGTAATCTTGATAGGTTTATTATACCGAAATTACCGGTACAGTCAAGAAAAAAAGCGTGGCACCGGGTTTCGGTGCCACACTTGGGAACTAGGATTTTTGATAGAGGGTATTCAGCAGCGCCAGATAGCTTGCAACCAGGTCTTCCGCAGTTCCCCGCTGGAAGAGGGTGGCGTCCACTTCGTAGCCACCGTTCTGCCAACCGATCTCAGAGGGGAGATAATTAAAGTTGTTGTTGGCGCAGGTGAGTACGAAGGTCATAGAGAAGGGAGAACCCTCCTTGATCTGCATACCGTTGGTATCAAACATCTCAAAGGGAACGGTCACAAAGGCCAGGTCGCCCAGAGAAATGGCATACAGGTTGATGTCCTGCACCTTGGGCATACTGCCACGGATGGCAATGGCATTGGCATGGTAGATGCTTCGCACACCGGAGTTTCCCAAATAGGTGTAGGGGTCGTAATTGCCGTATTTCAGATAATAATCCACAGCTTCCTTGCATTTGTCTGCAACATTGTCAAAAGTGTGGTCTACTTTGCCTTTGTAAACAGCTTTTTCGATTTTTACCTCGGAAACGGGAACCTCCTGGAAGGAGTTGTAGGCAGCCAGGGCGTATTCTGCCAAGGCCTGACCCTGTTCGGTGTAATTGCCGGTGACATTCTCTGAGGTAATGCTGCTGGTGGGGTTTACATTGCCGGAGCTTCCGGTGAAATATGCAAAGTGGCAGTCCAGAGTATCCTCCATCATAGTCCGGAAGGGGGCAATCAGGTCGGCAGTGACAGCGGTGGTGCGGCCTACCCGATGCGGGTGGGTCTGGAAATTGGCCATAATTATGTCCTTTTTATCAGAGCGCTGCAGCCGAATCAGCTGGAGTACATTATCGACTTCGGTTTCGTGACGCTTGACACCGTTGACCTGTACATAGCGCCGGACAAAATTGAGGTTTTCGGTTTCTACGGAGGTGGTATAAACTCTGGTGGGCGCTCTGTCCTCCAGGGCGGCTACCGCAGCTTCCACCAACCAGCCCGGGAAGGCTTTGATGTATCGGGGAATGGAGGGTTCGTTGAGATTCAGCAGATCCGGGGCGGAGTGGGTGTGGGTGCAGGAGACCATAATGGCATCCACCGGGATGCCCGTTGCCTGGCTGATCTGCAGCCGGGCATCGTCTACCACTTCGGTATAGGCGTTGGTCAGATCCACAGTGAAGATCAAAACGGTATTATCGTTGCTGTCAGACAAGGCAATGCATGTGGCATACAGAGGATCTTGAATCTTGGTGGACATACGGCCGGAGGAGTAGCCATAGCCCCGCAGAGGAACGGACTCAGTGGGGGAGACGTCCACTCTGCCGATGCCTACAGAAAGATCGGAGGTGAATGCTTCCTCCAATTCAGTGACAGAAAAGGAGAAGTTTTTATGATAACAGATTGTACCGGCTTGGTTGGTCAGTATCAGATCCACATAGTATTTGCCGGGGTTCCGGATGGTGGCGATATTTACCGTATCTTTTAAGATCAAGGAAATATTTGTGGAGAAAGGAAGCGGTACCCCTCTGGCGGTCAGCAACTCATTACCGCTGCTTCCGGTGATCTTAACTGCTGCGTTGAAGCGTTCCGGGACACTGTCGGTCTTTTTGATATTCAGAACCAGGTCGATAGGATCGGCAACTGTGAAGACCAGATCGGGGTTCGATCGGCTGGTGATGGCAACGGATATGGAGTGATTGCTCTTGCGCTGGAAAACAGCGGTCATCGTGCCGTAAAGCTTATTGTTCTCAGGATTGTAGAGCTTACAGACGAAGATGAAGATTCCTTCCAGGGTAATGGGCAGAGCATCCTTGAAATCGGAGGAGGAACACATGGTGGCGGTTCCAATCGGGGATGTTACGACCTTCGAGTGTTTTTTTACAAGCGCCTTGCCACTGGCATCGGTGATGGTCGTGACGACCTTGATGTCGTATTTTCCGTTGCTCTGCGTTACGGTGAAAACCCAATCATAAGGTTGGTTGCCCTCATAGACGAAGTCGGAGTCGGCAGTAGAAAAATTACCTTTGACAAAATGGTAGCCGGGTTCAGGCTCCCAATTTACATAGCCTGCCTCTTCCGCATTTACAGTAAGCGGCAGTATGGGCAAAAGGGATAACAAAAGTATGATGACCAGCATAAAGGCCAGAGTGCGCTTTGCAGGAAAGTTCAGTAACTTTTTCATAGCGATGCCCCCATTGAAAGGTATTTTCATAATACACATTATTTTCCCCTCAGTCAATATGCGGTTTTGATAAAAAGCGTGGCACCAAGGATGGTGCCACACTTACTTTGAATATTAACCAACAGACAGAGTGTCGGGATCACACACGATGTAAATGGGACACTCGGAGAGGGTAGTGCTGGTGAGATTCTTGGTGGTGTTGCCGTACATATCGGTAACAGTCATGCTGCCGCTGCAACGGAGGGTCTTGGTGGTGTCGCTGGTGGTCCAGGCGACTACCATGGTCGTGCCGTCTTTGGCGGTGAAGCGGTAAGCCTCAATGCCGCTGCTGCCCCAGCTGACAGTACCCTGGTAGGTAGCACCCGCCAGCTTGCTGCTCATGGCGCACATTGCCACATAGCCCTGCTTTGCGGAGTAGGCCGGCTTACTTCCGGAACCCTTCCAGCTATGGAGCAAACCGTAGTTACACTCAGTCAGATTGTTGTACCATTGGCTGTCCTCGTCATGGAGGTCATTGAGCAAATCATACCAGAAGATCCGGTCGATGCGGCCATCTGCCAGCGCCCAGGTATACAGCTGCACCATATATGCGGCGGCTTTTTCTTCGGTAACGCCGTAAGTGATATGACCGTTAGTAGGATTGATTTGTCTTACCGCATTGGTAGACCAGCCGGTTTCTGTCAGCCAGATCTCCTTGTTGGCACCGTTCAGGAACTCAATGAACTGGTCCAGTCTCCAGTCGAAACCGAATTCTTCGGGGCTGACAAAATCAAATGTGCGGGGATAACTGTTGGACCGCTCCAAATTGGAATAAGAGTGGAAGGAGATACCGTCAATGGCGTCTAAGAAGCCATCGGTAGCGAGCATATCCTGGATGAATTGGCCGGTGGGGGTGTTAGTCTGGGAGCCGTCGCCGGAGGTGGCACCGCCGATGACCTTAAAAGAGGTGCCGTATTCATCGTTGACCTGCCGGATTTTTTCGCTGGCGGCTTTCACGACTATGGCGTACTGGTCGCCTGTGCGGTATGCGTCAGGAACCTTACTCATGGAAGAGTTGTTCCACTCGTTCCAGATCTCAAAGCCAATAACTTGGTCCGGATAATACTGCGCGATCTGCTTAGCCACCTGGTAGCAATAATTTGCGTAAGCATTCAGCCAAACGGAGTCGTTGGGATTCGGCTCACCATAGAACTTCGGACCATTCTCTGTGCCGTCGATTGTATGATTGTTGTTGTAGGCCAGAATGACCAAGGCTTTCATGCCCATGGCCTCGGTTTGGTCGAATGCGGCCTTCAGATCATTACGCGAAAGACTGACTGTGCCCTTTTCTTTCTCTACAGCGTCCCAGGTAATGGCACATCTCCACATATTTGCGCCGGCAATTTTGGAGAAGTCTACCTGCTGGGTGATAACATCGATTTTATCACCCAGATCAGAGAAGTGTGTGTTCACATTCAGTAGAGGCATAGCGCCCGGGGTTGCAGTAGAGAGAACACGGGAGAAGTCATAGGTATCGCTGGTGCTCCAGAGCAGATCCCCGGAGGCATTGAGGATAGACACCGTCACATCTTCAAAAATGCCATAGAGTCCCAGGTCTGTGCCGTAGAAATAAGCGGTGGTTTTGCCGTTGGAGGGAATTCGGATCTGCTTCGTCTTCTCAAAAGCAGCGCCGTTCACTTTGCCGGTGGCTTTCAAGGTTACATACTTGCTTGCGCTGGGAAGATGTTCAATCACCAGGGACAGTCTGAAATCGTCATTTGCGTAGTAGATATAACCGGGACTATCGCTGTTGGCGTTTGCCAGGGTGCATTCCATAGGTATTTCGTCGCTGCGGCTGAAGGTGGCAGAAACGCTGCCTCTTGCGTTGCCGGCATCGTCGGAGAGCACCGCGGTCATAAGGAAATCACCGTCTGTGGGCAAACCGGAGAAGGTCGGTGTATAAGTGAATTTGCCGGAAGCAGGCACATTCAGCGTCACCTGCTCCTGGAACTTAATGCTGCCGGACATGGTGACGGTAATGTCGGCGATCAGGCTTTCTGCCACGCCGTCGGTCTTTTGCAGGTTCAGGGTCATATCCGGTGTCTCATCGTACCCAAAGGTGGGATTGGTACCGGAGGCACTGGTAATAGATGCGTTCACAGAACCGTCCAGACCGGAAACCGCAAAATCATGGGATTCCTGCAGCGCGATGTTGCCGCTGGTGTCGGTCAGGGTCAGATTGACCTTGTAGCTGCCGGGATTGGTGATGGAAGGAATGTCCAGCAGATCCTTCAGGCTCAAAGGGATATTGGTGGAGGAGGGCAGGGAAACGCCCCGGGCAGCCAGCAGCTCGGTGCCTGCACTGTTGGTAACGGTGATGGCTGCGTTATAAGCTGCCGCAATGCCGTCGTTCTTCTTGATATTCAGCACCAGGTCGATGGGATCGGCAACGGTGAAGACCTTGTCGGGGTTGGACCGGCTGATGTACTCAACGATCAGCGGATTGCTGCTCACACGGCTAAACGTCCGAACCATGGTGGCTACAGGGACTAATTTCAGAGGAGATCTCGACTGGATGTAATCGATCTCAACGGTGATGGTAAACTCACCATAGAGGTCGGTAGTCAGAACTGCATTGCCGCTTGCGTCAACAATGTTCGAAGGTTCAAAGAAAACTGCCTGGCCGGCCGTAAAGCGCTCCTCAGTTTCGCCAGTACCGATTACTGCTCCTTTGGCGTCGGTGACAGTAGCGGTTGCCTGGAAAGTTAATGAGCTTTTGTTGGTGTGACCGAAAATGACTTGCCAGTCAAAGGGGGCATTATCTACATATTGAAGACTCCCGCTGGGAGAGTAGAATTGTCTCACATTGATATAGTCATTAAAATTGTGAATCGTCCAGCCGTCTTCCACAGCCGCTTTAGCGGTTAAGGGAAGCACAGGGCAGAGGGACAGCAAAAGCACCAAAGCCAGCGCGAAGGCCAAAGTGCGCTTTGCAAATAGCGGCAGAATCTTTTTCATGGTATGTATCCTCCTTCAAAAGTTACAATAACCCATAATAGTATAATTCTATTATACTCATTTTTACTGTTCCGTCAATGCGTTTTGCAAAAAAAGCGTGGCACCGAAAATCGGTGCCACGACCCAGAAATAAAGATCGCGCAGTCTTTGCCAGGTATGTCATTCCGAGGGGCCCAAAGCGAAGCTGCAGGGGACCGTGGGAATCCGTACTCCAATGGAAGAAGTGATATAGACGGAGGTTGAAAGAAAACGGATTGCCGCGTCGCTGCGCTCCTCGCAATGACGGAGGAGATAGAAAAAGCGTGGCACCGTTAATGGGTGCCACCCCTGCGATTGGGGTCTTGGGGATTTACTTTTCGGGACGCTCGACCGGGTTCTCGTCGCCGATG
>JAZPXW010000045.1:0-2188 GCA_045543895.1 Faecousia sp.
AGCCGTCGATCAGCACGATCTTGTCCTTGCACAGGGACAGGCTGTAGGGATCGGTGTTACGCAGATAGTAAAGGGGCGCTTCCACTTCTCCGCTGCCGGCATTCAGGTAACCCTTGCAGGGGATCTCCTTGCCATCCACCAGCAGAACAGCCTCCTGCATGGTGGCCATATCCACCGGGAAGGACTCCAGGGTAGCCTGCAGGCCCATATCCTCACAGCACTTTTTCAAAAATTCCGCGCACTTCAGTTCCTCTGCGCTGCCGCCCATACGCACATAAGCGGTATCTTCAAAGAGCTTCATAATTTGCTTTGCATCCATTGTTTTTACCTCCTATATTTATTATGCGTTGCGGTACTGCTCCGCAGACGCGTACATCTTTTTCTTCCACTTGCCGATTCTGAACACCACCAGGCTGATGACCATACCCAAACTCCAGCTGACCAGCAGGGAGGTGAAGATGGAAACCGGGTGACCGTTGGGGTACTCGGGGCTCTTGGTAAGGTAAGCCATCAAATAGGCCGTAGGCACACGCAGCATAATGGTGGAAACGAGGGATATCCACATAGGCGTCACCGTATCACCGGCGCCACGCATCACGCCACCCAGTACCTGGGTTACAGAAACGCAGATGTAGCCCACTGCCAGTACCCGCATCATCTTCACAGCCAGATCGATCAGCTCCTGGGTGTCGGTGAAGATGGAGAACAGATATTTGCCGAAGATCAGCAGCACGCCGGTGATCACAGCCGACATCGTAAGCGCCATAATACTGCCCTGCTTCACGCCCTGATGTACCCGGTCCAGCTTGTTGGCGCCCACATTCTGACCGGTGTACACGCTCATCGCCTGGCCGAAGGTCATATTGGGAAGCATAGCAAAGCCATCCACCCGCATCACGATCACATTGCAGGCAATGAACATCTCACCCATGGAGTTGGTGAGGGTCTGCACCACCATACCGGCGGTGGCCATGATGCCCTGGGTAATGCCGGAGGGAAGTCCGATGCGGATGATCCGTGTCGCCATGGAGGGAATCAGCTTGAGATACCTGGGAGCCAGGTCAAAAACATCCTGCATCCGGGACAGCTTCCAGTAGCAGAGGATGGCGGAGATCACCTGTGCGATCACCGTGGCGATGGCAACACCCGGCACGCCCATACCGAACTTGGCCACAAACAGCAGGTCAAGACCCACATTCAAGGCGGCAGAGATCAGTAGGAACACCAATGCCGAAAGGGAGTCTCCCAAGCCCCGGAGCACACCGGACAGCATGTTGTAAAAGAAGAAACCCATAATGCCCAAAAACATGATGTTCAGATATCCGGCACACCAGTTAATAATAGAGTCCGGAGTGCCCAGCAGCTCCAAAAACGGTCTGGTGATCAGCGGTCCGATGATCATGATCAGCACGCTGGCGATGGCTGCCAGGGTCAGGCAGTTGCCAACGCTGGCAGACAGGCCTTCCCGGTCCCTTGCGCCATAATGCTGGGAGATCACAATGCCGGCGCCGGTGGAAACACCCACGAAGATCGCCAGCAGCAGATTTAAAATAGGCATGGCGCTGCCAACGGCGGCCAGGGCATTGTCGCCCACATATTCGCCAACGATCACAGAGTCCGCTGTATTGTACAGCTGCTGCGCAAAATTTCCCAGCAGCATGGGAAACGCAAATTCCGCGATCCGTTTCCATGGACTTCCCTGGGTCATATCACGGGCAGAAAAAAGTTCTTTGAGTCGCAAAGCCAATACCCTCCTTATATACGCATTCTCTATATTCTAGCGGAAGAATCTCCAAAATGCAACCGCTTCCGGCAAAAAACTGCCGCTGTGGAGTACCACAGCGGCAGATATTATGATCTTGGTGGATTACACGCCGGAGTAAGCGGCGAAGCCTGCGTCCACGGGCAGCACCACACCGCTGATAGCGGAAGCGGAGCGGTCGTCGCAGAGGAACAGGGTCGCGCCCAGCAGCTCGTCAGCATCCACGAAGCGGCCCATAGGAGTGCCGTTGAGGATCTTTGCGGAGCGGGCGGTGGGAGTGCCGTCCTCATTGAACAGCAGAGCCTTATTCTGTGCGGACACCAGGAAGCCGGGGGCGATGGCATTGCAGCGGATGCCGGTGCCGGCGAAGTGGGTAGCCAGCCACTGGGTGAAGTTGGAGATAGCGAAGTCGGATCGTAGCCATGT
>JAZPXW010000046.1:0-6536 GCA_045543895.1 Faecousia sp.
TGCCACCCTGGTCCTGCAGCCGGGAAATATCCAGCATACTGCGCACCAACCGGCTGAGCCGTTTGGTCTCGTCAGAAACGATCTGCATATAGTGGCGGTGCTTTTCCTGAAGTCGGAGGCCAAGCGGTCTTAGGAAGACAACACTTGAAACCAACTCCTTGGCTCACAGAACGACATGGCTACGATCCGACTTGGAAATATCCAGCATACTGCGCACCAACCGGCTGAGCCGTTTGGTCTCGTCAGAAACGATCTGCATATAGTGGCGGTGCGTTTCCTGGGGGATGGTGCCGTCCAGAATGCCGTCAATATAGCCGCCGATGGTGGTCATGGGGGTCTTCAGCTCGTGGGATACATTGGCTACAAACTCCTGCCGGCGGTATTCGCTTTTTTGCAGCGACGAAGCCATATTGTTAAACGCCAGCGCCAGCTCCTCGGTCTCCCGGGAATAGGAGGCTTTCAGCTGCACCCGGGCATCCAGATCGCCGTGACCGAAGGCACTGGCGGTCTTTGCCATTTCCCGGAGGGGCTTGGTGTTTTTCCGAGCCAGCACGCTCATTGAAACGACCGTGATGATTACCACCAGGAAAGAAACAAACAGATAGATATCCGACAGATTGTCCAGAATGGTGATGGTCTCGGTCATGGGAAGGGAGACCATCACAATGCCTACACCCTTGCCGGTGTAGGCATCCAGAACCGGCACAGATACTACATAGCGCACATCGTTATAAAGTCCTGTGAAAACACCGGTGTTTTTGGCAATACCGCTTTGCAGTACCTGGTTTACATAATCTTTACTAACCACCCAGCCCCGATGCTCGCAGCCAAAGGGGGAATCGGAGCAAAGCAGCAGATTTCCTTTCCTGTCAAACAGCACCGCATCCGCGCCGGAGACCTGGGTGGCAACGGACAGATTGACGAAGAAATCCTTGCCTGTAAGAGAGGCCTCGGTATAGTAGGCAGAGGCCAGGGAAGCGATGGCCTTGCCGTCGTTTTCCAGGTTGTCCAGCGCCTGCCGGTTTAAGAAGTTTCGCACCAGGATCTGAAAGGAGGTACCCACCAAAAACAGCGCCGTAAGCAGCAGAAGCATGGTGGGAAAGAAGATCCTGCTAAAGGTGGACCGCATATTAAAGCACCTCAAACTTATAGCCGACTCCCCATACGGTTTTGAGGGTCCATTTTTCGGAAACGCCGTCCAGCTTGTCACGCAGCCGCTTCACATGGACATCCACGGTGCGGGAATCGCCGAAGTAATCAAAGCCCCATACCTCGTCCAGCAGCTGGTTGCGGGTGTACACCCGGTTGGGAGAGGAAGCCAGGTAGAAGAGCAGCTCCATCTCCTTGGGAGGGATATCCACCTTTTTGCCGTCCACGGTCAGCTCAAAGGCATCCATATCGATCACCAGCTTGTCAAACATCAGCCGGCGGGTCTGCTTTTCCGCAGAAACACGGTCGCTGCGGCGAAGCACCGCTTCGATGCGGGCCAGCACTTCCTTCATTTCAAAAGGCTTGGTGATATAGTCGTCCGCGCCGGACCTGAGGCCGGTCACCTTGTCGTCGGTTTCGCTTTTTGCGGTGAGCATGATCACCGGGGTATCGCCATCGGCACGGATGGCCTTACACACAGACCAGCCGTCCATCACCGGCATCATCACATCCAGCAGCACCAGGTCGGGCTTGATGGCACGGAATTTGCTCAGACCCTGACCGCCATCGGCGGCGATGGTCACGGCATAGCCTTCCTTTTCCAGATACATTTGCAGAAGCTCCGCAATGTTGCGGTCGTCCTCCACTACCAAAACAGAGACAGCCATAAGATAGACCTCCTTATAAGTTTCTTTTTTTCTCATTATACCCTAAAAATATGATTGTGGGTGAATAATTTGTTAAGACTACAGGGGTAATTTGTGAACAAGCGTCATTCTCGCAGCCCAGGTTGACAGAATGACCCGCTTAGGCTAAAATAGGAACCAGGAAGCTTTCATTTTTGTGTTGCCACGGCAACAGGAAGGAACCAATTATGCTTGAAATTTTAAAGGCGGTGCTGTTTGGCATCATTGAGGGCATCACCGAATGGCTGCCCATTTCTTCCACAGGTCACCTGATCCTGCTGGAGGAGATCATGTCCCTTAAGGTGTCGGAGGCCTTTTACGAAATGTTCCAGGTGGTGATCCAGCTGGGTGCCATTCTGGCGGTGGTGCTGCTGTTTTTCCATAAGCTCAATCCCTTCTCCCCCAAGAAGAACGAAAAGCAAAAGACCATGACCTGGGGCCTTTGGTTCAAGGTGATTGTAGCGGTGCTTCCCTCCGCGGTGATCGGACTGCTGCTGGACGATTGGCTGGACGAGCATCTTTACAATTACTTTGTGGTGGCGCTGACCCTGGTGATCTACGGCGTGGCCTTCCTGCTGGTGGAGCAGAAGAATAAAGAGCTGAAGCCCAAGGTGGGCAGCGTGTATGCCATTGATATGCGCACAGCGCTGTTCATCGGCTGCTTCCAATGTTTGAGCCTGATCCCCGGTACATCCCGCAGCGGCGCAACCATCCTTGGCGGTATTTTCCTGGGTGTCAGCCGCAGCGCAGCTTCGGAATTCTCCTTCTTCCTGGCGATCCCCACCATGCTGGGCGCCAGCGCGCTGAAAATTCTGAAATTTATCATCGACGGCGCAAAGATCACCGGCCTGGAGGTGGGCATCCTGCTGGTTGGCTGTGTGGTGGCATTCCTGGTAAGCCTGGTGGCGATCAATGCGCTGATGCAGTATGTAAAGAAGAACAGCTTCGCTATCTTCGGCCAGTACCGCATCGCCCTGGGCATTCTGATTCTGCTCTATTTCTTGATTCAAACACTCATTGGTTAATAACAAAGGCTGCTACATTTCTGTAGCAGCCTTTTTCATAAAAATGTAGGGGACGGGTTTTCTATTCCGATAGGATAGAATGTAGGGCGGGGCCTTGGTCCCGCCGCGAATCTGCTAAAACGGCGGGAGTGAACCCCCGCCCTACGAATAGAAATGTAGGGACGGATATTATCCGCCCCTGTTCCAAGAAACTCCCGGTAATCCTCTTTCATCTAAAATATGCAATATCTCTAGAATAACATACTCATAATTTGCATAGTTTTCTTCCTGCAGGCAGTATTGCAAAATGGAATCCAATTCTTCGGTAGACTGCCTTTTCAAGTACCCGCGAAGAGAATGATCCTCCACAATATCACCTCATAGTGTAAAAATCCTCTTTGGAAGTATCCATATTTTAGGACATATTGTCCAAAATGTCAATAGGACGATATGTCCTGCGGTATGCTTATGAGGGTGATGCAATATGCTGCTGCGAATCCGCGATTTGCGGGAAGACAGAGATTTAAAACAAAAAGACATAGCCGAATACTTGATCTGCGACCAGTCTTTGTATTCCAAGTACGAGCGGGGAGAACGCCCACTGCCCTTAGAATTTGCCGAAAAACTGGCCGACTATTACGGGGTAAGTGTAGATTATTTGCTGGGCAGGACCAATGTAAAAAATCCGTACCCAAAGAAATAACAATGTAGGGCGGGACCAAGGCCTCGCCGCGGATCGGCTAAAACGGCGGGAGTAAACCCCCGCCCTACGAATAGAAATGTAGGGGCGGATATTATCCGCCCGCAAAAAAACGCACCTCGTAAGAGGTGCGTTTTTTATTATAGATTCAATTAAGCGATGACCACCAGCACATCGCCGGTGTTCACACTGGAGCCCTTGGCGGCGACCACCTGGGCAACGGTGCCGGCCTTGGGAGCCATGATCTCGTTTTCCATCTTCATAGCTTCCAGAACGCACAGCACATCGCCTTCCTTCACAGCCTGACCCTGGGTCACATTGACCTTCAGGATGGTGCCGGGCATGGGAGCTTTGACGGCCTCACCGGCAGCTACGGAAACGGCGGCAGGAGCGGGAGCTGCAGCGGGTGCAGCAGCCACGGGAGCGGCTACAGGGGCAGCTGCAGGAGCAGCGGGAGCTACGGCTTCGTATTCAGCCAGGCACATTGCCTGACCGGCCTCGACCTCGATCTCGTAGGTCTTGCCCTCAAGAGTTACTTTATACTTCATAATTCCGTGACCTCCTTAGCACTCAACGATGGTGTAGGTGACTTTGTTTTCTTCCTTGGCCTTGCGCTCTTCCAGGAACCGCTCTGCCAGGTTGGGGAAGGCAATGTAGGAAAGCACATCCTCGTCGCACTTAGCCAGATCGCCCAGCTTCTCCCGGGTGGCATCCACAACGGGAGCCAGAGTGTCGGCATAGCGGCCCTCCACTTCCTTGTCGCCGTTCAGGATCTGAGCCTTGATCTCGGGGTTGATGGGTGCGGGGGTGGTGCCGTACTCGCCGCGGCAGTAAGCCTTGATCTCCTTGGAAACGGTCTTGTAGCGCTCGCCGTCCAGCACATTGCGGACAGCCTGCACGCCGACCATCTGGGAGGTGGGGGTGACCAGGGGAGGATAGCCCATATCGGCACGGACCTTGGGAGTCTCGGCCAGAGCCTCGTCGAACTTATCCAGAGCGTTCATCTGCTTGAGCTGGCTAAGCAGGTTGGAGAGCATACCGCCGGGAACCTGGTAGGTCAGGCACTGGGTGTCGGTAGCCAGAGCCTTGGGCATCAGAGTGCCATCGGCAATGAACTCGTCACGGACGGTCTTGAAGTAGTCAGCCATCTTTGTGGTGCACTCGTCGTTCAGGTCGACCTGGTAGCCCAGCTGACGCAGAGCGTAAGCCAGAGTCTCGGTTGCGGGCTGGCTGGTGCCGCCGGAGAAGGGAGAAATGGCGGTGTCGATAATGACACAGCCGGCTTCCACAGCCTTCAGGTAGGTCATGAATGCAAGACCGGTGGTGGAGTGGGTGTGCAGGTCGATGGGCATATCCACAGCGTCCTTAATGGCGGAGACCATGTCGTAAGCCTCCTGGGGACCCATGATACCGGCCATATCCTTGATGCAGATGGTGCCGGCGCCCATTTCCTTCAGCTCCTTGACCATCTCCACATACTTCTTGTGGGTATGGACGGGAGAGGTGGTGTAGGAAATGGTGCCGGAAGCGATAGCGCCGGCATTGACGGTGGCTTCCATAGCGACCTTCATATTCTTTACGTCGTTGAGGGCGTCGAAAATACGGATGATGTCCATACCGTTTTCCACAGCCTTCTGCACGAACAGCTTAACGAAATCATCGGGGTAGTGAGCATAGCCCAGAACATTCTGACCGCGCAGCAGCATCTGCAGCTTGGTGTTGGGCATTTTTGCGCGGATCTTCCGCAGACGCTCCCAGGGATCTTCGTTGAGATACCGCAGGCAAACGTCAAAGGTGGCGCCGCCCCAGCACTCGGCAGCGTAGTAGCCGGCCTTGTCGATGGTCTCCAGCATGGGCTCGAACTTCTCGAAGGGCAGACGGGTGGCAATGAGGGACTGGTTAGCGTCACGCATAACAGTCTCAACAAACTGTACTTTCTGAGCCATTTTTTATAAAACCTCCATAGGATAATATATTATACAGTAAAACAGGGCGGAAACAGGCGTCAAGAAATCCAATCTCCACCAAATACATAATAGCACAAGAAAACCAAAATGTAAATAGGAAACCAGCAGAAAACCACCCCATAAACCGGTGTGATCAGGGGTTGGAGGGCGAAAAATTTACAGAATATTATTGATTTTTTCCGGTGCGTAGTGTATGATATCCTTGCAAAATATGGACACCGGGCGGGCAAAGCCTACATAGCCGGGTGTTACTAAAAAATAATGAAAGAGGTATCAGTAATATGGCACAGATTGATCTGAGCAAGTATGGTATCACCGGTACTACCGAAATCGTACACAACCCCTCCTACGAGGAGCTGTTCATCGCTGAGACTGACCCCACTCTGGAAGGCTTCGATAAGGGCCAGGTTACCGAGCTGGGCGCTGTCAATGTTATGACCGGCATCTACACCGGCCGTTCTCCTAAGGATAAGTTCATCGTTATGGACGACACTTCCAAGGACACCGTGTGGTGGACCTCCCCCGAATTCGCCAACGACAACAAGCCCGCTTCCGTGGAGACCTGGAACGCCTGCAAGGAGCTGGCTCTGAAGCAGCTGTCCGGCCCCAAGAAGCTGTATGTCATGGACCTGTTCTGCGGCACCAACCCCGACTCCCGTATGGCTATCCGCTTCATCGTGGAAGTGGCATGGCAGGCTCACTTCGTAAAGAATATGTTCATCACTCCCTCCGAGGAAGAGCTGAAGAACTTCGAGCCCAACTTCGTCATCTACAACGCTTCCAAGGCAAAGGTAGAGAACTTCAAGGAGCTGGGTCTGAACTCCGAGACCGCTGTTCTGTTTAACCTGACCTCCCGTGAGCAGGTCATCCTGAACACCTGGTACGGCGGCGAGATGAAGAAGGGTATGTTCTCCATGATGAACTACTTCCTGCCCCTGAACGGCATGGCTTCCATGCACTGCTCCGCCAACACCGACATGAACGGCCAGAACACCGCTCTGTTCTTCGGCCTCAGTGGCACCGGCAAGAC
>JAZPXW010000047.1:0-16779 GCA_045543895.1 Faecousia sp.
CCCTTGTTCTCCTCGGTGATGGTGCCTTCCACAGTGGTCTTCTCCTCAGCGAAGGTAGCCATCTCGTCCCAAATCTTCATGCCGTCCAGTTTCTTCTTGCTCAGCTGCACGGTGCCTTCCTGATCGTTCACGCGAACGACGAAAACTTCGATCTCCTGGCCGACGGACAGGATGTCCTCGGGCTTCACAGAGGGATCTGCACTGACTTCGTCATAAGGAATGTAGCCGGCATGCTTGGTGCCCAGATCGACCTGGACTTCGGTGTTACCGATACCGGTAACAGTGCCAATGACCTTATCTCCTGTATTTAAAGTCTTGATGGATTGCTCCAGGAGCTCGGCAAAGCTCTCCTCCATCACAGCATCATTAGTAAGAATTTCGCTCATAGTCTTATTGACCTCCTTTATAATCCACGCAGGTGTTGACGCACCGGCAGTGATTCCAACATCAGATACACCGCGAAAGAAACAAGGATCCAGTTCACCGGCGTTATCCACCAGGGTAACCTTGCCGCAGTGTTCCCGGCAAATCATTGCGAGACGGCCCGTGTTGGAACTGCTTACATCACCTACAACGACCATGGCCTGACAAATTGAACTCAATTTTGCCGCTTCGCTCTGCCGAGATTCAGTTGCTCTGCATATTGTATCAAATATTTTCAAGTTAGTAAACTGTTTTTTTGCAATTTCGCAACACTTTTTCCACAAAGATTCTGTGGAGGTGGTCTGCGAAACCATACAAATTGGCAAATCGGAGGAAATTTCCTCTGTTTTGATCCAATTTTGCAGCTCCTCCGGGCTTTCAAAGATCCGGCATTTGCTGCACCAGCCGGCAATCCCCTCCACCTCCGGGTGGGAACGGGTGCCTATGATCACAGGAATATAGCCATCCTTTTCTTCCCGGCTGACGATGTCGTGAATGCGCTTTACAAAGGGGCAGGTGGCATCCACCACCTCAACGCCCATATTTTGAAGCCGCCGGTATACTGCTTGGGACACGCCGTGGGAACGGATGATCACGGTACTGCCGGGAGCTGCATCCTCCGGGGACTGGATCACGCTGACGCCCATATCCTCAAAGTGCCGCACCGCATGGCGGTTATGGATAATGGGACCCAGGGTGGCAACCTGTTTGCCCGCCTTCACTTCCCGCTCCACGGTCTCCACAGCACGGCTGACGCCAAAGCAAAAGCCGGCGCTTTTGGCTACTGTAATACTCATAGGGAGATCTTCTCCCCTACGATCTTCTTCATGGCTTCCACCACGCCATCGATATCCAGCTCAGAGGTGTCCAAGAGCACTGCGTCTTTCGCCCGCTTCAGCGGTGCAATGGCTCTGTGGCTATCCTGGTAGTCCCGCTTTTGGATATCTGCCAGTACCTGTTGGAAATTGCCCTTTTGGCCCTTCGCCTGCATCTCTTCCAAACGGCGCTGGGCCCGCACCTCGGGAGAAGCGGTGAGGAAGATCTTCACGGTAGCCTTGGGCAGCACCACGGTACCGATGTCCCGGCCGTCCATGATCACATTATGCTTCTTCGCCACATCCCGCTGCATATCCAGCAGCATATCCCGGACGATGGCGTGGGCAGAGACCAGACTGGCTTTCTGGGAGATCTCCGGGGTACGAATGTCCTCGGACACATCCATGCCATTCATGATCATGTGCTGCTTGCCCTCTTCATCATATTGGATGTCGATGGTCAGCTCGTCCAGATAGCGCTCCACGCCATCCACATCCTTGGGGCTCACACCCAGCAGGTCCAAAAAATAGGCAACGGTGCGGTAAATCGCGCCGGTATCCACATAGTAATAGCCCAGCTCCTTGGCAAGGGCGCGGGCGATGGTGCTCTTGCCTGCACCGGCAGGGCCGTCAATGGCAACGGTATAAGTTTTGGCCATTTTTATTTCCTCTCTTTGTTAAACTTGGGTGCGAAGCTTGCTCAGCGCCTCGGTCTCCATGCGGATCACTTCATCCGCGGTGATGCCCAGCTTGGACGCGGTTTCATGAGGTGTGGCGGGCAGCTTTCCCTCCAGACCAAACCGCAGGTTCAGCACCTCTGCCTCTTGGGGCGTGAGGGTAGATAGAAGCTCACCGATGCGCTGTCTGCTTTGGAAATAAGCCGTATCCTCCACAGCCTGCTCATCCTCCGGCTGAGGGCCTTCGGGCTGCTTCTTCGCTTTTTCCAGGATGCTGGCGGTACGGAGCATCTCCTGGTATACCTCCGCATCCTCCGGGGAGGTGCCCATCTCCAGGGCGATTTCCTCCAGAGTAGGGTTTCTGCCCAGTTGTGTCAGCAACCGCTTATCCGCTGCCCGGTAATCTTCCAGCGCCTTGCGCATTTTTTGGCCTACGCCGTTTTCCCTGGCCTGCAGGGTCACAGCCTTTGCCAGATACTGCCCGATCCACCAATCGATGTGGGCATCGAAATCACCGCCTGTGTAATGCAGCACACCCTGCCACAGGCCCATGCTTGCCTCCTGGATCAGATCCAGCAGCAGCACACCGTAGCCGGTCATCGCTTCCGCAGCGGAAATGGCACGGCTCAGCGAAATATTCACCAAAAGCTGCGTGACATCCTCCCCGTCCAAAAGTCGCTGTGCCAGCAGCTGGGGGTCTCCCGCTGCAGGAACCTGGGCGATCTCCCGAAGGTACAGCGCCAGAGGATCGTTTTCTTCCAGACTCCCGAGCAGTTTCCCGGTCTTTACCAGGTTCTCCTCCAGGCGAAGCCGCTTCTCGGTCTCGCCGGAGCCATAGCTCTTGGATAAATCGGAAACAGACAAGGCAACGCCCTTCTCTTCCAGCTCCAGGAACGCATCCTCTACGGCAGCCTCCTCTTCCCCTTCCAGCAGGGTCAGCAGACGCACCGCAGAGATAGAATCTCCTTTGCGAAGCTTTTCGATAGCCAGCTCCCAGGGGGCTCTCTCAAATTCAAAAATAAGATCGTTCATTCCAAAAAGTCCTCCAGCCCCAGGCCAGCACCCAGCTTTTGCAGCCGTTCCATTGCCTGGCGCTCAATTTGCCGCACCCGTTCCTTGGACACACCAAAACGAATGCTGATCTGCTCCAGGGAGTAGCACACCCCGTCCTCCATGCCGAAATGCAGCCGCAGGACCATTCTCTGCCGCTCGGTGAGCATGGACAGCAGCGCATCCATGGTACGGTTCAGTTCCTCCCGCACCAGCTCCTCCTGGGGCTGGGGAGAAAGGATATCCTCCAAAAGTACGCCCAGGGTAGCATCCTCCTCTGCACCGACAGGGGCATCCAGAGAGCAGGTCTCCGGATTCAGCTGCAGCAGCTGGCGCACCTTGTCCACCGGCATATCGCAATGCTCCGCGATCTCCTGCTCGGAGGGTTCCTGTCCGGTCTCCTGCAGGAGCGTTGCTTTGGCAAGAAGCACCTTTCGCATCCGCTCGGCGGTATGTATGGGAATGCGGATCATCTGCGCGTGATTCATCAGGCAACGGGTCACGCCCTGGCGGATCCACTTGGTAGCATAGGTAGAAAAGCGGTTTTCGAGGGTATAGTCGAATTTTTTTGCCGCTACCAGCAGGCCGATACTGCCCTCCTGGATCAGATCCAGCAGCGGCACGCCACGGCCGGCATATTCCTTCGCCACAGAGACCACCAGCCGCAGATTGGAATTGACCATCTGACGGATGGCAGCCTCATCGCCCCGGGCGCAGCCCATAGCCAGATTCCGCTCTTCCTCCGCATTGAGCAAAGGAAACTGGCGGATCTCCCGGAGGTACTGGGTCATATCCTCATCGCCAACGGAAACAGCAGATTCCCTATGATGGAGTTCTGCAAGTCCAGTTGTCATGCTTTGACTCCTTTTCTTTCCTTAAATTGGTTGCGCAGAGCCATCAGATCATCCTCGGTGGCAACGCCTGCCGCCTGATGCTCTGCCAAGATGGTGCGGATGCAATCCGCCAAAGCCGTTTCGTTCACAGGGCCCTGGTGCCGCTGGGTGATGCCCACCAGGTGGGACATTTCCTCGGCTGTCAGATCCTCCAGCACGCCGGGAGAAAGCTCCAGATACTGGGCATAGCGGTCCTTCAGCTGACCGTAGATCCTGCCTAACAGCTGGCAGGAGAAGCATTCCTTCGTCAGCCTTCCGGTCTGCTGCAGCAGCGACGGATCTTTTAGTACCAGCGCCAGCACCGTTTCCTCTGCCATGGCAGATTTCACATTGTCGTAGCGAATGGTGCGGCTCTTGGGCTGCAGTGCCTGGACTGGTGCCAAGTCGATCTTTTCCTGCCGCTTCTTTTCCCAGGCGATGCGCCGCTTGAAGGCCTTGTTCACTTCCAGCTTCATAGCCTCCATACTGATAGAGGCCGCTTCGGCAGCTCTGCCGCCGTAAATTTCCCGCTGAACGGGGCTTCCCAGGGTGCAGATCAGTTCTGCCGCCTCCTGGATAAACTTGATGCGCTGCTCATCCTCCCGGAAGTCGTACTTCCGGGCAATGGCGTTCAGCTGATATTCTACCCGGTTGGAGGATTCCTCCAGCAGCAGCTTAAACTTATCCGGGCCAAATTTCTTAAGGTATTCATCCGGGTCCTTGGCATCCCGCATTTTCAGCACCTTAACAGAGATGCCCGCCTTTTCCAGCATAGGGATGGCACGGCGGGTGGCACGCTGACCGGCTTCGTCGCCATCGTAGATCAGCACCACCTGCTCGGTATACCGGCTCAGCAGCACCGCATGCTCCTCGGTAAGGCTGGTGCCAAGGGATGCAACAGCGCAATCAAATCCGTACTGGTGCAGGGCGATGGCATCCATATAGCCTTCCACCAGAATCAGGTAGCCCAGCTTACTCTTTTTCGCCAAGTTCAGACCAAACAGGTTCTTTCTCTTGTTGAAAATAAGGGTCTCCGGGGAATTGAGGTATTTGGGGGTGGAATCGTCCATCACACGGCCGCCAAAGCCGATGATGTTGCCCCGGACATCGATGATGGGAAACATAAGGCGGTTGCGGAACCGGTCGTAGATACGGTTACCCTTTTGGGATACAAGCCCCGCGTCGATCAGTTCCTGTTCGGTGTAGCCCTTCTTCTTCATGGCATCGGTAAGCCCGGACCAGGTATTGGGAGCGAAACCGATGCCGAAGGTGGTCAGCGTTCCCTTGGGCATACCGCGCTTTTGGGCATAGGCAAGACCCTCTGCTCCGGCGGGAGAATACAGCTGGGCATGGAAATACCGGGCAGCCTCCTTCATCAGCGCCCAGAGCCGTTCCTGCTGACGGTAGCGGCTTTGGTACTGCTCGTCCTCCGGGACTTCCATACCTGCCCGCTTGGCAAGGGAGCGCACCGCATCAGGGTAGCTCAGCCCCTCCAGCTCCATCATAAAGTTAATGGCACCGCCACCCTTGTGGCAGCCAAAGCAATAGTAAATGCCCTTATCGGGAGCCACGGAAAAGGACGCAGTCTTTTCCCCGTGGAACGGGCACAGGCCGAATAAGTTAGCGCCGGAGCGCTTCAGATTCACATACTGCCCTACCACATCCTCAATGGGGTTTCTTGCCAGTAATTCATCAATAAATGCAGGCGGAAAAGCCATAGCCTGTGCCTCCCTTCCAAATAATCAGTTTATTATATCACATTATCCCCGAACGCGCCACCCCATCGGGGTAAAAAGCTCGGTAAATTTATCAACAGCGTATTTGTCGGTCATACCGGCAATATAGTCGCTGACGGTACGCTCCAAGCCCTCAAAGCTCAGCTGGGGTTCAAAATCCTCCGGCAGCTGCTGGGGATGGTTATAGTAGTAATCATACAGCCGTTTGATCATATCCTTTGCCTTGGCTTCCTCGCCCTTGGCAACCGGATTGCGGTAGACCCGCTCAAACATAAAGCTGCGCAGCTCATCCACCGCCTTTTCCACCGCAGGAGATAGGACGATATCGCCCGCTTCCCGAGAGGTGACGATCATATCGCACACCAGAGTATCAATCCGCTCGCCGTGGCTCTCGCCCAGCACATTGGATACGCTGCGGGGAATATCCGTATCCGTCAGAATGCCTGCTCGGATGGCATCGTCAATATCGTGATTGACATAGGCGATCCGGTCTGCCCAGCGGACCACACGGCCTTCCAGAGTCTTGGGGATATAAGAACCGGTATGCCCCAGGATTCCAAGGCGCACCTCGTGGGTCAAATTCAAACCCCGGCCGCCGTTTTCCAGCACATCCACGATGCGCAGGCTCTGCTCGTTGTGACAAAATTCCTTGCCCAGGCAAGCAGTCAGTGCGTCCTCACCGGCGTGACCGAAGGGGGTATGTCCCAGGTCGTGACCCAGAGCGATGGCCTCTGTCAAGTCTTCATTCAGCGCCAGGGCTCGGGTGATGGTACGGCCGATCCGGGAGACCTCCATGGTATGGGTCATCCGGGTGCGGTAGTGGTCGCCCTCTGGGCGGAGAAACACCTGGGTCTTGTGCATCAGGCGGCGGAACGCCTTGCAATGCACGATCCGGTCCGCATCCCGCTGGTAGCAGGTGCGGATGTCATTATCCTTGGGCTGATAAGGCGCGGGACGGCCTGCGCTGCAATCGGAAAATGCAGCCAGCGGGTTGAGCCTGCGATGCTCCTGGTATTCCAATTCTTCCCGAATGGTCATATTCCTGCTCCTTTCAAACCGGGAATGCCCGGTATTCCTGCCCGGTCTCCATACCTTCCACAGTACCTGCGGTCATATCCGTGAGCTTTTCCAAAAAGGGCTTCACCTGCTGTTCGGGGAGCAAGATCTCCAGCTCCACCTCAGCACCAAATTCCGTAGTCCGCAGGATGCCGCCAAAGGCTTCAATCTCCAGCTTCACCCGCTCGTAATATGTATAGGGGCACGGCACATACAGCACCGTCCACACCCGTTTCATAGACTTTCCGGCTGCATCGATGGCGATCTTTGCGCCCTTGGTGTAGGCACGCACAAGACCGCCTGCGCCCAACAGAATGCCGCCAAAATAGCGGGTCACCACGCACACTACATTATAGAGATTTTCGCGCTGCAGCACCTGCATCATGGGATTTCCGGCGGTGCCGCCCGGTTCTCCGTCGTCAGAGAACCGCATAGCACCGTCCTTGATTACATATGCCCAACAGTTGTGGGTCGCATCATAGTGCTGCTTTTTCATTTCCTGGATCTTAGCCAGAGCCTCTTCCTCTGTCTCCACAGGCCAGACTCTTCCAATGAACCGGGATTTCTTTTCGACGAATTCATCTTCGCCGTATTGGGTCGGTACCAGATACTCGTCCAAGAGATCAGCACTCCTTCGTAATATACTCCTTGAGTCGTCCGTAGAGGATATCATCCACCACGGTGTCCACCACGATTCCCTCGCCGGTGTACTCCACAGAATGGACCTTGGCATTGTTGTGCAGGGTCTCCACCATACCGCCCATGCTGTAGGGCAGGGTCAGCACCACATGATGCCGGGCCTTTCCCAAAGCGTTTTCAATGGCAGCAAGCAGCGCTTCCATGCCATAGCCCTTTTTCGCGGAAATCGCCACCACGTCTTCCCCAACGGGGATTTCGGTCTTTTCCACCAGGTCGGCCTTATTGTAGCACCGCAGCACAGGAGTGCCGGGCTTTGCCAATTTCGCAATAAGGGAATCCACCACCCGAATGTGCTCCTCCCGGTTGGGGTCTGCCGAGTCGATCACATGCAGCAGAAGGTCGGCATATTCCAGCTCTTCCAGGGTCGCACGGAAGGCATCCACCAGATGGTGTGGCAGCTTGGCGATAAAACCGACAGTATCGGAAAGGATCACATCCAGATTGTCAGACACCGTAAGCTGACGGGAGGTAGTGTCCAAAGTATCAAACAGCCGGTTGTTGGCAGGAATGCCCGCATCGGTCAGCTGATTGAGCAGCGTAGATTTGCCTGCGTTGGTGTAGCCCACGATGGCCACCACCGGCACAGAGTTTTTCATTCTTCTTTCCCGCTGCACACCACGGACCTGGCGCACCTGCTCCAGCTCCGATTGCAGCCGGGAGATCCGTTCACGGATGTGACGGCGGTCAGATTCCAGCTTGGTCTCACCGGGACCCCGGGTGCCAATGCCGCCGCCCTGCCGGGAAAGGCTCTTGCCCATGCCGGAGAGCCGGGGCAGCAGGTACTGGTACTGGGCCAGCTCCACCTGGAGTCTGCCCTCTTTGGTTTTGGCCCGCTGGGCAAAAATATCCAGAATCAGCGCGCTGCGGTCCAGCACCGGCACGCCCATAATTTCTTCCAATGCCCGGATGTTGCCGGGAGAAAGCTCGTTATCAAACACCACCATGGTGGAATTGGTCGCCTCCACCAGCATACGCACTTCCTGTGCCTTGCCCTCGCCAATGAAGCTGTGGGAATCGGGGGTGTGTCTATTCTGCAGGATCTTGGCAGTACAAAAGCCGCCGGCGGTCTCCAGTAGCGCTTCCAGTTCCTCCAAGGTCTCGTCGGTGGCAGTCTGCGCCTGGGTAAAGCAATCGGCGTTCAGACCCACCAGTACTGCCCGTTCTTGATTTTTGTACTCAAAATTCGTTTCCATAGTCTCCTCCATATCACTTCTGTTTATTATACCACGAATTGAGGTGCCATGGCAACTTTTTTCGGCTTAAAAAGCAAAAAGCCCGCACCGCTGTACGCAGTGCAGGCTTAAAGCTTACTTCAGGTTGAATCTCTTGTTGAAACGGTCAACACGTCCACCGGTGTCGACCAGCTTCTGCTTGCCGGTGTAGAAAGGGTGGCACTTAGAGCAGATTTCAACTCTGATTTCCTTCTTAGTGGAGCCGGTGGTAAAAGTATTGCCACAAGCACAGCGAATGGTAGTCTGTTCGTAGTTAGGATGGATACCTTCCTTCATGTTGTTCACCTCTTTCTCGTTAGTTAAGAGGGCATAATTGCCCCAGCAATTTCAATCGCTCGGCTATTGTAGCACACAAGAAGCCAGAATGCAAGTGTTTTTTTCGGATTTTTTATTATTTTTTAGAATGCCCAGTTGCCGTTACGGAAGATCGCCACGGTCTTGCCGTCTTCACAGATGGCATCGATGTTCATGCTGTCGCAGCCGATCATGAAATCCTCGTGGATCATGGAATCGTTGATGCCCAGCTGGCGGCACTCCTCCAGGGTACGGTTGTGGTGATCCCGGATGGTGTCGGCATAGCCCATGCCCATAGCCAGATGGCAGGCTGCGTTCTCATCGAACAGAGTATTATAGAACAGCAGGCCGCTCTCGCAGATGGGGCTGTGCTGGGGCACCAGAGCGCACTCACCCAGGTAGGCAGCGCCCTCATCCATAGAGAGCATGGTGTTCAGCAGCTCCTCGCCCACCTCTGCGTGGGCTTCCACGGCCTTGCCGTTTTCAAAACGGATGGAGAAATTGTCGATCAGCTGACCGTGGTAGGACAGGGGCTTGGTGGAATACACGATACCCTCTGCCTCACCCTTCTTAGGAGAAATGAAGCATTCCTCGGTGGGGATGTTGGGATTGAAGGTAATGCCCAGACGGCTGACCTCGCTGCCGCCGCAGAACTGTGCCTCGGGGATCATGCCCACGGTCAGGTCGGTGCCGTTATCGGCAGTATAGTGCAGGCTGCGGATTCCCAGGGAGTTGAGGTAAGCGCAGCGGTCTGCCAGATCCGCATTGTGCTTTTCCCAGGCCTTGATGGGGTCATCATCCACACGGGAGGTGGACAAAATGGCTTCCCACATTTTCTCCATCGCCACAGAGGTGCGCACACCGGGGAACACCTTCTTTGCCCAGGCTGCGCCGGGAACAGCAGCGATGCACCACTGCTGCTTGCCCTCCAGCTGATCGGCATAGGGTTTCAAAATGGGGAAGGTCACCTTACGGGCCTTTGCCACCTTTGCCATATCCATGCCCTTGAGTCCGTCGGGATCGTCAGAGATCAGATGGATGCGGCAAGGCACGGTGTCCACCATGTGCTGGCGGCGGGCCTTGACCCACTCGGGCACGGTGCTCATGGTCTTAAGGCTCTGGTAGCGGGTGTGGATCTTGGCCAGAGGCTGATAGTCCCACTCCACAATGACCTTGGAAGCCTTGGCCTTATAAGCTTCCTCCACCACCATTTTTACAAATTCGGGCTGATCCAGGCCGGCATACACCATGACCTCCTGGCCCTTTTGCACATTGACGCCGCTGCGGACGATCAAGCGCGCATATTCTCTCAAAGCAGTCTTTTTCATAAGAAAACCTCCTGTTCAAATTTGTAGTGATTATAACAAATAACCGTCTTTTCGTCAATCTGTGTTGCATTTTTCCTCAATTTACACTATAATAACACGAAGCTATCTATTGGAGTGGATGCAATGATAACCAAAGAAGCACTCTGGCAGCTGTGTTCTCAAGGGCCTGTGCTGCTGGACGGAGCCACCGGCTCCAACCTGATGAAAGCCGGTATGCCCCGGGGCTGCTGCACCGAGGAATGGATCCTGGCAAATCCCGAAAAGCTCATTTCCCTGCAGCGCAAGTATGCGGAAGCCGGAAGCCAGATCCTGCTTGCCCCCACCTTCCAGGCGCAGCCCATTGCCCTGGAAAGGGTAAATCTTCACAACCAGACCGAAGCGGTCAACGCCCACCTGGCAGCGCTGACAAGAAGCGTTAGTCCCGATGTACTGGTGGCGGGCGACCTGACCACCCTGGCCGCCTTCACAGACAGCTGGGATCCCAAGAATTTTGACCTTTTGGTGGAAAACTACCGCTGCCAGATCAAGGGTCTTGTGGATGGCGGTGTGGATCTGCTGATGGCGGAAACGCTCATGTACCCCCAGGAGGCAGAGGCGATCTTCACAGCAGCAGAGCTGGAAAGGGCAAATTGCTGCATCTTCACCTTTACCATGCAGCCGGACGGCAGCCTGTTCTCCGGCATGGATGCAGTGCCTGTGCTGAAAGAACTGGAAGATGCGGGCGCCGCGGCGGTGGGCTTTAACTGCGTTGCCGCAGACTCTATGACGCCGGGACTTGTAAGCAAGCTGCGCCGTCATATCCGCATTCCCATCGTCTGTAAGCCCAACGCAGGCATCCCCACCATTGGGCAGGATCAACTCCCCCACTATCCCATGATGCCCGAAGAATTCGCTGAAATTTCGGCAGATTGTTATGGCATGGGTGCATCCCTTCTTGGCGGCTGCTGCGGCACGGCACCGGAATTCATTGCCGCACTGAAACAAAAAATCTGTAAGTGATCCCCCGCAAAAAAGAGATAACGGAGGTTTTTATGGAAAGAAGACTTAGTTTATTTGTCAGCCGCAGGAATGCGCTGACCTGGATCGCGGCGGTTTTGGCTTTTGCCTCTGCCGTTTGCCGCATCGTTTTTGAATGCACCGATGCTCTGCCCTGCGAAAATGTATGGACACAGATCGTGCTTCCCTCGGCAGCCGCAATTTTGTATGTGCTCATCGCCTTGATCTGGGGAAAAGAGATGTTCTACAAAACCGCCATCCCCGTTTGGATGATCTGCGCATATTATGCCATCCGGCTGCTGGAATTTGGCTTTGCGCCCCTGACCGATGTGCTGTTCTGGGCGGTGCTGCTGTTTATCGCCATCCTTTACACAGACATCACTGCCAGCCGGGGCAACCGGGCCTTCTGGCTGCTGCCGCTCCATGCCATTCCTCTGGCTGCCCTTGCCTATCTCTACCGGGCAGAGCTGCTGGCAGGGGATTGGGCCGTGCTTCCCTTGATATTGCCGGATGTGCTGTTTTGCCTTGCCTTTATGGTGATGGTCCTTGCCATCCGCATCCACCCCATCGGCGAATATCACCCCACCTGGGGCGACCGGATCGACGGCCGCAAGATCCGCACCCTGGCCCCCATGGCGCAGATCACCGCGTTCTTCCAGGTGGAGCGGAACACCTGCTCCAACCTGTTTGAGGAATCCTTTGTGATCACCCATATCGACCGTTACATCCGTCAAAAGCGCAAAGAGGGCTACACCAATTTCGGCATCACCCATGTGCTGCTGGCAGCTTATGTGCGGGGCATCGCCAGGTATCCCCAGCTGAACCGATTCATCTCCGGTCAGAAGGTCTACTCCCGGGGTAACGACATCCAGTACTGCATGGTAGTCAAAAAGGAAATGACCATCGATTCCCCCGACACCTCCATTAAGGTACATCTGACTCCCAGCGATACCGCATTGGATGTTTACAACAAGCTCAATGCTGCGGTGGAGGATGTTAAGCGTACCCAGGAGCTGGATTCCAGCCTGGATAGTCTGATCATGTATCTGAACCTGATCCCCAGCGTGGTTCTGAAATTTATCGTATGGCTGCTGAAGCTGCTGGACTACTTCGGCTTGCTTCCTAAGTTCCTGCTGGAGTTGTCGCCCTTCCACGGAAGCCTGTTCTTCACCTCCATGGGCAGCCTGGGTATCCCGCCCATCTACCACCACCTGTACGACTTCGGTAACATCCCCGCATTCGGTGCTTTCGGCTGCAAGCGCAGAGCATTGGAACTTCAGGAGGATGGCACCGTGGTGCAGAAGAAGTACATCGATGTGAAATTCGTGCTGGACGAGCGTATCGTAGACGGCTACTACTACGCCACCTTCTTTAAGTATTACCGCAGACTTCTGGCCCATCCCGAAGTGCTGGACCAGGCTCCGGAAGAAGTGATCAAGGACATTGACTGATGCTATATTCCCTTTTATCAGCACTCCCCGGGGACTATCCCCACAAAGAACATATCCACTGGTTTGATACCATAGATTCCACCAACAGCCGGGCAAAGGCCATGGGGCTGCAGGGTGCGCCCCACGGCACAGCGCTGCTGGCAAAGGCGCAAACCGCCGGCAGAGGCCGGTTGGGGCGGAGCTTCCACTCCCCCGACGGCAGCGGCATCTACCTTTCCTTTCTGCTGCGTCCCTGCTGCCACGCTACGCAGCTCATGCATCTGACCTGCGCCGTGGGCGTGTATGTGTGCAATGCCATCGAATCGGTCACCGGGCTGCGCCCGGGCATCAAGTGGACCAACGATCTGGTGGTCGGCAAAAAAAAGCTTGGTGGCATCCTCACAGAGCTTTCCCTGGACAATGCGGGGAATGCGGATTTCGCTGTGGTGGGAATCGGCATCAACTGTACCCAGAAAACCGGAGATTTCCCGGAGGATATCCGCCATATTGCCACTTCTCTCGCGGAAATCACCGGCAAAGAAATCAGCGTTCCCCAGCTGGCGGCAGCCATTCTCTGTTCGCTGCAGGCTATGTCAGACCAGCTTCTGCCTGGTAAAGAGGCGATCCTGGCGCAATACCGTGCCGGTTGCGTGACCCTGGGCAAAGAAATCTCGGTAGTCACCCCCACCCAGGTGCGCCACGGCATCGCCCGTAACATCGACCGGGATGGCGCGCTGGTAGTGGAGTTTTCCGACGGACACCGGGAAACAGTCAGCTCCGGTGAAGTGAGCATCCGGGGAATGTACGGCTATATATAAGCCAAGCGTGGTCGGGTTTCACAAAAAAGTTGTTGCATTTTTCTCCCTGTTTGGTTATACTCATTATAGAAATACAAAATAAATGGAGGCTATTATTATGAAAGTTGCAAAATTGATCGCCAAGATCGTTGTTGCCCTGGCTGCTATCGCCGGTGCTGTGTATGTGATTGCCACCTACGGCAACCAGATCGTCGCCTGGTGCAAGAAGGTCCTGGCTTCCCTGCCCTGCTGCAAAGAGGAATGCTGCTGTGACGGCGAGTGCGACTGCGACTGCGATGGCGAGTGCGAATGCGAATGCTGCTGCGAAGAATCGATCGAGGAAGCTGCTGAAGAAGTTGCCGAAGCTATCGAAGAGATCGTCGAAGAAGTTGCTGAAGAAGCTGACTTTGAAAACTAATTTCAAAAAGAGATACCGGAGCAGGAAACCTGCTCCGGTATTTTTTATACGGTTGTAAAGATCTCCACCAGCATTCGGGTGTGCGGCAACCAATTCGATAACTTGGTATTGGTCAAATAGGTTTATCCATACTGTTTACTTCCGTATGAAGCCTTAGTTCGTAAAATTGACGCAGCCACTCTGGTTGCTCATCAATGGAAGATTGTATTTTGGAGAGCGTTCTTTTTCCAATTCTCCTGTCCAAAACCGCAAACATTCTGATAATAGGATTGCTCGAGAATATACTCTCCTGTATGTTTTGATTGCGATATGCTTCTAGAGCTTCACAGAATTCCTCATCAGTATATTCTGTACGTTGATTGATAGGATATTTTTCTAATAGCTGCCAAAACTCTGTCCAATATTCACCAATACCGCTTGGCGCAGGATTTTTTGTATGTCCGTTATCGATAAAATAAGTGTTTACTGTTTCCCAAGAGAAACGTTTTACTTGCACCCCATCTATACACACCTCAAAAATTCGACATCCATCCATTCCAACATATGTGGTGCAACCGTATCGTATTCTGCCTTGTAATGAATCAGCGAGCATCTCTTGTTCAAGGTACTTTCTCATTCCGCTCCATGAACCAAGAATTTTTCCCATTCGCTCTCACCTCCTTGAATCCACGTTTAGCAAACAATCCTACGAATGACATTGTAGGGGCGGCGATCCGCCGCCCGCGGGCGACCAATGGTCGCCCCTACATATTCTATCGTAAGCAATTCGTCAAATTCAAGTTCATTTAACTGGTTTGGGAGCACCCAAGGCTCCCTTGTGTAAAGGGTAAGCGAACCGCAGTCAGCATAGCTGACTGCGGGATTGACAACCCCTCCGCCCCTGCGGGGCACCTCCCCTTACACAGGGGAGGCTTTGGTGCTGCGTCGAAAGGCGGTTTTATACCGTTGTGAGGATCTCCACCAGCATACGGGTGCAAAGGTCCATATCCTCCACCGGGATGAATTCAAAGCGTCCGTGATAGTTTTCGCCGCCGGTGCAGAGATTGGGGCAAGGCAGACCCATATAGGAAAGCCGCGCGCCATCGGTACCGCCACGGATGGGGACCTCTACCGGCTGCATTCCCACAGCCTCCATAGCGCACTTTGCCCGCTCCACCACATACATGCAGGGCTCGATCTTCTCGCGCATATTGTAGTAGCTGTCCCGAATGGTTACAGTAACGGTACCCTCGCCGTACTTGCGGTTCATGTAGTCGGCAGCGGCGGCCATCAGTGCCTTCTTCTGCTGGAACTTTTCCATATCGTGATCCCGGATGATGTAGCGCAGGACACTGCGCTCTACCTCGCCCTGCATATCGGTCAGGTGGATAAAGCCCTCGTAGCCCTCGGTGCATTCGGGCCGCTGGTGGGCAGGCAGCAGGCTCTGGTATTCCATAGCCAGCAGCTGGGAATTGACCATCTTATCCTTGGCGGAGCCGGGGTGGATGTTGAGACCTGCCACCTCCACCGCAGCACCTGCCGCATTGAAGTTTTCGTATTCGATCTCACCCACAGGGCCGCCATCGGCAGTATAGGCGTAATCTGCCCCGAAGTCCTTTACATTGAACAGGTCAGCGCCCCGTCCGATCTCCTCGTCGGGGGTAAAGGCGATGCGCAAGGTAGCGTGGCTGATGCGTGCGCTGAGCAGGAACTCGGCAGCGGTCATAATTTCCGCAATGCCCGCCTTATCGTCCGCGCCCAGGAGCGTTGTGCCGTCGGTGACGATCAGATGCTTGCCGATGTGATTTTTTAGATTTGGATAATCCTTGACCCGCAAATAGATCTCCTTCTCGGGGTTCAGGCAAATATCGCCGCCTTCATACAGTACGGTCTGGGCCTTGACATTCTCTCCGGAAGTGTCTGGCGAGGTATCCATATGAGCAATGAGGCCAATGGTAGGCAGCCGGGGATCGCCGGGAACTGTGCCGTAGACATAGCCGTGCTCGTCCATATAGGCATCCTGGATACCAATGTCCTTCATTTCCTGCACCAGGTATGCGCCGAACACCTTCTGCTTCTCAGTGGAAGGACAGGTTTCGGAAAACTCATCGGACATCGTATCAAAGGTAACATATTCCAAAAAACGCTCAGAAGCTGTTTTCATATTTTCCTCCTATACAGAAAGGGGCGGAAGTAACCCTTCCGCCCCCAAATTCTATCTTAAATTACTTGGCAGCATTGACCAGCTCAGCGGTATCCTGAGCAATCATCAGCTCTTCGTTGGTGGGAACCACCCAAACCTGAACCTTGGAGTCGGGAGTGGAGATGACCATCTCCTTGCCGCGCTTGCTGTTCAGCTCGGGACCGATCTTGACACCCAGGAAGCCCAGGTAGTCGCACACTCTGGCGCGGACAGCGCCGTCGTTCTCGCCAACACCGGCGGTGAAGGTCAGCACATCAATGCCATTGAGAGCAGCAGCGTAAGCGCCAACATACTTGGCTACCTCGTAGCAGAACTTCTCACGGGCCAGAGCGCAGTTCTCGTCGCCGTTCTTTGCGCCGTCTTCCAGGTCACGGAAGTCAGAGGAGGTGCCGGACATAGCCAGCATGCCGGACTTCTTGTTGAGCATGTTCAGGCACTCGTCAACGCTCATGCCGTACTTGTTGCAGATGAACTGCACCACAGCGGGATCGATGTCACCGGAACGGGTGCCCATAGGCACACCGGCCAGAGGAGTCAGGCCCATGGTGGTATCCATGCACTTACCGTCCTTCACAGCGGACATGGAAGAGCCGTTACCCAGGTGGCAGTTGACCATCTTGAACTCGGTCTTGCCCACCAGAGCGGCGGTACGGCGGGCAACATACTTGTGGGAAGTGCCGTGGAAGCCGTAGCGGCGGATGGAATCGTTGACATAGTACTCGGTGGGGATGGCATAGCGGTAAGCCTTGGCGGGCATGGTCATGTGGAAAGCGG
>JAZPXW010000048.1:0-13401 GCA_045543895.1 Faecousia sp.
AACCAGCAAAAGGTGGTGGTTGCCAAGGCTCTGGGCTCCGATTTCAAGGTCCTGATCCTCGATGAACCTACCAAGGGCGTGGACGTAGGCGCAAAAGCCGCCATTTATGAGATCATGGGCGAGCTGGCTCAGGCAGGCTACGCCATTGTGATGATCTCCTCGGAAATGCCGGAGATCCTGGGTATGTGCGATCGGATCGTGGTTATGTGTGAAGGCCGTGTCACTGGTGAGCTGAGCCGGGAAGAAGCCACCCAGGAAAAGATCCTGGCACTGGCAATGACCAAGCAGACAGCTGCAGAAGGGAGTATGTGATATGAAGAATACTACCCTCAAGAACAAAGGAAAGCTGTCGGAACTGTTCCGTAGCCGTGAAGCTTCCCTGCTTCTGGTTATGATCCTGCTGGTAGCTGTGATCCAGTGGCGCAGCGGCGGCAAATTCCTTTCCGGAACCGTCATCAGCCAGCTGACACAGAACTATGCTTATACAGCGGTGCTGGCCTTTGGTATGCTGCTGGTACTGCTTATCGGCGGTATTGACATTTCCATCGGCGCTACTCTGGCGCTGAGCGGCATGTCCACCTGCCTTATGATGCGTGATGGTTACATCACCAATCCCGTGGTTGCCTTCCTGTTCGCCATTTTGGTCGGCACCCTGTGCGGTCTGGTAATCGGCGTAGTTATTTCCAAGGGCAAGGTCATCCCCATCATTGCCACCTTGGGTATGCAGTATATCTACCGCGGACTTACCTACTTCATCTCCGGCACCCAGTGGGTCAGCTCCGATAAGATGCTGGAGGGCTATAAGACATTTGCGCTCAACAGCTTTCTGGGTATCAACAACCTGTTCTGGATCGTTATCGTGGTTTTCATTGCGATGATCATCTTCCTGAAATGGACCGGCTTCGGTCGCCAGATCTATGCCGTTGGCTCCAACGCTGACGCTGCCAAGATCTCCGGCATCAACATTGACCGGGTCAAGATCATCGTTTACACCCTCAACGGTGCTATTGCCGGTCTGGCAGGCGCTATGTATACCAGCTTCTATGCCTCCGCTCAGGGCAATATGGCTACCGGCTCCGAAATGGACGTCATCGCCGCCTGTGTTATCGGCGGTGTCAGTCTCAACGGCGGTCAAGGCAATGCCGTTGGCGTGCTGATGGGCGCATTGACCATCGCAATCATCAGTAAGTCCCTGTCCCTGGTTGGCATTGATGCCTTCTGGCAGCAAGCCTTGAAGGGCGGCATCATCCTGGTTGCCGTTGTGATCAATGTTATCGTGCAGCGCAACGCTGCCCGCCGTGCTCTGGAAGGGAGGGAGATCTGATGGCTACCAAATCCGGAAGAACCATCCTTGACTCCCAGCAGCGCTCTATCAAGGCTCTGCTCCTGCGTTGGGAAGCTCTGCTGGTACTGATCTTCCTGGCGGTCAATGTAATGAACATCTGCATTTCCCCCTATTACCTGAACGCCAGAAACCTCTTTACAAACATCAATAACTTTATGGACCGGGCGCTGATCGCTCTGCCGATGGCATTTGTACTGCTGCTGGGTGACATTGACCTGTCTGTGGGCGGTAATGTGTGTCTTTCCGCAACCGTGCTGGGCATCGTGTACAACGCCAGCGGTTCTATCTGGCTGGGTATTCTGGCCTGTATCCTCACCGCTACTCTCTGCGGCGCTCTGAACGGCATCATCATGACCAAGTTCACTGAGCTGGCTCCCATGATCGTCACCCTGGCTACCAACATTATTTTCCGCGGTCTCTCCGAAAGAATTCTGGGCGACGGCTCCACCGGCGGTATGACTCAGGTCACCTGGTTCAGCGATCTTTTCTACGGACGGCTCTTTGGTCTGATCCCCTACCCTATCATCGTATTTGCTGTACTGGCTGTGATCTTTGGTCTGGTTATGCACAAGACTGTATTTGGCCGCCAGATGTTTGCCATTGGCGCAAACAAGAAGGCAGCCGCTTATGCCGGTGTTAAGGTAGAAAAGATCCGCTTCATCGTCTTTACCCTCACCGGTCTGATGTGCGGCATCGCAGCGATCTTCTACTGCTCCAAGCTGGGCAGCGTCAAGAGTGACGTGGCCGACGGCTTTGATCTGGAAGCCATCTCCATGTGTGTTCTGGGCGGTATCTCCACCGCCGGCGGTAAGGGCACCATGGTTGGCGCTGTGATCGCTATCTTCATCATCGGCCTGCTGCGTTACGGTCTTGGTCTTATCAACCTCAGTGGTCAGACCATCCGTATCATCATCGGCGCTCTGCTGATTGCAGTGGTCCTCTACCCCACCATTCAGGACGCGATCAAAAATCGCAAAAAGTCCGCCTGATCCACTATGTTATGTGCGCGCAAGCGTTCATATAAAATTTAAAATAAGAAAGGAAACTAGAAAATGAAAAAGATCATCGCTATCCTCCTGGTTGCTGTTATGGCTCTGTCCCTGGCAGCTTGCGGCGGCGGCAACGGTGAAACCACCTACGCCATCGTTTGTAAGGACGCATCCAACCCCTACATGCTGAGAATGATTGCTGGCTTCGAAGATGCCTGTAAGGCTATCGGCGTGAAGTCCGTAACCAAGTCCCCCGAGACCGCTACCGTTGACGGCCAGATCCAGATCGTCAATGAGCTGGTCGCACAGGGCGTTAAGGGCATTGCTATCGCTGCTAACGACGCTGCTGCTCTGGAAGCAACCATCAATGCCGCAACCAAGGCTGGCATCGTTGTTGTTACTCTGGACTCCGACACCAAGGGCTCCCAGATGTTCGTCAACCAGGCCGGTGTTGAGCAGGTCGCTCAGGCCTGCGTAGACTCCGTCTACGACATGGCTGGCGGCGAGGGCGAGTTCGCTGTTCTGTCCGCTTCCTCCACTGCTACCAACCAGAATGCTTGGATCGATGCCATGAAGAAGATCATCGACGGCAACGACAAGTACTCCAAGCTGAACTGGGTTGAGACTGTTTACGGCGACGACGAGTCCCAGAAGTCCACCGACGAAATGCAGAACCTGATGACCAAGTACCCCAACCTGAAGGTCGTTTGCTGCCCCACCACCGTTGGCATCCTGGCCGCTGCCAAGGTAGTTGCTAATGACGCTTCCTGCAAGATCAAGGTTGCTGGTCTGGGCCTGCCCTCCGAAATGAAGGACTATGTCGGCGACGACAAGGCTTGCCCCTACATGTATCTGTGGAACCCCATCGATGTGGGCAACTGTGCTGCTTACATCATCAAGGCTCTGGCTGACGGTAAGGTCGGCGCCATCGGCACTTCCTTCAAGGCTGACAACGGCACTGAGTACGAAGTTATGGCTGGCGATCCCGCTGCTGCTCAGATCATTGTTGGACCTCCCTTCGCATTCAACGGCGAGAACATCGCTGACTGGGCTTCCGTTTATTAATCTGTAAACGAACATAAACCCTAATTTTAACTTCAAGGGCGCAGCCAATCGGCTGCGCCCTATTCTTGCCAAAAATTGTTTAGAAAAGGCTAAGTGCGCAGCCAATCGGCTGCGCACTTATTTTGCATTCTAGAACAAACTGACCTGGCTGGTGTCAGGCAAATCGCCAAATGCACCGGCATCCCGGAGCATTTGAATATGGGTCTTGGAGACCTTGGGGCAAGCTGCTGCGACTTCTTCTACCGAAATGAAGTGCTGCCCCTTGCGGCCTTCCACCAGATCAAATGCCGCGCTCTCACCCAGGCCGGAAATCGCCACAAACGGTGGACGGATCTTCCCATCCTCAATGACGAATTTGGTTGCCTCGCTCTTGTACAGATCGATAGGCAGGAATTCAAAGCCACGGAGGTAATATTCGTAAGCCACCTCCAGAGTGATAAGCAGGCCTTCATCCTTATCGGTGGCATTCTCATCGCCTTCAATGGCCTTGATATTGGCCTTAACGCTTTCTAGGCCCCCGGTCATAAGAGTCGCATCAAAACCGCCCTTTTGGCTTCTTCGGTAGAAATATGCCGCATAAAACGCCAGCGGATGGTACACCTTGAACCAGGCAATACGGAAGGCCATCATACAGTATGCAACCGCGTGAGCCTTTGGGAACAGGTATTTGATCTTCTTGCAGGAGCCAATATACCAATCGGGCACACCGGCTGCGATCATCTCCTCTTCTGCCCCGGGAGGCAGGCCCCTGCCCTTACGCACCGACTCCATGATTTTGAAGGCACGCTTATCGGGCATACCGCAGGAAATGAGATAAAGCATAATATCATCACGGGCGCCGATGGTCTGGTCCACCGTAGCGGTTTTGGAATTGATCAGATCCTTTGCGTTGCCCAGCCACACATCCGTTCCGTGGGTGTAGCCGCAGATCCGCACCAGGAAGTCAAACTTGGTGGGCAGGGTATCCAGCAGCACGCCACGGGTAAAGCGTGTGTTAAATTCCGGAACGCCCACAGCGCCTGTGGGTCCCAGGATCTTGTCATCCTCATAGCCCAGGATCTTGGACTCCGTGAAGATAGACATAGTTCCCTTGTCATCCAGGGGAATGGTCTTGGCATCCACTCCGGTCATATCCTCCATCATCCGGATCATAGTGGGGTCATCGTGACCCAGCATATCCAGCTTCAGCAGGTTTTCTTCCATGGAGTGGTATTCAAAGTGGGTGGTGATCTGATCGGCTTTGGGGTCATCCGCCGGGTGCTGCACCGGGCAGAAGTCCCAGATCTCGTTTTCCTGGGGTATGACCACCAGGCCGCCGGGATGCTGGCCAGTTGTGCGCCGCACACCCACGCAGCCGGCAGCAAGACGGGCTTTTTCCGCATTGGATGCGGTCTTTCCATGCTCCTCCAGGTACTTCTTCACATAGCCAAAGGCCGTTTTTTCTGCCACCGTGCCGATGGTTCCGGCCCGGAACACATGGGAAGCACCGAACATGGAGATACAGTACTTATGAGCCTCAGCCTGGTACTCGCCGGAGAAGTTCAGGTCGATATCCGGCACCTTGTCGCCGCCGAAGCCCAGGAAGGTCTCAAAGGGGATGTTAAAGCCGTCCTTTTCCAGCTGCGTGCCGCACTTGGGGCATTTGGCATCCGGCAGGTCAGCGCCGCAGTTAAATTCCTTGGGAACATCCAGAATGGTGTGCTTGCACGCAGGATTAGGGCAGCGGTAATGGGGCGGGAAAGAATTGACTTCCGTGATGCCCGACAAATATGCCACAATAGAAGAACCGACCGAGCCACGGGAGCCGACCAGGTAGCCATTTTCCAGAGAGTTCTGCACCAGCCGCTGGGCGGACATATAGATCACATCGTAGTGGCAGGAGATAATATCGTTGAGTTCTACCTCCACGCGTTTTTTAAACAATTCCGGAGGATTATCGCCGTAAAGTCTGTGGAATTTTCCGTATACCAAACTTTTCAGATCCTCAACGGAGTTTTCGATCTTAGGGGCGAACAGGTTATGCGGCACAGGCCGGACGGTCTCACACATATCCGCAATCAGATTGGTGTTTTTTACGACCACCTCGTAAGCCTTGTCCTCTCCCAGGTAGCTGAACTCCCGTAGCATCTCATCGGTGGTGCGGAAGTAGAGCGGATTGGGCTTGTCCGCATCCTCAAAGCCCTTTGTGGACAGGAGGATATGGCGGAAGATCTCATCCTCCGGGTTCAGGAAGTGAACGTCGCCGGTGGCAACTACCGGTTTACCCAATTCTTCACCCAGCCGCACCACAGTGCGGTTATACTCACGCAGTTCCTCTTCGTCCTTTGCAAGACCCTTTTCCAGCATAAACCGGTTGTTGGATAGGGGCTGGATCTCCAGGAAATCGTAGAAAGAGGCAATACGCTTCAGCTCATCGTCACTCTTATGGGCAAGGATCGCCTGGAACAGCTCACCTGCTTCGCAGGCAGAACCGATGATCAGGCCCTCACGCAGCGCCATCAGCTCCGACTTGGGTATTCTGGGAACACGCTTAAAATACTTCAGATTAGAGTCGGAGATCAGATGATAGAGGTTTCGCAGACCTGTCTGGTTCTTTGCAAACAGGATAATATGCCGGGCATGACGGTCGCCAATGCGGTTCTGCGAGCGCAGCTCCAGCATTGCCTCGTTGATGCTCTGCAGGTTGTGAATATTCCTTTCCCGGAGCATATCCATAAAACGGCACATCACAAGGCCGCAGATCATAGCATCATCCGCCGCGCGGTGGTGGTTAAATTCCGGCAGACTCAGAGCATTGGCCACCACATCCAGCTTATGTTTATTCAGATGCGGCATCAAATTCTGTGCCAGGATCAAGGTATCTGCCGAAGTAAAGGGATATGCCAGTCCCAGCTTATGGCAAGCCGCGCGGACAAAGCCCGTGTCAAAATCCGCATTATGCGCAACAAGGATCCGGTTGCCGCAAAACTCCAAAAATTCCGGCAAGACCTGCTGGAGCTTGGGGGCTCCACGGAGCATCTGGTCAGTAATTCCCGTAAGCTCCACGATCTTCCGTTCTAACGGTCTTCCGGGATCCACAAAGCTTTGGAAGCGGGCCACCTCTTTGCCGTTTTTCAGAATCACGGCGCCGATCTCGATGATCTCGTCATTTTGGGAAGACAGGCCGGTAGTCTCCAGGTCAAAGGCCACAAATTCTTCATCAAAGGACATATCCTGGGTGCCGTGGACCACAATGCGGTCATCCACATCGTTGACATAGTAGCCTTCGCAACCATAGAGGATCTTGATATCCTGGTCGGTGCCGGCCACCTTGGGCGCACCCTTCCAATCCTCCACCACATGCAGCGCATCGGTAAAGGACTGGCAGCAGCCATGGTCGGTAATGGCAATAGCCTTATGCCCCCAGGCAGCAGCCTGCTTGATGGCAGCCTTGGTCTGGGTAATGGCATCCATATTGCTCATGGAGGTATGCAGGTGCAGCTCCACACGCTTTTCGCCGGGTGTGGTGTCCTTTCGCTTTTCCATAGCACCGGGCATAATGGCAAAGGGGCGCAGCACCTGCTCGCTGGTATAGGAATCCACTTCCATCTTGCCCTGGACCTTGATCACATCGCCCAGCTTGATACCCTCCAAAATGGGCTTTGCTTCCGCATTTTTGAGATAGCGGCTGATATGGACAGAGGATGTATTATCCGTAATGTTCATATGGATCACAACAGCTCCGTTTTTGGGAAGATCCTTATGCTCGATGGCAAATACCTTACCCTCAACGATCACGCTGCCAGTATTCAGGGATACATCCCGCATAGGGGTGGGGCTTCCCTTAAAAGCTTTGCCGAAAATCACATCAGCGGGCGCAGCCACTGGCTTTGGCTTTTTTTCGGGTGCAGGACTGGGGGGAACGGGTCTGCTGATCGCTGTAGAGCCGCGCATTTGTTCCAGCGCGTCGAAAAGTGCCTGTCCCTCCAGATTCTCCCCTGCCTCTACCTGGATGCGCACAGCAGCGCCAAAACGCTGCGAAAGATTTCCCGCAACTGCCGGAATTGCCTCCTCCAGCTGTTTTTTGCCGTTTGCCATCAGCTGGATATACAGGGTTTCATCCTCCCAGCGCATCCGGGCGCCGGCAAGGCTGCCGCGGTTCATAGAATTCTCTGCAACAAATAACTCCCGGATTTCCTCTGGCTCCACCGCAGTCAGCTGAGAGGCAGGATGCGTGGCTGCAACCACCAGATCCCGCAATCCATAGGCAGCACAAATATCCGCCGCCACAGCCTTCAGCTGCAACGCCGGTATATATGTATCGCTGTGAAGGCACACCTCCACCCTGCCCCGTTCCGGGTCAATGTCCGCAGCCACAACGGCCGCCTGATCAAGCACACATTTCAGTGTTTCAGGCGGCTCGTAGTGGGAAAACATATTCAGTAAACTGACTCGCTCTGGCATAGATTTCCTCAAAAGTTCTCGATTCTCTTTAGCAGCGCAGGCAAAAGCTCATCGTAAGGCAGCTTCTCTACCTGCTGACCTTTCTCAAACAGCATTCCCCAGCCATCACCGCCGGCAATGCCGATGTCAGCCTCCCGGGCTTCACCCGGGCCGTTGACCACACAGCCCATCACTGCCACGGTGATGGGTTTTTCGCAATTCTTAAGTGCCTCGTCCACCTGGTTCACAAGACCGATCAGATCAATCCTGGTACGCCCACAGGTAGGACAGGAAATGATATTCACACCTTTCTTGCGAAGGCCTGCCGCTTTCAGAATATCCTTGGCGGCATACACCTCTTCCACCGGATCGTCGGTCAGGCTCACACGGATGGTATCACCGATACCGTCCAGCAGCAGCGCACCGATGCCCATGGCAGACTTCATAAGACCCATCTTCACAGGTCCGGTCTCTGTGACACCAATGTGCAAGGGGTAATCGCACTTTTCCCGGAACAGTCGGGATGCCGCTACCATCGTAGGCACGGTGGAAGACTTCATGGATACGCAGGTATCGTAGAAATCGTACTTTTCCAGCAGCGCAATATGCTCGAAAGCGCTTTCTACCAACGCTTCCGCGGTGGGATGACCGTACTTATCCAAAAGCTTTTTATCCAGGCTGCCGCCATTAACGCCAATGCGGATGGGGATGCCCCGCTCCTTACACACGGATACTACCGCCTGGACCCGATCCTCACCGCCGATGTTGCCGGGGTTGATGCGGATCTTGGAAGCGCCGCCTTCCGCGGCAGCGATAGCCAGCTTATAGTCAAAATGTATATCTGCCACCAGAGGCAGAGGGCTTTCCTTACAGATCTGAGCAAAGGAGCGGGCCGCTTCCTGATTGGGAACTGCCAGGCGGGCGATCATGCAGCCGGCAGACTTCAGCCGGTGCAGCTGCTCGAGAGAGCCCTCCACATCGGTGGTTTTTGTATTGAGCATGGATTGGATCGCAATAGGCGCACCACCGCCAATGGGAACTCCGCCAACCAAGATCTGTCTGGTCATTGTCTTTACCCCTTAAAAATCACAAAAATATCTTTAAACATAATGATCGCCATCAGCGCCAGCAGCAGTATCATGCCGACACCGTGGATATAACCCTCATACTTGGGATCGAGCTTCTTTCCAATGATTTTTTCGATTGCAGTGGTAAGCAAAAGACCAACCACTCTGCCGCCATCCAACGCCGGAATGGGCAGCAGGTTCATTACCGCCAGGTTCACCGCAATAAATCCGCCGAAATACAGCAGGTTCAGCAGCGCGTCCACCCAGGTGGCGGAAGAAGCGGCAACATCCGTCATCTGCCCAATGATACCCACGGGGCCCATCATATCACCTATGGATGCCTTGCCGGTAAACAATATTTCAAGACTCCAGAACACGGTTCTTACCCAATCCACAGCCGTATACCAAACATACTGCAGTTTACTGCCGAAATTGAACTCTACTGTCTGACCGTAGGAAAAACCACAAAGCATTTCTTCCGTTCCATCCTCCAGCGTCACCTTATGACGTTCCAGATGGAAATTGTCAAAAGTGAGCAGTTGACCGTCCCGCTCCACAACCAGGTCGTGATAATCGCCCTCGTTGAGCGTCAGAAGAATGGAAACATCGTTCATCAGCAGCACCTTGCTGCCATCGATCTCCACCAGGCGGTCGCCCACCTGCAGGCCGTAATCGTCTACGGTGGCAAAATCCTCAAATTCGGAGATCACAGGGGCTACATAGGTTTCCGACGGGGCATACACTGCCACCAGAATCAAAAGGCCCGCAATAAAGTTCATCGCAGCACCGGCTACCAGAATGATCAGCCGTTTCCACCAGGCCGCCGCACCGAATGCCCGGGGATTGTCACTGTCGTCATCCTCACCCTCCATAGCGCAGTAGCCGCCAATGGGGATGCAGCGGATGGAATACTGAGTCTCCCCTCTTTTCCACTTAAAAATGGCAGGACCCATGAACATGGCAAATTCATTAACCTGTACACCAGAAAGCTTTGCAGCTACAAAGTGTCCCAATTCATGGATAAAGATCAAAAAACTGAACAAAAGGATCGCAAAAAGAATGCTCATAAAACGCCTCGATTATGAAATGAAATTCTTGACCGCAAGCCTTGCCAGACGGTCAGCTTCCAAAATTTCCTCCAGAGTGGGGTTTTGGATAAAGGGCACCACAGAAAGTGCGTGTTCTACCCGGTCGTAAATATCGTAAAATCCGATCTCGCCCCGAAGGAACATGGCAACCGCTTCTTCATTTGCACCGTTCATCACGGGGCAGGCTGTACCGCCCTGCTTTGCGCAGCGTCTTGCCAGCGCCAGGCACGGGAAGGTATCCATATCCGGCTCACAGAAGGTAAGACTGCCACACTTGGTCAGATCCAATGGGTCCACCACACATTCCATCCGCTGAGGATAGGTCATAGCCAGTTGGATAGGCAGCCGCATATCCGGTGCGCCCATCTGCGCCATCACCGCGCCGTCGGCAAATTCCACAAAGCTGTGGACGATGCTTTGGCGATGAATCACCACATCCACCTTTTCCAGCGGCAGGTCGTAAAGGCGCATCGCCTCAATCACCTCAAGGCCCTTATTCATCAGCGTAGCGCAATCCACGGTAATCTTGGGTCCCATCTTCCAGTTGGGATGCTTGAGTGCATCGGCTCTGGTCATACGAGCAACCGTTTCTTTTTCCATACCGAAGAAAGGACCGCCAGAGCAGGTGAGAATGATCCGCTTGATTTCGCTCCGGTCATTGCAGCCCATAAGGCACTGGAAAATGGCAGAATGCTCCGAGTCCACAGGAATGATCTCAGCGCCGCAGCGCTTTGCCGCAGCCATCACCAGCTCACCGGCGCAGACCAGTGTTTCCTTATTGGCAAGGCCGATGCGCTTGGACTTCTCGATGGCAGCCAGGGTGGGTTTGAGGCCCAGCATGCCGACTACAGCGGTGATCACGCAATCCGCTTCGTCCATGGTTGCCGCACGGATCAGTCCTGCCTCACCCCACGCGACCTCCACCGGGAGATCGGAGATGGCTGCTGCCAGCGCATTTGCCGATGCTTCATCTGCCATGACTGCCAGCTTGGGATGAAATTCACGGCATTGCTGCGCCATCCGCTCCACGCTGGTGCCTGCGGTCAGCGCCGCCACGGAAATATTCAGATGTTTCACAATATCCAGGGTTTGTCTGCCGATAGAGCCGGTAGAACCCAGAATGCTGATACAGGAAACCATAGCTTACACCACCGGAATCAGTGTGATAAGTATCTCTGCCAGAGGCGCGACCACGATCATGGAATCAAACCGGTCCAGCACGCCGCCGTGACCGGGGATCAAATTGCCGTAGTCCTTAATGCCGATCTGCCGCTTAATGGCGGAGAAGATCAGATCGCCAAAAATATCGGCAGCAGCGCCAACCACGCCGTAGATCAGCGCCAGAGAGTAGCTGACCTCACGGTCGGTAGCAATGTCCATAATAACTGCATAAACCACCATACCGATGATCGCCGTTGCCACAGCGCCCAGAGCGCCCTCAACACTCTTATTGGGGCTGACGGTGGGAGCCAGCTTCCGCTTGCCGTAGCGAATGCCGATGAAATAGGCGCCGCTATCCGGCAGGAATGCCAGGATCATGGGAATGATAATCACAGTTCGACCGGAGTACATATCCAGGATGCGGACGATCGCAGAGAGCATATAGGGCAGAAGGATGCCTGCCAGCAAGCAATAGCAGATCATCTCAAAGCGGACCTTTACATGGTTATAGAGCATTTCGCCAAAGAGAGCGCAGAAGAAGATCAGCAGACCCAACTGGCCCCAAGGACGGCTCATACCAAGATGGCACCAAAGCGGCACCATAAACGCCGCCACCATAGAGTAAATGAGCAGCCGGGTATGGCGCACAAGCCCGGTGCGGTGCAGCAGTTCATAGGCCATAATGGCGCAAAGGACAGCCACCGCAACGGCGCAGACCGCCTTCGGCAGCACCCAGATGATCAAAAAACAAATCGGCAAAAGGATCGCCGCAGATATTAAACGGGCTTTCATAGGTTATACCCCTCCAAAGCGGCGATTGCGCCGGTAATATTCTTCAATGGCCTTATCCAGATCGGCAGGACCAAAATCGGGCCACAGAATGTCCATAAATACAAATTCAGAATAAGCAGATTGCCACAGCAGGAAATTGCTGGTGCGCATTTCCCCGGAGGGACGGATGATCAACTCCGGATCCGGCACTCCTGCGGAATAGAGATAGCTCTCAAGCAAGTCTTCCGTCAGTTCTTCCGGCTTGCGTTTTCCCTGGGAAACCTCCTGGGCAAATTTCTGAGCGGCCTGAACCAGCTCCAGCCGACCGCCGTAGTTAAAGCAGAAATTCACCTGCACATCGTAGTCCTTGGATTCCCTCTGTGCCTGCTCGCATTTTTCCCGAAGCTCCGGGCTAAGCCGGCTCAGGTCGCCAAAAAAGCAGATCTTCACCCGGTTCTTATCCATATCCCGGAGACCTTCCTCCAGGTATTTGCCCATCAGCTTCATGATACCGGAAACCTCCTCCTGGGAGCGTTTCCAGTTTTCGGTGGAAAATGCGTAGACCGTAAGGTATTTTACCCCGATCTCACCGCAATAGGTAGCAATACGGCGAAAAGCCTCCGCACCTGCAGCGTGTCCGGCTGTGCGGGGCAAGCCCCGTTTCTTGGCCCAACGGCCGTTGCCGTCCATAATGATGGCAATATGCTCAGGCACGGACCGCTTTTCTTTTTCAAAAAGTGCCACCAACAGCACCTCATTTCATGTCAAAAATACAGCATTTGGGGGCGCATGCGCCCCCAAACACAGGCAATCAGATTGCCATCAATTCCTTTTCCTTTGCGGCAAGTGCTTCGTCAGCCTTCTTGATATACTTATCCAGCAGATCCTGCAGATCTTTCTCTGCCTTCTTCTGCTCGTCCTCGGTGATCTCGCTGTTCTTCTTCAGCTTCTTGATGTAGTCCATACCGTCACGGCGGATATTTCTCATAGCCACCTTGGCATCCTCGCTGTACTTCTTCACCTGCTTAGCCAGTTCCTTACGGCGCTCCTCAGTCAGTTGGGGGAACACCAGGCGGATCACTCTGCCGTCGTTCTGGGGATTGATACCCAGATCGCTGATCTGAATGGCCTTCTGGATATCCTTGAGCAGCTTGGTATCCCAGGGGCTGATCACCAGAGTGCGGGCATCGGGGGAAGAAATGGTAGCCACACCGTTGAGGGGAGTCTCACTTCCATAGTATTCCACGGTAATGCGGTCCAGAACCTTTGCGTTGGCACGGCCTGCACGGACAGCGCCGAATTCCTCAGCCAGATGCTCCAGAGCCTTATCCATTCTTCTGGAAAAATCCTTAAAATCTACGGGCATAATGTAAATCCTCCTTAGAACTTGTTTTTAACGGTGGTGCCGTTGGCTTCCCCACGGACCACACGCACAATGCTGTATTCTTCTTCCAGGCCAAAGCAGACCATAGTCATATCGTTGTCCATTGCCA
>JAZPXW010000049.1:0-2096 GCA_045543895.1 Faecousia sp.
GCCACCGGCATTGATACCGGCCACGGCACCGTAGTATTCCACCATTTCGGCTACGGTGTAGCCACGGTAGCCAAAGGAGGCGGGCACGCTGCCCATGATCACCCGGCTGGGATCCAGCACCACCATCATCTTGCCGCTGTAACCGGGACCCTTAATATCCTCCAGAATGATGCCGTCGCCGTCATCATCCACCAGACCCCACTGATCTGCTACAGGACCCTTGGAATCATCCGGATCGTCCTTATCCTGCTGAGGGATCTGAATCAAAGAGGTATCGGTTTCCACATATTCGGTATCGCCCTTGCCCTGGATGATCTCAATGATCTCAGCCTCGCTGAAATACAGGTTCGCAAGGAAGCCGACTGCGCTGGTTTCCCGAACTGAGCGAACGAAGAGATCTCTGGCGGTAGGGGAAGGACCCTTTGCCAGTATGTACATCACACCATAAAGTGTGACTACTAGAAGCAGCAGCGTTGTCACCACGGTGATCGCAATCTTAGCAAGACCTCTGCCAAAGCTGCGGAGCTTGGAGGGAGCTGCTTCCTGCGGGGCTTCCGGCGCTTCCTGAGGCGCGGGTTCCTGGGGTTCTTCCAGGATGGTATGGAGTTCATCGATCAGCGCATCTGTGCTGATTTTATTCTCTGACATAGGGAGTACCTCCGTGTATTCAATGCCATATATTATACCAATTTCCCGTTACTTTGTAAAGCTTTTTGTCGGAAAAAGAAAGGAAAACCTCCGGCCTGTATGAACCAGACCGGAGGTGCATTTTAGCTTCCGTAGTAGAGGGTATTCAGCATGTCCAGGTAGCTCGCCACCAGCTCTTCCGCGGTACCCCGCTGGAAGAGGGTTGCATCTATTGCGTAGCCGCCATGCTTCCAGGCAATCTCCGACGGCAGATAGTTCAAATTGTTGTTGGCACAGGTGAGAACAAAGGTCATGGAGTAGGGAGAACTGTCCTTGATCTGCATACCGTTGGTGTCAAACATCTCAAAGGGAACTGTTACAAAGGCCAGATCGCCCAGGGAGATGGCATAAATGGCGATCTCCTCCACAGGCTTCATAGTGCCGCGGATGGCGATGGCGTTGGCATGATAGATATTGCGCACTCCGTAGGAAACCAGGTTGTTGTAGTATTTCTTGCTGCCTGTGATCATGTAGTAATCCACAGCCGCCTTGCACTGACTGGCAATGTGGTCCATGGTGTGGTCAACCTTGCCCTGGAAAAGGGTCTTGGAGATATTAACAGAGGTGGCAGGGATCTCCGTAAAGGAGTCGTAGGCAGCCAGCGCGTAATCGGCAAGAGCGTGACCCTGCTCAATGTAATTGGCGGTGATGTTTTCTTCGGGGATGCGGCTGGTGGGGTTGATATTACCCGAGCTGCCGGTGAAGTAAGCAAAGTGGCAATTCAGCGCACTTTCCATCTTCTCCCGGAAGGGGGCGATGATGTCAGCGGTAACATCGTTATAGTGATCCGAGGTGGCCCGCTGGGGGTGGGTCTGGAAATTTGCGAGGATGATATCCTTAGCTCCTTGCCGCTGGAACCGGACCAGCTGCAGCTCGTTATCTGCTTCAGTCTCGTGGCAGGCGATGGGGGCGCGCTTGAAATTACCGAAGTTGTCGCCGGCATAGCTGCCGTCCTGCAGCTGATAGCGGCGGACAAAGTTCAGATTCTCTGTTTCGGCAGAGCCAATATATACTCTGGTGGGGGCTTTGTCCCGCAGTGCAATCACAGCGGCTTCGGTCATCCAACCCTTCAGGGCTTCGATGTATCTGGGAACGGAGGGCTCATCCAGATTCAGCAGATCCGGGGAAGAATGATTGTGGGTGCAGGAGACCATAATGGCATCCACAGGGATACCGGTCTTCTCGCTGATCTGCAGCCGGGCAGCATCCATTACCTCGGTATAGGCGTTGGTCAGATCCAGCGTAAAGATCAGAACGGTGGAATCTCCGCTGTCGGTAAACGCAAGACAGGTGGCATAGAGGGGATCCCGGATCTGGGCAGACATACGGCCTGAGGAATAGCCATAGCCACGCAGGGGAGTGGGCGCGGTGGGGGAGATATCCACTCTGCCGAAACCGACGGACAGGCT
>JAZPXW010000050.1:0-9633 GCA_045543895.1 Faecousia sp.
ACCACGAGCATCATCATGAGCACGGCGAGCACTGCTGCGGTCATCACGACCACGAGCACCACCATGAGCACGGCGAGCATTGCTCCTGCGGTCACGATCACCATGACCATCATCATGCCGACGAGGTGTTCACCTCCTGGGGCAGAGAAACTGCCAAGAAGTTTACCGTCGGTCAGATCCAGGCTGCCTTGGCAGCTCTGGACAGCGGGCGCTTTGGCATGATCCTCCGGGCAAAGGGCATCGTACCCTGCGCCGATGGCGGCTGGATCCACTTTGACTTTGTTCCCGGTGAGGAAAATGTCCGCATGGGCAGCGCCGATATTACCGGCAAGCTGTGCGTTATTGGCGCCCAGCTGGATGAAGCAGGCGTGGCATCCGTCTTCGGCCTGTAAGAGGAAACGCCATGCAGCAGATTCCGGTTTATGTGTTTACCGGATTTTTGGATTCCGGTAAGACCAAGTTTATCCAGGAGACCCTGGAAGATCCCCGCTTTAACGATGGGGAGCGCACTCTGCTTTTAGTATTTGAAGAGGGTGAGGAGGAGTACGATTTCTCTGCGTACCCCAATCAGAATGTGTATTTAGAGGTACTGGATCAGCAGACGGTCACCACCAAGCAGCTCCAGACCCTTGCCAAGAAGTATAAGGCCCAGCGGGTGGTGGCAGAGCTCAACGGTATGCAGCTGGTGGGCGACCTGTATATGCGCTTCCCCGAGGAATGGGTGGTGGCGCAGGAGGTTATGTTTGCCGATTCCACCACCATCATGGCTTATAACGCCAATATGCGCAATTTGGTAATGGATAAGCTGGTGGGCGCGCAAATGGTGGTGTATAATCGGCTGAAGCCCGGTGCGGACACCCTGGAGCTGCACAAGCTCTCCCGTGCTGCCAACCGCCGCATCGACATCCTCTATGACTACCTGGACGGCACTACCGCTCCCGATGAAATGGAGGATCCGCTGCCCTTCGATATCAATGCCCCGGTGATCGAAGTGAAGGATGAAGATTACGCCCTTTGGTACCGGGATGTGACCGAGGAGCCTGCCAAGTACGATGGAAAGACCGTTTCCTTCAAGGGTCAGGTGGCGCTGCTGCGCCGGGATAAGAACAATATGTTTGCCCCCGGACGGTTCGTGATGACCTGCTGCGTGGACGACATCGAGTTCTGCGGCGTGCCCTGCCGCTACGACCAGGCAAAGACCCTGGAACCCAGAAGCTGGGTGCAGGTGACCGCCAAGATCACCGCGGAAAAGCACATCCTCTACAAGGGCGAGCTTGGCCCTGTACTCACCGCAATCCGTGTTGAGCCGGCAGAACCTGCCAGCCCCGATGTGGCAACCTTTTGATCAAAACCTCCCGAACCGCCGTTCGGGAGGCTTTTTGCCTGTAGGGGCGATTCACGAATCGCCCGCGGGCGGGTAATATCCGCCCCTACGAGGACGCACCTACATTTATGACGTAGGGGCGGCAACCTGCCGCCCGCAAACCTCCCAAACCGCCGTTCGGGAGGTTTTTTGTGCTGATCATATGTAGGGCGGGGTCTTGGTCCCGCCTGTTGCGGTGATATTTTGGAAAATACTGCAAGTTCTCCTTGCCAATTACACGAATGTCCAGTATACTGGCAGTAGAACATACAGCGCAGAAAGCAGCTTGGCGAGTTCCTTATGCCCAGCGTGAATGAGCGGTTTTGGGAGGGACATAGATGATCGATTTGACCTTGGATGATTTGAAGCAACTTCTATCAGATGGCAGGCATGCTAGGGAGTATGCTTGGAATCATTATGAAGAATTGGTGGCGCGGGAAGCTGTATACACCTTATATGGCCCATATACCTATGGAACCGGTGCTGCTATACCTTGGGGATTCACGCCTAAAAGTGCACGAAACTTATCGTTGAAAACCCGCAGGAAAAAATATATTATCTACGAACTGGATAGTGAGTATAAGCTTCTGCGGACAACGCAAGTGCTCGATTCTGAAAGAATTAATACATATCATTGCTTTGAATTGGGTGGTGTTCAGTATGCCTGCCCGTTCTTGCCCGATAAAAAAAGCATAGGCTTTGGTAGTGTTATTGCACTTACTTGGAAAGATGGGAAGCCATACTACTCTGCGTTCCTTGCGAGAAATGTATTGACTGTAGACTTCTTTGAATATGTTTCTGCGGAAAAGGTACTGATAACAGAATTTGGCTATAATCCCGTTTCTAAATACACATTGTATGGATATCTGACTGACCTTGATGCACCAATTGGTGCGCTAAATTCGGCGGCAAATCGGATATGCTTTGAAGAGGAGCCGATGTACACCGATTTTTCCCAGTGGTTTAGGAATACAGAGGACGATTCTTCTCGATAACCGGGCCAGAAAAAGCGGGCGGCGAATCTGCCCGCCAGAAAGAGACTCCCTCTGATGAGGGAGGTGGCAAAAATCTTTGATTTTTGACGGAGGGAGAGAACGCAAGAAAAGTCTCTCCCCCAGTCTCACTTCGTTCGCCAGCCCCCTCGTCAGAGGGGGCTATTTTGTTTTACTGTAAGGAAAACGCATGGAACGCTTTGCATAATAAATAGGTTGGATGCGTTTTCAAACAAAAATTCGAAAATTACAAAAATAATTGGTGCAATTTTGCGACTCCTGTGCTATACTGGTAAAAAAGCAGAAAGGAGCGGCCTATGTATCAGCCACTTGCAGATCTTCTCAGACCCAAGACCCTGGACGAGGTCTATGGACAAGCGCATATTTTGGGGCAGGGGGCAGTGCTGCGCCGCTTGATCGAATCCGGGAAGATCCCCAATATGATCTTCTACGGCCCCAGCGGCACGGGCAAGACCACCGTCGCCAATATCATCGCGGAGCAGACCAACCGCACGCTGTTTAAGCTCAATGCCACCACGGCATCCACCGCGGATATTAAGAACATCGTCTCCCAGCTGGATACCTTTATGGCACCCAACGGAGTGCTGCTGTACCTGGATGAGATCCAGTCCTTTAATAAAAAACAGCAGCAGACGCTGCTTGAGTATATTGAAAACGGCAAGATCACCCTCATCGCATCCACCACGGAGAACCCCTATTTCTATGTGTTCAACGCGATCCTCAGCCGGTCTACCGTGTTTGAATTCAAGCAGATCGACGCTGCTGCCGCACTGCAGGCCATCCGCCGGGCGGTTTCCTTCCTGGAGGAGCGTACTGCCCTCAAGGCCCAACCCGAGGATGGCGCGCTGGAATACATTGCCGGGGCTTGCGGCGGTGATATTCGCAAGGCGATGAACGCGGTAGAGGTGCTGTTCTCTGCCGGACGGCCCGAGGGGGATATTCTGCCCCTGACTTTGGAGGATGCCAAGACTGTGACCCAAAAGAGCGCTATGCGGGCAGACCGGGAAGGGGACAACTACTTTGACCTGCTGTCCGCTTTGCAAAAATCCATCCGTGGCTCCGACCCGGATGCTGCGGTGCATTATTTGGCAAGACTTCTGGAAGCGGGACAGATGCAGGCGGCCTGCCGCCGGCTGATGGTGATCGCTGCGGAGGATGTGGGTCTTGCGTACCCCATGATCATACCCATCGTAAAATCCTGCGTGGATATGGCGCTGATGATCGGCATGCCCGAAGCCCGGATCCCATTGGGCGATGCGGCAGTGCTGATGGCCACCTCTCCCAAGTCCAACACCGGTCACATTGCGCTGGATGAAGCCCTCGCGGATGTCAGACGGGGCAAGGTTGGCGATTTTCCCCGCCACCTGCAGAATGTCCATGCCGACACCTACACCATGGAGCGGGAACAGGGCTACCTGTATCCCCACAATTTCCCAAACCGCTGGGTCAAGCAGCAGTACCTGCCCGACGAGCTGGTTGGCACCCGCTACTATGAGTACGGCGATAACAAGCTGGAGCAGGCTGCCAAGCAGTACTGGGATACGATCAAGAAACCGTGAGGTGACCTATGGACATAAGACTTAACGATATTCTGGTCATGAAGAAGGCGCACCCCTGCGGCGACAAGCAATGGAAGGTTCTGCGGGTAGGCGCGGATTTTCGGCTGAAATGTTTGGGCTGCGGCCATGAAATCATGGTTCCCCGGCTGAAAGCGGAAAAAAATATTCGAAATGTGATTCGTGAGGAAAATCCCTCGACGCAATCAAGCGGCAGCTGATAAGTTCAGCTGCCGTTTTTTTGCCCTATGGGTCTGTTCCCATAAAAGCTCGCGGTGATGGGGCGGAACTTACGGGCAGGTCCTAACCGGGTTGCGACTAACTTTTTTTTCCGCCGCGGATATACTGGGCACACAAAGGAGGTGCCCGGTTGCAAAATTATTTTTATCTTACAATGCTGTTTGGCTGCTTGGTGGATTTTCTTTTACTGATGGGAGCCAACCGTCTGGCAGGCTTTCCCCATATGCCGCTGCGCTGCGCAATCGCAGCAGGAATCGGCGGCATTTATGCGGGACTTTGCCTAAACTACCCGTACCTTGGAATGCTCGTGTTCCATATGGTTTTTATGATCGTGATCTCGGTGGTAGCCTACGGGCTGAGCAAAGCGACCCTTCGCCGGGCGGTGCTGTTTATACTGCTGCGGCTGGCTGTGGGCGGCATTGCATCCGGGTTTTCCGGGGATAGGCTCATGGGTCTTCTGGCTGCTGCCTCGATCGTGAGCCTGCTGTGCCTTTTAGGGTTTGGCGGCAGAGCCTATGGCAGGGAATATATCCCGGTGGAGCTGTGCTATGAAGGGAAAAAGCTGCGGCTGCTGGCGATCCGGGACACAGGAAATATGCTGCGGGACCCTGTCTCTGGGCAGGCAGTGCTTGTGGTGGATGCGGATACCGGGGCAGCGCTCTTGGGGCTGAGCCGGGAACAGCTGTGCGACCCCATAACCGCGGTGGCATCGGCAGGGATCCCTGGCCTGCGATTGCTGCCGTACCGGTCCATCGGTGCAACCCAAGGGATGCTGGCAGCCATCCGGCTACAAAATACAAGGATCGGAGACTTTCGGGGGAGCACGGTGGTGGCCTTCGCTCCTCAAAAGCTGGATAGTGAAGGGATTTATCGGGGATTAACAGGAGGGATCGTATGATAGGTTGGCTCAAGGCGCTTTTGGCAGGTATCGTTTCCAAGGGGGATATCCACTACATCGGCGGTGCGGATGTACTGCCGCCACCGCTCAAAGGATTGGACGAGCAGCAGGCTCTGGAGGCCCTGGAGCGGGGCGAGGAGGATGCCAAGCAGCTGCTCATCGAGCGGAATCTGCGGCTGGTGGTGTTCATTGCCCGGAGATTCGAAAACACCGGAGTGAATCTGGAGGATTTGGTATCCATCGGCACCATTGGGCTGATTAAGGCCATCGGCACCTACCGGATGGACCGGAATATCAAGCTTGCAACCTACGCTTCCCGCTGCATTGAAAACGAGATCCTTATGCACATCCGCAAGATCGCACCGCTGAAGGCAGAAATCTCCCTGGATGAGCCCATCAATATGGACTACGATGGAAATGAGCTGCTGCTGTCGGATATCCTGGGTACAGAGGAGGATATGATCCTGAAGCCGCTGGAGGATGATGTGGACCTGTTTCTTTTGCGAAAGGCGGTGCGTGAGCTGCCGGAGCGGGAACGGGAGATCGTGACCATGCGGTTCGGCCTGGAGGGACGGCAGGAGCTGACCCAAAAGGAAGTGGCGCAAAAAATGGGGATTTCCCAGTCTTATATCTCCAGATTGGAGAAAAGAATCATGCTGCGGTTGCGAAAAGAACTGATCCGTCAGACTGGCTAATTTTTCCTTGTTTTTTACAAAAATGGGTGTTATAATCGATATGAAAACATATCGATATCATTTTGTATCGATTGGGAATAAGGGGAAAGCGTTATGAAGAGAAAAGAGATATCCAAATCCGTACTCAAGCGGCTGCCTGGCTATGTATCCTACCTGCGTTCCTTGTCGGATAGTCCTTCTCCCTATATCTCCGCAACCGCCCTGGCGAATGCCCTGGGCATGGGCGAGGTGCAGGTTAGAAAGGATCTGGCGATGGTGTCCGATGGCGGCAGACCCAAGATCGGCTACCTGCGGGAAAGCCTCATTGAGGATATCGAGCAGTTTCTGGGCTATGACAATACCACCGATGCGGTGCTGATCGGCGCAGGTAAGCTGGGGCAGGCGCTCCTTGGCTACAATGGATTTGAAGCTTATGGCTTGAACATCCTGGCTGCTTTTGACGCAAAGCCCGTTTCGGGTGCCACCCAGGATGGCAAACCCATCTATCCTATGGACCAGCTGGAAAGCTTTTGCCGGGCCAATAAGGTGCTGATGGGCATTATCACCGTTCCCACCCAGTATGCCCAGGAGGTTTGCGACCAACTGATCGCCTGCGGCATCAAGGCGGTTTGGAACTTCGCGCCGACGCATCTGGATGTGCCGGAAAATATTCTGGTGCAGAACGAGAATATGGCCACCTCTCTGGCGGTGCTCTCCATGCACCTGCAGGCCCAGATTAAGGAGAATAAATAAGAAATAGCCGGGACGAAAGTCCCGGCTATATGTATTTAGATGTCCGGATTCAGTTCCTGGATCACAGCTTTGATCCGCTTGCCGTCGCCGCCGTTGGCGACCGCCGCACGGTAGTATTTGGCATAGCCCTCTTCATCACCAAGAATTCCGCAGCATACCGCGGCGGTATTCAGCGCCTGGGGCATGCGGGCGTTATGCTCCAATGCCTGCTGGGCGTATTCCAGCGCGTTTTCATAGTCGCCGTCCCGGAAGAACAGGGCGGACAGATTGTTGTAGGCGTAGGCGTTTTTTGGATTGAGCTGGATGGCGTTTTCATAGGCATCCTGGGCTTCTTTAAATTGCCCCAGCCGCTGGCGGCACAAGCCTAAATTCGACCACAATGTGGCATTGGGGCGGTAGGCCAGAGCCTGCTTGTAGGCGTCCTCGGCTGCCCTATAATCCCCGGCATCGTCGTAGCACAGGGCCAAAAATACCGTAACCGCATAGATGTCCGCAGAGCGGGTGCATTCTTTTCTCAGCTTCAGCAGCTTGGCAACACCCTTGCCCGGCTTTTGCTCATTATAATCTCGGATGGCTTCCATCAGCTTGTTTTCCAGCTTGGGATCTCCGGAAAAAGCACCCTGTATGAACTCAGCGTAGTTCTTTTTATACAGGGGCTTCAGCGCGGACAGATGCTTTCTCTTGGGGCGCAGCAGCGCCACCAGGAGACCTGCCAGGATCAAGACTGCCCGGAATAAATTGCCGCTTGTTAGAGTGTGGGTCACGAAACCCTGGTAATACAGCAGACCCAAAACCGCTGCTGCTGCAACGGCAGATATGATATAGCGCAGAGCTTTCATAGAACCTCCTGAAAGGAAAAGCCGGATCGGTCGATCCGGCTTTTGTGATTATTTGCCGGGCTTGAAGCTATCCTTCAAGCTGACGGAGCGGTTGAACACCAGGTGTTCAGCAGCAGAATCCTTGCTGTCGGGAGTAAAGTAGCCCAGACGCATGAACTGATAGGCATCGGGTGCCTTGGCATTCTTCAGGCTGGCTTCTACCTTACAGCCGGTGAGGACCTCCAGGGAGTTGGGGTTCAGATCCTTGACCAGGGCTTCCATGCTGGAAGTATCGGGGTCAACTGCGTTGAACAGGTTGTCGTACAGCCGGACCTCGGCATCCACAGCGGTCTCGGCATCCACCCAATGGATGGTTGCGCCCTTGACCTTGCGGCCGTCGGCAGGATCGCCGCCACGGGACTCGGGGTCGTAGGTTGCCAGAATCTCGGTAATGTTGCCGTTTTCGTCGGTGTTAAAGCCGGTACACTGGATCAGGTAAGCACCCTTCAGACGGCACTCAGGTCCACCGGGGAACAGGCGCTTATATTTGGGAATGGGTTCAGCCAGGAAGTCATCTGCTCCGATCCACAGATTGCGGGAGAAGGAGACCCCTCTGGTGCCGTCCTCGGGGCGGTTGGGGTTATTCTCCCCGGTGACAGTCTCGCTCTTGCCCTCGGGATAGTTGGTAATGGTCAGCTTGATGGGCTTGAGCACTGCCATGACGCGCTGTGCGCTTTCGTTGAGATCCTCACGCAGGCAGAAATCCAGGAAGGCCAGGGGAATGGTGTTGGGACTCTTGGCAACTCCTACCCGCTCGCAGAAGTTGCGAATAGAAGCGGGGGTAAAACCACGGCGGCGCATACCGCACAGGGTGGGCATTCTGGGATCGTCCCAGCCTGCCACATAGCCCTCTTCCACCAGCGCTCTCAGATAGCGCTTGGAAAGCACGGTGTGGTCAATGCCCAGGCGGGCAAACTCGATCTGGCGGGGATGATGGGGGACAGAAACATTCTCCACCACCCAGTTATACAGAGGTCTGTGGTTTTCAAACTCCAGGGAGCACAGGCTGTGGGTAATGCCTTCCAAAGCGTCCTGAATGGGGTGGGCAAAGTCGTACATGGGGTAGATGCACCACTTGTCGCCCTGGCGGTGATGGTGCATATGGCGGATGCGGTAGATCACCGGGTCACGCATATTGAAGTTGCCGGAGGCCAGGTCGATCTTGGCACGGAGGGTGTACTTGTTGTCCTCAAATTCGCCGGCACGCATCCGGGCGAACAGATCCAGACTCTCCTCAATGGGGCGGTCACGCCAGGGGGAGGTTGCCGGGGTGGTCAGGTCGCCACGCATTTCCTTGGCCTGCTCGGGCGTCAGCTCGCACACATAGGCAAGCCCTTTTTTGATCAGCTCTACGGCGTACTCATAGTCCTTCTCAAAATAGTCGGAGCCGTAGTAGAACCGGTCACCCCAGTCAAAGCCCAGCCAGTGGATATCCTCTTTAATAGCCTCGACGAACTCCACATCCTCCTTGGTGGGGTTGGTGTCGTCCATACGCAGGTTGCACATACCGCCAAACTTTTCGGCAGTACCAAAATCGATGATCAGAGCCTTGCAGTGGCCGATGTGCAGGTAGCCGTTGGGCTCGGGCGGAAAACGGGTATGAACGGTTGCACCTTCATAACGACCGCCCGGCGCAATATCTTCCTCAATAAAGGCATGGATGAAATTTTTACTCTCATTGACTTCAGCCATAGGGATACCTTCTCTCTTGCTAAAATTTCGATTTATTATAACCGATAAGTGCCCGTTTTGCAACTGAAAAACGCAAGTTCATCAAGGAAATCTCAAAACAAGCCGCAAAAATAAAAAAACAACCCACAAATAATAAAAAATTTACAAAATTGTGGTTGTCAATTTGTCTGTCTTATTATAAAATAGGGGAGGATATATAAGAAGGAGAGTATGCGTATGAGCGAACTCAAATACAAGCGCATCCTGCTGAAGGTCAGCGGCGAAGCGCTGGGAGAAAAGACAGAGCGGGGCGATGGCTTCGGTCTGAACTTCAAGAAGATCGCGGAGGTCTGCACCGCAATTCGTGAATGTGTGGATATGGGTGTTCAGGTGGGTCTGGTCATCGGCGGCGGCAATTTCTGGCGTGGTGTCAAGAACGGTGAGGGCAAGATGCAGCGCTCCCATGCGGATGCCATGGGCATGCTGGCAACGGTCATGAACTTCATCGCGGTTGCTGACGCGCTGGAAAAGCATGGCGTGGAAGCCCGTGTACTTACCGCTGTGGAAATGAACAAGTTTGCCGAGTA
>JAZPXW010000051.1:0-4275 GCA_045543895.1 Faecousia sp.
CGTGACTGAGGGGTAGTAAGTATCCCTTTGCTTCTGTCACACATAAAAAGGAAACCATAGGGGCGATTGGTAAATTGCCCGCAAAAAAGAGAGGTGCATTGCACCTCTCTTTTGATAGTTAATTCTCTTTTCTCTGTGCCATCATCCACTCCCAGGTCTCCTCCACAAAGGCGTAGTCCCAGGAATTGTGACCCACATTTTCAAAGTAGGTGTATTTCAGATTGGGGTTCAGGGGCTTGAGCCGCTCCACCATCTCAATGGTGCAGTAGGGATCCACCGCCGTATCCTTCATGCCGTGGAAGGTCCAGATGGGCATTTTCAGCACCGGAGCCAGCCATCTCATACCGCCGCCGCAGCAAGGGGCGATGGCCGCAAACATCTCGGGATATGCCGTTGCGGTGTACCAGGTGCCGTAGCCGCCCATGCTCAAGCCGCAAAGATAGATCCTGCTCATATTGGCGCGGTACAGCTCGATCATCGCATCCATAAATTTCTTGATGCTCTCGATTCTTGCCACCCAGAAGCTGTCGGTGGGACATTGGGGCATGATCAGGATGCAGTCTTTCAGATTGCCGTCATTGACGATCTTGGCAAAGCCGTGGACCAGGACCTTGTCGGTGTCGTCACCGCCGTTGCCCCGCTCGCCTGCGCCGTGGAGCTGAAAGCACACCGCGGGATGCTCACTCACAGTTTCGGGTATGTACGCAATATAAGGAAAGCCGTATTTGCCGGTTGTTTCTTTGATAATTTCCATTATTTTTCACCTCGGAATCATTATACATATCCCCATCCCAAAAAGCAAGTATGGAAAAAGAGAGGTACCTCCGTACCTCTCTTTTTATTATACCATCGTTTCGGGATCCAGGATCCGCTGGATCTCCTCGTCGGTAAAGAGCCCGGTCTTGCGCAGCACCTCACGGACGGAAGCACCGGTCTTGATGGCCTCCTTGGCAATGTCTGCAGACTCCTTGTAGCCCACCTTGGGGCAGATGGCGGTGATCACACCCACAGAGCCATCCACCAGCTCCCGGCAGCGCTCGGCATTGGCGGTGATGCCCTTGACGCAGTTTTCGGTGAAGGTCTGCACAGCGCCCGCCAGAGCGATCAGCGATTCGAACAGCTTGTGGTACAGCACCGGCTCGGCAAAGTTCAGCTCCAGCTGACCGGCTTCTGCCGCCATGGTAATGGTCATATCGTTGCCGATGGTGCAGAAGGCCGCCTGGCTCATCACCTCGGGGATCACCGGATTGACCTTGCCGGGCATAATGGAAGAGCCGTTCTGCATAGCAGGCAGGTTGATCTCCTCAAAGCCGCAGCGAGGACCGGAGGACATCAGCCGGAAGTCGTTTGCCATCTTGGAGCAGGAAATGGCGCAGGTCTTCAGCGCAGCGGATACATAGGCAAAGGCATCCAGGTTCTGGGTACCGTCGATCAGGTCCTCTGCTTTGGTCAGCGGCAGCTGGCAGATCCGTCCCAGAGTGGGTGCCAGCGCCTGCACATATGCGGGATTTGCGTTCAGCGCTGTGCCGATGGCAGTACCGCCCAGGTTAATGGCATACATCTCCCGCAGCACCCGGTTCATACGCACGATATCACGGGAAATGGCCTTGCTGTAAGCGCCGAATTCATCACCCAGACGGATGGGGACTGCGTCCTGCATCTGGGTGCGGCCCATCTTGATGATGTTGTGAAACTCTTTCTGCTTAGATAGCAGCGCTTCATTGAGTCCCTCCACCTGCACGATCGCTGCCCGCAGCAGCTTGGCAGCGGTGATCTTGGCGGCGGTGGGGATCACATCGTTGGTAGACTGGGCGCGGTTCACATGGTCGTTGGGATGAACGATGGAGTAGTCACCCTTCTGACCGCCCAGAAGCTCAATGGCCCGGTTGGCAATGACCTCATTGGCATTCATATTGGCGGTAGTGCCTGCACCGCCCTGGATGGGATCGCAGATAAACTGGTCGTGAAGCTTGCCGCCGATGATCTCGTCGCAGGCGCGCACGATGGCATCCTTGATCTTCTCATCCAGCTCACCAACCGCGTGATTGCAGATGGCGCAGGCTTTCTTGATCTGCGCCAGAGAAATGATAAACTCCGGGCGCAGCTTCAGCCCGGTGATGCGGAAATTCTCGCAGCCACGCAGGGACTGTACGCCATAATATGCATCCGCAGGAACTTGCTTCGTGCCGATGGAGTCGGCTTCGATACGGTAATTCATAGGTAAATCCCCTTTTAAATCTTATTATGCAGGAATTATACCATATTTTTCTCAAATTGCAATAGCATTTGCAGGATTTCTTGCAGATTTTTTCCAAATCATATAGAAATCTTCGCAAATATCTGTTATAATGACCTCATTACATAGCAAAGAGAGGTTTTTCCTATGAGGACCATCCAAGCAAGCGCCATTACCGAAACGGTTGCGGAGCTGTGCATCCGGGCGAACCTGCACCTGCCCGAAGATGTGCAGGCAGCACTAGAGCAGGCCTGCCAGGCTGAGCCTTGGCCTCTGGCAAAAAGCACCCTGGAGCTGCTCCGGGAGAATCTGGGTGCTGCCGATGCCCAGCACCTGCCCATTTGCCAGGATACGGGCATGGCCTGTGTGTTCGTAGAGCTGGGCACCGATGTGCATATCGAAGGCGATTTTGAGCAAGCCATCCATGCGGGTGTCCGCAAGGGCTATGGCGACGGCTACCTGCGCAAGAGCATCGTTGGCGATCCCCTGCGCCGCGGCAACACCGGCGACAATACCCCCGCTGCCATCTCCGTGCATCTTACTAACGGCGACGGCTGCCGCATCACCGTTGCCCCCAAGGGTTTCGGCAGCGAGAACATGAGCCGGCTGAAAATGCTCAAGCCTTCCGACGGTGTAGAAGGCTTCAAGGAATTCGTTTTGGAAACCGTCCGTCTGGCAGGCCCCAATCCCTGCCCGCCCATCGTGCTGGGTGTGGGCGTGGGCGGCAGCTTTGATAAGGTCGCTTACCTTGCCAAAAAGGCACTGCTGCGTCCCCTGGATCAGCACCATCCCGACCCCTACTATGCCCAGCTGGAGCAGGAGCTGCTGGAAGCTGTCAATGCCATGGGCATCGGTCCCCAGGGCTTTGGCGGTAAGACCACCTGCCTGGGTCTGGCGATTGAACCTATGCCCACCCATGTGGCAGGCCTGCCCGTGGCAGTGAATATCTCCTGCCATGTGACCCGCCGTGCCACCGCAGAGCTGTAAGGAGGCGCACTATGGAATATAAACTCACTACTCCCGTTACAAAGGAAGACCTCGCCCAGCTCCGTGCCGGTGATACGGTCATTCTCTCCGGCACCGTTTACACCGCCAGAGATGCCGCCCACAAGCGGATGATTGAGGCATTGGATGCCGGGCAGGCACTTCCCTTTGACCTAGAGGGCAGCGCCATCTATTATGTCGGCCCCACTCCGGAAAAGCCCAACCAGGTCATCGGCTCCGCAGGTCCCACCACCGCCGGCAGAATGGATGCGTATTCTCCCCGGCTGCTGGACCTGGGCAATAAGATCATGATCGGCAAGGGCAAGCGGGATGCCGCTGTAAAGGAAGCCGTTGTCCGCAACGGCGCTGTGTATCTGGCAGCCATCGGCGGCGCCGGTGCATTGATGGCCCAGAGCGTCAAGTCTCTGGAGATCATCGCCTGGCCGGACCTGGGCTGCGAAGCGGTGCGCCGGCTGCAGGTGGAGAACTTCCCCCTCACCGTGATCCTGGATCCCCAGGGGGTTGACCTGTACCAAACCGGCCCCGAAGCCTACCTTGCCTCCAAGGGTTAAGCACAAATCTATGTCATCCTGAGCGGAGTGCTGAAAGCACGGAGTCGAAGGATCCATCCCCTCACGATCGTGCGTGGATCCCTCGGCTCTGCTCGGGATGACATCCCACTGTAGGGGCGATTCACGAATCGCCCGCTAAATTCCCATCACAGATTCTGTGAAGAAAAGCCTTGACATCCGGCAAAAAAGATGATAGAATACGCCTTGCAATGGTGCCTGTGCGCCCATGGCCCTACGGGCCTTTAGCTCAGTTGGTTAGAGCCTCCGGCTCATAACCGGATAGTCCCGGGTTCGAATCCCTGAAGGCCCACCACCAACAACCAAGGCACCTGCCTTTCATATATAGGGGTATAGCTCAATTGGTAGAGCGGCGGTCTCCAAAACCGTAGGCTCAGGGTTCAAGTCCTTGTGCCCCTGCCAATAAGTTCCGTGATTTACTGGTTTTTCAGTAGATTTCGGAACTTTTTGCTTATATTTGAAATT
>JAZPXW010000052.1:0-15127 GCA_045543895.1 Faecousia sp.
CCTCTCCCGAAGATATCGAAGGCATGATGGCTGCACAGGGCATCCTGACCGTCCGCGGCGGTATGACCTCTCACGCTGCTGTTGTTGCCCGTGGTATGGGTACCTGCTGCGTTTCCGGCTGCACCGAGATCGCAATGGACGAGGAGAACAAGGTCTTCACTCTGGGTGGCAAGGAATTCCACGAGGGTGACGAGCTGTCCCTGGACGGTTCCACCGGTAACATCTACGCTGGCTTGATCGCTACCAAGGATGCTGAGATCGCCGGCGAGTTCGGCCGCATCATGGCTTGGGCTGACCAGTACCGTACTCTGAAGGTCCGCACCAATGCCGACTCCCCCCGTGATGCCAAGAAGGCTCGCGAGCTGGGTGCAGAAGGCATCGGCCTGTGCCGTACCGAGCATATGTTCTTTGAGGACGGCCGTATTGCTCCCTTCCGTGAGATGATCTGCTCCGACACCGTCGAGGAGCGTGAGGCTGCTCTGGAGAAGATCCTGCCCCTGCAGCAGGCTGACTTCGAGGGTCTGTACGAGGTTATGGAAGGCAACCCCGTTTGCATCCGTTTCCTGGATCCCCCTCTCCACGAGTTCGTTCCCACCACCGAGGAAGACATCGCCGCTCTGGCAGCTACCAAGGGCAAGACCGTTGAGGACATCAAGGCCATCATCGCTTCCCTGCACGAGTTCAACCCCATGATGGGTCACCGTGGCTGCCGTCTGTCCGTCACCTACCCCGAGATCGCCGCTATGCAGACCAAGGCTGTCATCCGCGCAGCTATCGCCGTTGCAAAGCGTCATCCCGACTGGAACAATGTTCCCGAGATCATGATCCCCCTGGTTGGCGAGGTCAAGGAGCTGAAGTATGTTAAGGATGTGGTCGTTAAGACCGCTGACGCTGAGATCGCTGCTGCAGGCATTGACCTGAAGTACGAGGTCGGCACCATGATCGAGATCCCCAGAGCTTGTCTGACCGCTGTCGCAATCGCTCAGGAGGCTGAGTTCTTCTGCTTCGGCACCAACGACCTGACTCAGATGACCTTCGGCTTCTCCCGTGACGACGCAGGCAAGTTCCTGAACGCTTACTACGATGCCAAGATCTTCGAGAACGATCCCTTCGCCAAGCTGGATCAGACCGGTGTTGGCCAGCTGATGGAGATGGCTATCTCCAAGGCTAAGGCTACCGGCAACAAGCTGCACTACGGCATCTGCGGCGAGCACGGCGGCGATCCCATGTCCGTCGAGTTCTGCCACAAGATCGGCCTGGACTACGTGTCCTGCAGCCCCTTCCGTGTGCCCATCGCCCGTCTGGCTGCCGCTCAGGCTGCTATCAAGGGCTAATTGCTAACAATAAACTCGCCACCCAAACGGGTGGCGAGTTTTTTGTAGGGGCGGTTCATGAATCGCCTGAAGGCTCACCCTGAGCCTTTGCGGGACGATCCTGTGTGGCGGCTTTCCGCCTCTTTTCCTCGTCCCAATCCCGCTTGGTCAGCGTCAGTACATGCCGGTAGATACCTGTGAACTGAGCCTGGGCCGATTCAAAATATTCTGTTGTGATCTTGCCCTCGTCCAGAAGGCGGCACAGCTTTTTCGCCTTCTTTTCCAGCCGGCTAAACTCACGGTTGATGCCACCCAATGCCCGGGCAGCGGTGGGATCGGAATAATGACTCATAATGTTACCTCCAAAATATTTAATTTTCTTGCAGGAGGCATAAAAAAACGCCTACCTTGCCAAATGGACAGAATCTCCCTGTGGAAATTCTACCAATGCAAAGTAAGCTAAATTTTATAGGGCAATTTCTTGCTGGGGGAACTATACCACGAAACGCGTTTTTTGTCAAGGTCTATTCCAAATGCAAGCACGCCACCCGGCTGGGTGGCGTGCTTTACTTCTATTTCAATATTCTGTGCAGCTGCTCCAGCGCTTCGTCATAGGTGTCGAATTCGATCACATAGTCGCAGAGGGCGGCGTTCTTCTCCTCGTACTCAATGGCGGTCAGCCGGTTGACCTTATCCTCGATGGAGGAATTCTTCCGCAGGATGTTTGCCATCAGCGCCTTTTTCTCACGCTTGATATAGATGGCGGTCACATTCTTATAATAGGTCTTCAGCGACATGGCGCCACAGATATCCATGGTGGTCATCACACGCTTGCCCCGGGCGAGGATGCGCTCGATATCGCCCTTTTTGGAGCCATAGCCATGACCGGCATACATGGTGGATTGGAGCATTTCGCCGCTGTCGCACATCTTCCGGAAATCCTCCAGCGGCACATAGTTGTACCAGTGGTTCACTTCCAGAGCGGTAGGATCCTTGGTGGTATAGCTGACAAGCTTTTCAAAGTCCCCATTCTCCGCTAAAAAGCGGGTAGCGATCTTGGATTTGCCGCTGCTGGAGGGCCCAACCAGCACCACGATATCCGGGTCCTCCTGAGTCTGGGGATGTGGGATCGCAGAGTAGCTCTCCGCGATGACCTCTACCAGCTTCAGAAATTCCTCATAGTTGTTCACCGCCAGCATACCCGTAGCCTCCTGGTTCCAGGGACGGCGCATCAAAATGGGATATTTGGCGCTGGAGGTGAGGATATTGTGCATCGCATCGTCAAACAGGATGTCGGTGTGGATATTTTCCTTCCGGGCGCCCATATAGATGTGGTCTGCCGGGATCTCGGGAAACTCCTCCATGATCCGTTGGGCGCGGATGCCCATAAACTGGGGCGGTACAGCGGTGCAGATGAATACCTCGGTCATTTGGCTGAGGCGGCGCACAAATTCCTTGGCGCCCTCGTACACCGGCTGGGTGCGGTAGAATTCCGGGTCGTTGAAATAGGGATAGATGCTGTCCGCCCGGGTGCCCAGCTTGCCCCAGCGCTCTTTTTCATAGATCGTCATAGGGGGATCAAAATGATGGGCTTCGTTGGCAAGCTTGATGGCATAGGAAGTGCATTCCATCAAAAGATCGTCGATGTCCAGCGCTGTGGACAGCCTGTATTTTCTGCTCATTGTGAGTCCTCCTTTTCTTCAAGATATTTTCTAAGGGGAAACCTGTCGGCAAACTGCAGCCGCCTGCTATACAGCTTTTGGAACAGGCGGATCAGCGGGCCATAGAGAAAGGCACAAAGCACCGTGCCGATACCGATGCCCCGGAGCGTGCCGAAAAACAGCAGGCTCATACCGATCGCCAAGACCAGGCTACCGCAATCGTAAATCGTTTTGACCCTGTGGACAGGCTTTTTCAGCTTGCGGGACAGCTCTTTTACGAATAATTCATAGGCTTCCGGCGGCAGATAGGTAGAAAACAAGAATGCAAGTCCGCCGCAGCAAAGCAAAACGCCTGCCCCATAGAGTACCGCCTGCAAAATAGTATGCTCCGGCAGCAGCACTACGATGCTCATAGTCCCATCCAGAATAAAACCATAGCACACCGCCGCCACAAAAGAAAGCAAATAGCGAAGCTTTGCTTTCCGCATCAGCAGCATCAGCACGATCAGCACCGCCGCCTGCAGCGTATAGCCGGCAACGCCAAAGCTGAACCAGGGCAGCACCTGCGAGAGCTTCAGATGCAGGACATAGGCAGGTGCCACCACCATAGAGATCCCAAAGCCGCCATACGCCGTAAGCGCCGTGCCGAAGGCCAGCATAATAAGCGCGAGGATGTGCGCGATTTCAGTGTAAAAAACGGTTTTCTTCATTTACTGTCGTAAATTCTCTGCATTCAGCGGTCGGAATCCTGGGCAGGATCCAAAAACATTGCCGATTCCCACCAGGCTTGATCCTGAGGTTCCGAATTCTGGAGCTTCTTTTCTTCGTCTTCTTTACGGTCGAGTTCTTCGGGAATGATTTTCTTGGTAGTCATAGTATTCTCTCTTTTCTTTAAAAAAATAAAGTTGCCTGCCGGTTTTGGGGCCGGTAGACAACCATTTAGGGTGGTTTGTAGAAACGCGCAACCATATTATGCGCTTATACCTGTAGGGACTTTTGTTTGCTTACGATATGTTACCACATCTTGCACGAAATTGCAAGCTTTTTCTTTTACTTTTTGTGCAACTTTACTGCGGGCAAAAAATCGTCCCGCTTTGGGCAGATTGACATCCATCTTCGCTTGTGGTACTATTTTTTAGAAGCATTCCTATTTCAAGCAGTGAGGTATTGGTTATGTACATGAAATTGAAAGACGGCAAATCCAAGGCCCTTACCCTCAGCTATGACGACGGTGTGGTGCAGGATATTCGGTTTATGAAGATCCTGGATCAGCACGGTATCAAGGCTACCTTCAACATCAACACCGGGCTGTACCTGCCGGAGGATGCTGTGCGTCAGCGGTTCCACGGCAGAATGAAGCTGTCGGAAGCCCAGGCGCTGTACACAAACTCCGGTCACGAGGTGGCGGTTCACGGTCTGACCCACCCCTTCTTGCAGAAGCTGAAATCGGATGAGCTGCTCACCGAGATCCTGGAGGACCGGAAAAATATCGAGCGGCAATACGGTACGCTGGCACGGGGCATGGCATACCCCTACGGAACCTACAACCAGGAGGTACAGGATGCTCTAAAAATGTGCGGCATCTGCTACGCCAGAACCGCGACAGAAACGGAGAATGTCCGCTTCCCCGAGAATTGGCTGGAATGGCACCCCACCTGCTGGCACTCCAACCCCAAGCTGATGGCGCTGACCAAGCGGTTTGTGACGGAAAACATCCACTACGAAAGCGACGCGTGGCTATTCTATGTGTACGGTCACAGTTATGAATTCGACCTCCAGAACAACTGGGAATTGCTCGAAGAATTCGCAGACCTGGCGGGAGGACACGAGGATATCTGGTATGCCACCAACATCGAGATCTACGACTATGTGCAGGCCTATAACAGTCTCCAGGTCAGCGTAGACAGGAGCAAGGTGTATAACCCCTCCTCCACTGATGTGTGGTTCAGCCACCGCAAACAGATCTACTGCGTCAAAGCCGGGGAAACCCTTTGTCTATGAGAAAACCCGCTCCACAAGGAGCGGGTTTAGACTTCGAATATCACTGTCATTGCGAGCCAGTGCGCACACTGGCGTGGCAATCCGTAATGCCCTTTGAACCCCTCCGTCAGCTTCGCTGATACCTCCCCTACAGGGGAGGCAGATTCCCACGGCTGCTACGCAGCCTCGGAATGACATGCGTTTTCGAAAAATGTTCTTTTGGACACAGAAACCCCGCTCCTTGTGGAGCGGGGTTCTTAATTAAAGGGATTCAATGAAATTCTTCAGCTTTTGGGCGATGACGGCGTGACCGGCATCGTTAAAGTGCAGGCCGTCCATAGTATAGGTATCGAAAACTGCCGGGTCGTGGGGGTCCAGTCCCAGGTCGTTGTAAAGATCCAGCACCGGGATATGGAAGCCCTTGGCGGTTTCCAGGATCACATCCACGTAGGCCCGCAGAGGCTTTCCTCCCGGGCGTTTTTTAGCATGGGCAGAAACCACCAGGTCGTCCACTTCTTTGCGCAGGAAGCATCTGGCAGGGGTCATAAAGACCACAGGCTTGCCTGCATAGGCTTCCCGGAGATAATTCATCAGAAAATACACGCCGCCGCAGTAGGTGGCCGGAGTGGTATCGCCCAGCTGGCCAAAGGGAGCGTCGCCGTGGATGTAGTCATTGACGCCGCCGAACACCACCACCATATCCGCAGAGGGTTCCATATCATAGGCACGGCCGCAGAAGCACAGGTCGTACCGGGGATTGTCGCTGGGGTGGATCTGGTGCGCCAGGCGGCTGCCGCTGATGCCATAGCTGTGGATGGAAGACAGCTGGCACATATCCGCCAGACGGTTATCGTAACGGTTGCTTTGGTCGACGACACCCGCACCTTCGGTGATGCTGTCGCCCAGGAAATTCACTTTAAAGCCTTTGATGTTCATAAAAAAGCCTCCATATTTGATAGCTCCACCATACCACAAAAAAAGCGTAATATCAAGGGCGGTTGGCACGGAATTTTTTGTTGTAATTCGCAAAAACCCGTGATACAATGAATATGAACAGGATAAGCCAAGCAAACCGGCTTATCCCTTTCTAAAAAACATAAAGGAGCTTTACAAAATGGATATTCTCAAGAAAGTATTCCCCACCGCCTTTAAGGCCACCGAAGTAAAGGCATTTATCATCTCCCTGATCATTTATGTTCTGATCGACATCGTCTGCGGCTTCGTCATCGGCCTGCTGGCAAAGATCCCCGTGCTGGGCATTATCTTCTCTCTGCTGGGCTCCATCGTGGGTCTGTACGCCCTGGTAGGCGTTGTGCTTTCCATCCTTGTTTTTGTCAAGGTGGTTAAGTAAGCAAAGCTCTGATATTCGATCCGCTCCCGGTATGGGGGCGGATTTTTTTGTGGTTCTTGCGCAGAAGCCCCCGGGGTGCTATAATATAAAAAACATCGAACGGAGGAATGGACATGGTCCTCAAGGAATTCCGGATCACCCACAGCACGCTCATCGAGCATTACCAGTTTATTGAGGCCCACTTGGAGGGCATTTATGCTGCCATTTCGGATAAGCCCTTTATGGACGGGATCCGGGAGATCGAGAAGGACAGCCTCAGCGGTGTGGTGCGGGAGCTTCGGGAGTTGGAGCGGATCAAGGGCATCCAGATCCTGACCGGCGAAGAATACAAGCAGCTGCGGCAGCTGATCGAGCGGCGGAATTTCTGGTGCCATTGCTGCTATTTTGAAATGTCCTTTGACCTCCAGACCGGAAACCCCGCCCGGGTGCGGGATATACAGGATCTGATGGAAGATCTGCAAACCGCTGAGCAATGGCGGGAAAAGCTCTATCGCAAAAAGGTCGACCTGCTGAAGCAAAAAGATGAAATCTAATAAGCGAAATGCCCCGCCTTTAGGCGGGCTCACTTAGGGATTTGTGCGGTTTTGAAAGAATTTTTTCCTTCAAAACTGCAAAGCACTCCAAAGCGGGAGATTTTTCTGCAAGACAAGATAAAAAGCCACGGCAAGGCTGACGCCTGCCGTGGCTTTTTGACGTAGTATTGCGGGAAAAGATCCGGTTTGGAGCGTATAAATCCCTAAGCGAGACCGCCTTTTGCAGCGGTTTTTATTTATTAATTGATATTCAGCGCGGCATCGTAGACCACATTTTTGGGAAGGCTCAGATCCTTGGCGGTTTGCTTGATGGCATCCTTGCGGCTCATGCCGCCTTCCATCAGCTTAGCTACATGGGCTGCGGCATCCTCAGTGGTGGGGACGATCTTTTCTTCCTCCGCAGCGCCTGCCAGTACCAGCACATACTCGCCTCTGGGGGCTTGTTCAGCGTACATCGCGATGGCGCCGCCCAGAGTGGTGCGGATCACCTCTTCATGCAGCTTGGTCAGCTCCCGGCACAGGCTGATAGGACGGTCCTCGCTGAAAACTGCTGCCATATCCTCCAGTGTTGCCACCAGCTTGTGGGGCGCTTCATAGAAGATCATGGTACGCTTTTCTCCGACCAGGGACTCCAGATGTTCCCGGCGGCTTTTCTTGGCGGTGGAAAGGAAGCCTTCAAAGCAGAAGCGGCCTGTGGCTTGACCGGAGATGCTCAGCGCTGTGATCACGGCGCAGGGACCGGGAATGGCGCATACGGTGATGCCGGCCTGCGCGCATTGCTTCACCAGCTCCTCACCGGGATCGGAAATGGCGGGGCTGCCCGCATCCGATACCAGGGCGCAGGTTTCGCCGGAGAGGATCCGCTCTACGATCATTTCACCCTTCATAGCCTTGTTATGCTCAAAGTAGCTGACAAGGCTTTTTTTGATGCCCAGATGGTTCAGCAGCTTCATGGTCACCCGGGTGTCCTCAGCAGCGATAAAATCCGCTTCCTCCAGGGTCTGCCTGCAGCGCAGGGAAATGTCTCCCAAATTGCCGATGGGCGTGGGGACTAAATATAGCATTCCGGCCATAGTGACCTCCTAAAGATGATAGAGTTTGCGGTAGTCAGGGGAGATGGAGCCATCCGCTTCGTGCAGGCACAGCTCTTCCCAGCTTAGTCCAGGTTTTGCACCCTTGCGGCATTGCACCAGCACCAGGGAAACGGGTGAATTGGGGGCGTGCCGCAGCAGGCACAGCCGTTTTGGTTCCATGTTTACAGCGCAGGCATTGGCGAAGATCTCCGCAAGCCGCTCCGGGCGCTGCACCAAAAAGAAATCACCGCCATATTTCACAGCCCAGGCAGCCGCCTGAAACAGCTGTGCCATAGTGCAGCGGTCATCCCGCCGGGCAAGGGGTACAGAGCGGCTTTCAGGACCGGAAGTGAAATAGGGGGGATTGGAAACGCAGCAGGAAAAGCTTCCCGGCGCCAGAAATTCCGAAAGGGTGGTGAGGTCGGCGCATATACTCTGGAGTCTCCCATCCAGACGGTTGCGGCGGATATTCTCCGTGGCAGCACGGTGCGCATCCGGGTTCAGCTCAATGCCGGTAACACAGCAGCCAGGGTCATCCGCACACAGCAGCAGACCCAGCGTGCCGCAGCCGGAGCCCAGGTCCAATACCGTCGCCTGTTTTGGCAGGCGGACAAAGCTTGCCAGGGCGATGGAGTCGGTGCTTAATGGGAATGCCCCTTCGCACAGCTCCAGGGTATAGCCGTTGTGCAGCTGTTCCATAGTGACCTCCGGATAAAAAATCAGCCTGTGCAGTCGGAGAGTCCGACGGCACAGGCCGACTGCGAATGTGGGGAATTACTCTTCCTCGATAGCTTCAACAGGGCAGTTGTCAACGCAGGTGCCGCAGTTGACGCAGACATCAGCATCGATGACGTACTTCTCGTCGCCCTCAGAGATAGCCTCAACGGGGCAGTTGTCGGCGCAGGAGCCGCACTTGACGCAAGCATCAGTAATCTTGTAAGCCATGATAGTTCCTCCATATGTTTAATGTGGGGCATTGCTAATGTAATGCACCTCTATTCTAACATGGATTTTAGAAAAAGCAATTCCTTTTTTCAAATTTCGCCGGTATATTTTTCGGAACCAGCGGAAAGAATCTCCAAAAAAGGGGGGATGCGGGTGCAATACGACAATGATGCCACGGAGCTTCTCCGTATGGCAGCGGGGAAAGCGAGAGCTATGGGGCACAGCTATGTAGGCAGTGCCCATATTTTACTGGCATTGCAGCAGGCTCCCGGAATGGCGGGACACCTGCTCCGTGGGGCAGGACTTACCGGAAGCCTTTTGGAGCCTGCGGTGGGGCTGCTGTATGGCATCGGCACACCGGATCTGCCCCTTCCGCAGGGTCTGACCCGGCAGGCGCAAAAGCTCCTGAGAACAGCGGCACAGGAGGCAAGGGCGCTGGGTGCAAGAAGGGTTAGTCCGCTGCACATTCTGCTGGCGGTGCTCCGCAGCAGGCAAGGCGCGGCAGCAGAGCTGCTGACCCTGGGGAATGTGGATGCGGACACTCTGTTTACAAGAACGATTTCTTATATGGTAGCAGAAGAAGCCAAAGCCGTGGAACGGAAAAAGGAGGGGACATCTATGAAGCTATTAGAACAATTTTCGGAGGATCTGCTTCAAAAAGCAGCCATGATGGAGCCGGTGATCGGCAGAGATCAGGAGATCGAAACGGTCATAGGGATACTAAGCCGGAAGAATAAGAACAATCCTGCCTTGGTAGGAGAACCGGGAGTGGGTAAGACCGCCATTGCCGAAGGCCTGGCGCAGCGGATGGTGGCGGGCAATGTGCCGCCCCAGCTGAAGGACAAAAAGCTGGTCAGCCTGAATATGGCGAACCTGGTGGCAGGCACCAAGTACCGTGGAGAGTTTGAAGAACGGCTGCGGGATGTGATCGCGGAGATCCGAAGAAGCGGAGATGTGATCCTCTTTGTGGATGAGATGCACACCATCGTGGGAGCAGGCGCGGCGGAGGGAGCTATTGACGCAGCCAATATCTTTAAACCCGCCCTGGGCAGGGGAGAGCTGCAGATGCTGGGCGCGACCACTTTGGCAGAGTACCGCAAATACATTGAAAAGGATGCGGCGTTGGAGCGGCGGTTTCGTCCGGTGATGGTGGAGCAGCCCAGCACCAAGGCTACGCTGGAGATCCTCCGTGCGCTGCGTCCCGGTCTGGAGCGGCACCACGGCTTGAGGATCACCGAGGAGGCCATGGCTGAAGCGGTGCGGCTGTCGGAGCGGTATTTGCCGGAACTGTTCTTGCCGGACAAGGCCATAGACCTGCTGGATGAAGGGGCAAGCCATGCCCGTATGGAGGAAATGAAAACCGGAAGAAATGCCCACCGGGATCTGGAACGGGAGCTGAGCGATGCGGTGAAGGACAGCCGCTTTGAGAAGGCAGCGGAGCTGCGGGATAAAATGCAGCGGATGCTCCATTCATCCGGGGAACACAAGCGCCCCAGAACGGTGACCGCCGGGGATATTGCCTGGGCGGTATCCTGCCGTACCGGGATCCCTACCGGCAGGCTCACAGCAAACGAACGGGAACGGCTGCTGAACCTGCAAAAACTGTTGGAAGAAAAAGTCGTGGGGCAGGAGTCGGCAGCAAAGGCTGTGGCGGAGACCGTGCAGCGTGGACTCAGCGGCATCCGGGATGAGCGAAAGCCCATCGCATCCATGCTGTTCACCGGTCCTACAGGTGTCGGCAAAACGGAAATGTGCCGGGTGCTGGCGCAGGAGCTTTTCGGCAGCAAGGATGCGTTTATACGGCTGGATATGTCGGAATATATGGAAAAACAGTCGGTGTCCCGGCTCATTGGCGCGCCTCCCGGGTATGTGGGCTATGAAGAAGGCGGTAAGCTGACCGAAGCGGTGCGCCGCCGTCCCTACTGCCTGGTGCTGCTGGATGAGCTGGAAAAGGCCCACCCGGATGTGACAGGGATCCTGCTGCAGATCATGGAAGAGGGAGAATTGACAGATGCCACCGGCAGGCGGGTCAGCTTTAAAAATGCCATTGTGGTCATGACCTCCAATGTAGGCGCGGCTGTGCGCTCCGAAGGACTTGGCTTTAATCCGGGCGGCCGTGACGGAGAGATGGAAGCAGCGTTGCGCCAGCACTTCACACCGGAATTTTTGGGAAGACTGGACAGACGGGTGTGTTTCCGCCCGCTGGGCCGGGAGGCTTTGGGGGAGATCGCAAAGAAATATCTAAGGGAACTCACCGCCCGAAGCAAGGCAGCAGGCATCCAGCTGCAGCTGGGCGACGATGTGGTGAGCCTGCTGGAATGCAAGACCTCTGCCAAGGACGGCGCCCGGCGGGTCCGCCGTCTGGTCCAGGAACAGGTGGAAGGACCGTTGGCGGCTTTCCTCCTTTCTTCTCCTAAAAAAACAGGGTGTATCCACGCAGCGGTGGAGAAGGAGAAGCTGCAATTTTGCTGGGCATCTTTGTTAAAATAATAGAACATCTGTTCTAAAATAGGGAATATACCCGAAAATACCTGCTTTTTTCAAATTTTTTGCAAAAAAAGATTGATTTTTTTCGAACGAGCAGTTATACTGTGAGTAAGTGGAGTAAAAGGGTAGTAATGTGGAGCAAAATGGAACGGAGGTGAGGCAAAGTGATTGGTAAATACCCTGCAAAGCTGGATGAAAAGAACCGTTTGTTCGTTCCGGCAAAGCTGAGAAACGAATTGGGCGAAAGCTTTTTCGTGACGCTGGGCGTTAATTGCGGTCACCGCTGCCTCACTGTTTACACAGCTGCCGATTGGGAGACCCTGGGACAGAACTTTAATAGTTTGCCTATTTCTCAGCGGTCCGCCGCTTCCAGCCTGATCTTTATGAATGCTACCGAGTGCACCCCGGATAAGCAATTCCGTTTCAGCCTCACCCAGTTTTTGCTGAACTACGGCGGCATCTCCCGTGATGTGATGATCGTGGGACGGGCAGGCCAGGCAGAGATCTGGGACGCACAGGAATTCGCTGCCTTTGAGCAGGAGAACCTGACACCCGAAAAGCTGCTCGCTTCTCTGGAGGAGATCGGACTATGAGTGAATTTCATCATGTGTCTGTGCTGCTCCAGGAATGCATTGACGGACTCAATATCCGTCCCGACGGTATCTATGTGGATGGCACTCTGGGCGGTGCCGGTCATTCCTCACAGATCGCGGCCCGGCTGACCACCGGCCGGCTGATCGGTATTGACCGTGACCCGGTGGCACTAAAGGCGGCAGGGGAGCGGCTGAAGCCCTACGGTGACCGGGTGACCCTGGTACACTCCAATTTTTGCGAAATCGCTGCGGTGCTTCGTGACCTGGGTATTTCCGGCGTGGATGGCATCCTGATGGACTTGGGCGTGTCTTCTCCCCAGCTGGACGATGCCGCCAGAGGATTTTCTTATATGGCGGACGCACCGCTGGATATGCGTATGAACGGTGAGGACTCCCTCAGCGCCAGGGATGTGGTGAACACCTGGTCCTATGAGGAACTGCGGCGGATCCTGTTTGATTACGGCGAGGAGCGTTACGCACCCCAGATCGCCGGCGCCATCTGCCGCCGCAGAGAGGTTTCCCCCATCGAAACCACCCTGGAGCTGGTAGATGTTATTCGCAGCGCAATGCCGCCTGCGGCACTCCGGGAAAAGCAGCATCCTGCCAAGCGGAGCTTCCAGGCCATCCGCATCGCGGTAAACGATGAGCTTGGCTCTGTGGAAAAGGTAATGGTGGATGCTATTCCCTGCTTGAACCCCGGCGGACGGCTGGCGGTGATCACCTTCCACTCTCTGGAGGACCGGATCGTGAAAAACGGTATGGCAAACGCAGCCAAGGGCTGTACCTGCCCGCCCAATTTCCCGGTTTGCGTCTGCGGAAACAAGCCGAAGGTGAAGCTCATTTCCAGAAAGCCTATTGTGGCAAGTAATGAAGAACTGGAGCATAATCCCAGATCCCGCAGCGCAAAGCTTCGGGTGTGTGAGAAACTATAAACATTTAGAAAGGGGAGATTTGCGTGGCCCGCAAACCGGATATTCAATATGTAAGATTCTATACCGACGGCAGCACTGCCCGCAAGCTGGAAGTCCAGTCTCCCCAGAAGCATAAGGCTGCGAACCCCCGCCCCAAAAAACAGCAGGGGTATGTGATCTATGTGGATCCTCTGGCGGTGGCGGGCATCCTGCTTGCGGTATTGATGCTGATCTCCATGCTGGTGGGCAGCATTCAGCTGGCAGTGGCCAAGCAACAGCTCAGCGATACCCAGGCCTATGTGACCACGCTGCGCCAAGGTAACGAACAGCTGCAAAGAACCTATGAGGAAGGCTATGACCTGTCGGAAGTGGAAAAATCCGCTCTGGCGCTGGGCATGATCCCGGCATCCCAGGCTCAGACCATTACTGTGCAGGTCGAGGAAGAGACGGTCGTGGAGGAAGTGACCTTCTGGGACCGGCTCTCTATGAAGCTTGAGGAGCTTTTTGCATAAAGCCAGTTGCCACCAATACAATTAGGATAGTAAGCTGCAATGGGCGGTGAGGGTCTCCTTACTGCCCATTGATGGTATCCTGAGGAGGATTGGTGAAGGGTGAAAAAACGCAAGGAATACCTGCGGCTCCGGCTGGATAGCGGACAGCATGGGCGGATTTTGATCATAGCTGTCATTTTGGGCGTGCTGGCCTTTGTGCCGGTGATCGTGCGGCTGTATCAGCTGATGGTGACCGATTATGAATACTACGCAAATCTTGCCCTGCGCAACCAGACACGGTCCACCGGTGTCACGGCAGACCGGGGCAAGATCTACGATCGCAATATGAATATTCTGGCCTGTTCCCAGAGCGTGGAGAATGTGTACCTGGATCCTCACGAGCTGAAGCAGTCCAAGGCGGATATTAGTGCCATTTCCACGGTGCTTGGGGAGATCCTGGAGCTGGACCCGGAGTGGATCCAAACCCAGGCCAAGGACACCAAAATGCGCTATAAGCAGATCGCAGCCCGAATAGACGAGGATGTGGCATCCCAGATCCGGTCGTACATGAACGAACAAAACATTTCCGGCATCCATTTGGAGCCGAATTCCCAGCGGTATTATCCCTTTGGGAGCCTTGCTTCCCAGGTGATCGGCTTTACCAATGCCTCCAACACCGGTTCAGAAGGAATCGAGGCAGCTTACAACAGCTTTCTGGAGGGTTCTTCCGGCCGGGTGATCACTACCAAGGGCAATAACGAAATGGATATGCCCTTTTCCTATGAAAAATTCGTGCAGTCCCAAGAGGGCTGCAGCGTAATACTGACCCTGGACACCACGGTACAGGCCTGCCTGGAAAAACAGATGCAGGCAGCGATCGACCGGTACGATGTGCAAAACGGCGCATTCGGCATGGTCATGGATGTGGATACTGGGGAAGTGCTGGCGATGGCCACTCTGGGCGGCTATGACCCCAATGCGTATTTGGAGATCGCGGATGCGCAGGTGGCACAAGAGCTGGAAAAACTGAAAGCGGACTATCTGGCAAATCCCGAAAATAGCGATGCCTACACCTCCGGAAAGACGGCGTATAGTAAGCTTCTGACCGAAGCGCGGCTGAAGCAATGGCGAAACCGCTGCCTGTCCGACGGCTATGAGCCCGGCTCCACCTTTAAGGTGCTGACCATGGCGGCAGCGCTGGACTGCGGTGCTATTGACCTGAATACCAATTTCTACTGTCGGGGCGCAGAGCAGATTCCAGGGCGCTCCCAACTGCTGCACTGCTGGCGGTCAGCAGGTCACGGAGCAGAGAAAACACCCCAGGCATTGCAGAACTCCTGCAATATCGCCTTTGCCCATATCGCGCTGAAGCTGGGTGGCGAGAAATTTTACGAATATGTGGAGCGGTTCGGTGTTCTGGAAAAGACCGGCATCGACCTTTCGGGGGAGAGCAAGGGCGTCTTTTTCAGCAAAGAGCTGGTGACCGATACGGATCGGTGGGGGACAGCATCCCTTACCTCCGGCTCTTTCGGCCAGACCTTTAAGCTGACTCCCATCCAGCTGGTGCGGGGTATCGCCTCCGTGGTCAATGGGGGCAGGCTAATGGAACCCTATCTGGTATCTGAGATCCTGGATAGCCAGGGTAATACGGTATATAAACGAGAGCCAAAATGTATCCGCACGACCATTTCCCCGGAGACTTCCGCTACCATGTGCACTCTGTTACGATCGGTAGTTGCCGAGGGAACGGCAAAAAATGCCTCTGTTTTCGGCTTTTCCATAGAAGTCG
>JAZPXW010000053.1:0-6573 GCA_045543895.1 Faecousia sp.
CACTTAATCTTGCCCAACGCTCCAATAGCTTCTGCTGAGAATCAGTCAGCGAAACAGGTGCATCGACTTCGACAAATAACGGAATAAAAAGAAAACCGTCTATCTTGAAAACAACCCCAAAACTGTTATATAATTAAAGAAGAAGGTTTGAAGCAAGTGAGATTATGACATATTGCGTTATCGCAGAAATTACCTAAGGAGAACGAATTGCCATACCACTTAAGCGGACCGGTTCGCAATGACAGCTAAGAATGAAAAAAGGAGGATAATTTATGAGTTTTTTGAAACGGGCCATTCGGGATGCCGTCAGTCAGGGTATCAGCAAGGGCATCGGCGATGCCGTGGGCAAGGCCGTCCGGGAGGTGGTGGAACCCAGGGCCACCGAGTATGCAAACAAAGCTGCTGACCGCTTTGACCAGGCGGCGGGCAATGCCGCCCAGGAAGCAAGAAAAACCACATCCTCTCTGGAGGGTGCCTTTGCCAATCTGGAACGCTCCATGCAGTGCTATGCCACCCAGATGGGCAAGAACACGAAGATCTGTCCCGGCTGCGGCCAGCCTACCACAGCGGAAAAGACCTTCTGCCCCGCCTGCGGTGCCAAGCTCCCGGAGCAGACCGTAGCAGAAGGCGCGGTTTGTCCCTCCTGCGGCAAGCAGAACACCATCGGCACAAAATACTGCGAAGACTGCGGTACCAAGCTCCCTGCGGCAGTTGCCGAGGAACAGGCACAGAGAGCAAAGGATGAAGCAGAACTTAATCAATGGGACACCATGCTTCCCCAGTATCCCAAGTGGACCTGTGGCGGCAGCGAATATAATCTGGAAGAATATGACCCCGGTGTGATCTACTTCTCCGCAGGCTATAACGGCGACACCAACGCCGCCCACCGGGCCCTGGAGCAGTACCGGCAGATTCTGATCGCAGACGGTTTCCGTCCCGCAGGCCAGTACCCCAGCCCCGGACAGCTTTTCAAGCGCATCGACGGTGTGGTGTACAATGCGGACACCGAGCATGGCTTCGAGGGCGACCCGGACCGGCTGTCCATCGGCTTCTGCATCCGGGAACCCCATGGTGGCTTTGACTATGTAAAACCGGAGCCGAAGAAAAGCAGGGACATCGGTTTGGATGACCTGAAGGATCTGAAAAAACTGTTTCGCCGATAAGGACAAAAGGGCGGTGACCAATCCGGTCACCGCCTCATCTCTTTTTACGGAAAAGTATGCAAGATTCAAATTTTATCCACACTTTGCACTCCGGAAAAATTATTGATAAAATTTAGCAAACATGGGAACCATTTGTCCTTAGGAACCAGGGCGCACTTCTATACATGGTCTGCGACCATGTAGTGCGTCCTACGGAGTTTACAGCGAAGATATCTGAATATCCTCGCTGTCCTGCATCACTTTTGTTCCGTACAAGAGGCTGCACCCCTTGCGATGCGTCGCATCTATCCTTGCCCAAATAGGGCACAACCATAGTTCTGACGAACCGCATTTGTTCCCTATTTTCATTTTCAAAACAACAATCATAGGAACATCATTAAAGAGCTCTATTTGAAGGACAGCTACAACTACATTGGCATTCTTCCTGCAGCATTGCTCTAATGATATGAAAAACGGGAAATGGCATGACCGAAATCATGCCGTTTCCCGAAAACAATACACTTGTTTTATTGGACAGCGCCTCAGGGGGTGCTTTTTTACTGTTGGATCGGTGCCGCAGATAGGACAAACTGCCGGAAGATGCTTCCACTTTCATGAGCAACCGTATCTTTTTTGATCCTATCATAGAACATTCGACAATCCATGCACTTGACGAAGATCCCCCTTTCGGTTATACTGTCTTCCAGATAAATCCATACTACCACCGGGTAGTGTAATGCCGAAAAGCATTCGTTTCGCGAGTCGTTAGGTCTTTGAAGACGCGCGGGGACGGATGCTTTTGTTTTTGGAGGTTTTATGAAACACCTGCTCTCGCCTCATCAATTCAATCGGTTTGAAAAGCGCTTGTGGATGGTGTCCATCCTGGCCATTTTGCTTTCTTATGCTCTGTTTGACAGGGGCAATCCGTTGACGCTGACGGCCTCTCTCATCGGGGCCACCTCCCTGATCTTCAACGCGGTGGGCAACCCGGTGGGGCAATTTCTCATGGTGGTATTCAGCCTGTTGTACGGCGTGATCTCCTGGAGCTTTGCCTACTACGGTGAGATGCTCACCTATCTGGGCATGACCGGCCCCATGGCGCTGGTAGCGCTGATTTCCTGGCTGCGGCACCCCTTTCAGGGAAATGCCGCTCAGGTACGGGTGGATCGCATTCGCCCGTGGGAATGGCCGCTGCTGATTCTGCTGACGGCGGCGGTGACCGCTGTGTTTTACTTCATTCTGGCCTGGTTTCACACGGCCAATCTGGCTCTGAGTACCCTTTCGGTGTCCACCAGCTTTGCGGCAGTCTACCTTACCGCGCGGCGCAGTCCATGGTATGCCCTTGCCTATGCTGCCAACGATGTGGTGCTGATTTTTCTGTGGGCGCTGGCATCCATGGTGAATCGAAGCTACCTTTCGGTAATGGTCTGCTTCGTGATGTTTCTGGCAAACGATTTGTATGGTTTTTTCTCCTGGAGAAAGATGGCGCGCCGACAGGCAGAATAAAAAAGCACCCCTATGGGGTGCTTTTTCTGATGATTCAGCTGACCATATCCACGCCATCGTCCTCTCCGCCGTAAACCGTAACGGTCAGACGATTGGGCAGACAGGTGATCACCTGTCCGTCGGAGTGAACCTTGCCTTGCTTGACGCAAAGCGCGTCGGGACAGTTGGCACTTTTCAGCCAGGCCTCGCCGTTTTCGATCACCAGAATGTTGGTGCCGCCATTCAGGGGATAGGTGCCGTTTTGATATAGGCTGTACCGGGCCACTTCTTCCCCATCCACCCGGACGATGACGCCGGCGCCCGCCTCCCGGCCAACGGAAAAGACCAGGAACAGGACGGCGGCCAAAGCCAGACATCCGCCGATGAGGACCGTGTCCCACAGATGTTTTTTTCGCGCGGCCATGATCCTCGCCTCCCTTTTCCGTCAGTATGAACACTTGATAAAATATTATACCAACTTTGGGAAAAAAGGTCAATCAGAGATGTCCTCATCCAATAAGGTCAAGCCAACAGGTCGGCTCTGCTCATCGTATTCGATACGCCACATAGCCTGATAATCATCCCATGGCACACAGGAAGCCAGATGTACCCCGTCGGTTTCGATCTCATAAAACTCCATTTGGACATCGATTTCCAGCGGCCAGCTTTCCCCTGTTCGAGTGTCCATACACCAGACGGTATCATCTACGTCATCCGTTTCGGTATCGGTCCAATAGGCAAATTCTCCCGCCGCTGTCCATGCGCCGGTAGGCAGTGTCACCAGACGATCATCGCCATCCGCCCGGACCACAAACCAGACGCTCTGGTGGTCCAGTTCCCGGACATCAAACCACAGCTGATCGCCATGGCGTCGCGCATAAGCCGACACGGTAAATCCCGGTTCCAGCAGCGGTTGACCGTTTTCCGTAAGAATGTAGGCATAATCGTCGCCGGTATCCTCCAGCCGGAAAGCTCTCTCGCCCAACCGCAGATTCCGATCGCTGTAATACAGGTCGCGGTAATTGTAATCGCTCCAGGGAAAGACTTCCCGTGTCACACCGCCCAGGCGGCCGTCCACCAGTACCTGACAGGAGCGTTTCTTCCACTTGTTGTAAACCGTAACGATCACATCTTCGCCATAAAGATCAAATCCGATGTGACTGCAGCCAAACAAGGGCGCAGTATAAAGCTTTTGGCGCGTTCCATCGTTGTGAGGCAGAACATACAGGCGCTTTCCCCGTTTATAATAGATTCCGTACTCGCCCACCAGTTGGCCGTCGGACTGAAGCGCTCCCATAACCTTGGTGTTTTGTCCGTCCTCCCAGCAGTACAGTGCGCCGTGATGGGCGCGATAATAATAGCGTCCATCTACGAAATCTCCCGGCCAGGCGCTGCAGCCCGCTCGAAACAGGCCCAAACGGTCAACGACCGTTCCCGCCGAACCAATGACCAGCGCCAGACAGGCCACGGCAGCCAGCGTCCGTGCCCATCGGGGTCGTTTGGCCTTTCCCGGCGCGGCAGCTTCAATGAGGGCGCTGTCCATGTCGGTAAGGGCATTTATCATTCGCATAGCCTTCATAAAGCAATCCCCTCCTGCTCCAGCAATTCCCGCAGCTTATTTCTCGACCGCAGAAGGGACATTTTTATCCGACTCTCCCCAAGGACAAGCCCCTTGGCGATGTCCTTGACCGGGCAAAGATACCAGTAGCGCCGGAGAAAGATGGTGCGGTCCCGTTCGGGCAGGGATTTGACGAATCCCTCCAGCAGGGCGGTCAAGGCCGCGTCCTCAATTTGCTGTTCCACCGTAGCTTGAGCCGGGATACAGCTCTCCAGCTCTTCCAGTGCCAGAGGCAGTTCTCCCCCGCCTCGCTTTTGAGCGGTGTTCTTCTCATATCTGCTGAGCGCCAGATTGCGTGTAATTTTCCCGAAAAAGGCCCGCAGCAGGCCCGGTTTCTGCGGTGGCATCACATTCCACGCCCGGTGCCAGGTGTCACTGACGCACTCCTCTCCGTCCCGCTCGTCCCACAGGATATTCCGGGCTACCGCTCGGCAATAAGGGCCGTATTTGGCATCCGACACCTTGATGGCTTGCTCATCACGGGCCCAGTACAATTCAATGATCTGATGGTCTTCCACGGTCAGCCCTCCTTTCATCCATATAGACCGGAAACGATGGTGTTTGGTCACAAAAAGCGGCGTTTTCACGCCGCTTTTCTTTTATTCGATATTGCACTCTTCCAGCTGTCCCTGGGGATTGAGCACCCACAGGCGGTCGAAGCCAGCCTGTTTTGCGTATTCCGCCGCCTGTGCAAAACCGAACAGCAAACCGTCAACATGGTGAGCGTCGGCGGTGAGGACGACTTTGCCGCCCAGTTCCTTCCACCGCCTCAGCAGGAAAGGCGCGGGATAAAACTCCTCCCGATAACCACGGGCTACACCGCCGGTGTTGATCTCCAGCGCGCCAACCTTTCCGATGGCGGCTTCCAGCGCAGCCAGCGCGGCAGCGCGGTAGCGGGGATGGCTTTCGTCAAAGAACCGTCCGTCACCGTTGAGCTTTTTGATCAGATCAAAATGGCCAAGAATGGTGGGGCCTTTTTCTGCCACCTGCGCCACGGCTGCAAAATAGGCCTCGGCCATGGCCAGTCCGTCGCCTCCGAAGTCGTCAAAGGCGGCCTGCAGGGTCTCCAGATTGTGATCCACCGAATGGCGGATGCCGCTTTGGGGACCGGTGACATAGTGGGCGCTGCCCACGGTATAGTCCCAGTCGGTGAGGTTTTCATCTGACCACTGATCCCACTCCAGGCCGCAGAGAATGGTGAGCCGTCCGGCATATTCCCCATTGAGCCGGGCGATCTCCGTCCGATAAGCACGTGTGTTTTCCACGCTCATGCAGTAGGAATCGTCATGAGGCGTGTGGCTGTGACCCGACAGGCCCAACACCTTTACACCACGTTTAAATGCTGCCTTTGCCATCTCTGCCGGGGTGTTATTGCCGTCACACAGGCTGGTGTGGCAGTGGACGGTACATTCCAGAAAGGTCATTGCATCCGCTCCTGTTTGATCTTTTTGTCGATGACATGGCGCTTGGCCTCTTCGGTAATAATATCCTCCAGAGAAATACCCATTTCCACCATGAGCACCAGAATATGATAGGCCAGGTCAGCGATCTCATACACCGTCTCGTCTTTATCGTTTTTGGCGGCGCCGATGAGTACCTCGGTGCACTCCTCGCCCACCTTTTTCAGGATCTTGTCCTTGCCCTTTTCAAAAAGGTAGGTGGTGTAGCTGCCCTCCTTGGGGCATTCCTTGCGGCCTTCGATCAGGCGGTAAAGACCCTCCCAGCTGAACTGCTTGACCTCCGGACTGACATAAACCTCATTAAAGAAACAGCTCTCAGCGCCGGTGTGGCAGGCGGGACCATTTTTGATGACCTCCACCACCAAAGCATCACCATCGCAGTCGGCAGTGATGGACACCACCTTCTGTACATTGCCGGAGGTCTCACCCTTGCGCCAGATTTCCTGGCGGCTGCGGCTCCAGAACACCGTCCGACCTTCGGCGATGGTCAGGGCCAGAGTCTCGGCGTTCATATAGGCCAGGGTCAGCACTTCTTTGGTAAAGTGATCCTGCACGATGGCGGGAATCAGACCCTTTTCATCAAATTTCAATTCCATAGGTTACTCCTTACAGGCGCATTTCCACGCCGTTTTCCCGCAGATACTGCTTAAGGTCGTTGATTTCCACCTGCTTGGTGTGGAAAATGCTGGCAGCCAGACCGGCATCCATACCCTTGTGTCTGAACAGTTCCACGAAATCTTCTTTTTTGCCGGCTCCACCTGAAGCGATGATGGGCACCGAAACCCGCGCCGCCACCGCGTCCAGCAGTTCCAGATCGAAGCCATTTTTCACGCCGTCGGTATCGATGGAAGTCGGAGGCCAAGCGGTC
>JAZPXW010000054.1:0-8249 GCA_045543895.1 Faecousia sp.
CATCCGGGGCGAGGGTTACAACGGCTATATGCTGGTGGTGCTGGATCCCAGCCGGGTGGTCATGGGCAGCGTTGCCGAGGATTTCGGTGTCCGTGGCTATACCGTTGCGGAAATGGTGGAAAAATTTGACGCGGTAGCCGGCATCAATGCCGGTGGCTTTTACGACCCCAACGGTTCCGGCAATGGCAGCATCCCCGACACCATGGTAGTGTTTGACGGTCAGGTCTACTATGCTGAAAACGGTGTTTCCATGGGTTTTGTGGGCTTCGACGCGAATCACATTATGCACGTAGGCAGACCTACCGTTCAGGATGTGGTGGATAAAAACATCCAGTATGGTGTTTGCTTCGGACCCGTTCTGGTAAGCAACGGTCAGATCCATAACCCCGAGCAGCTGGCCAGCGGTGTCAATCCCAGAACTGCCATCGGTCAGCGGAGCGACGGTGCTGTTCTATTACTGGTCGTTGACGGTCGGCAGGTCAGCAGTCTGGGTGCTACCTACATGGACCTGGCAGAGATCTTCCTCTCCTACGGCGCTGTCAATGCCTGCAATCTGGACGGCGGTTCCTCTTCTGTAATGTGGTTCCAGGGTGATTATATCAACTCTCCCTCTACCTTCGTGGGTATCCGCCCGGTTCCGACCACCTTCCTGGTGCTCAAGCAAGGAGGTAACGAAAATGGCTAAGCAAATGAAGAAAAAGGGTTTTAAAAGATTTTTCATTGGTTTGCTGATCTATAACGCTGTGTTTGCGGTGCTGGTCGCTGTGGGTCTTGGCGTATTTTGGGACTTTATTGAAGCATACGAGATTTCCCGTCCCAAGAGCGCTGTTGCGCCCTATGTGGAGCAGCTGAGCAAAGAACAGATCGCGGCAAGCGACGCTGCTCTGATCGGCAAGATCGACCATAACATTCAAAGCGAGGATGCCTGTAAGGAATTCATCGTAAACAGCCTTTCCGGAAATATCACCTATGCGCAAAATGTGGCTGAGACCACCGATTCCCAGATGCTGTATATGCTCATGTGCGAAGGTAAGGTCATCGGCAAGGTGACTCTGACCGCCCAGGAGCAAGGCAGCTACGGCTTCACCCCCTGGAAGGTTACGGATACCAGCTTTGACTTCTCCCACCTGGTTGGAAGCGAGGCGACCATCACAGTGCCTCACGACTTTACTGTGTACGCCAATGGTGTGGCTCTGGATGACAGTTATATCACCCAGGACAATATTCCCTACGATGAACTGAAGAGCTACTACAAGGACTACCAGCCGCCTTACATGGTCACCTATACTGTGGAGCCCATCCTGGGCGACATTCAGCTGACCACCAAGGACAGCAAGGGTAAGGATGTCACGCTGGAAGAAAATGCCGACCTGTCCGTCTATATGGACAACTGCACCGAGCAGGAACGCAAGGCGGTAGACGATCTGCTTGCCGGTTTCCTGCCCAGCTATGTGGCCTACACCTCCAGCGCAGGCGGCAACTGGAATGCCGGAAACAATTATTACGACCTGGTGCAGTACCTGGCACCTGAGGGCGATATGGCAGAGCGTATGTACTCGGCTCTGGACGGTCTGTCCTGGGCCAGAGATACCGGCTCCGTAATCAAGAGTTCCAAGGTCAACCACACTGTGAATCTCGGAAACGGTCGCTACCTCTGCGATTTGACCTACACCGTAGAAGCAGTGGTCTACCGTGATGACCCCATCACCGTCAACGATGTAAAGATCATCCTGGTGGAGACCGATAAGGGCCTGCTGGTAGAATCCCTGATGACTTACTAAGAACAAACTCCCGGTCCAGACGGACCGGGAGTTCTTTTTTACTTTTTGGTGTATGCCAGGGGCTTTTCCAGATACTGCTCCCAGAGGAAGCTGCGTTCATCCTTCTTCCAGCCGCAGGCATTGCGCAGGCCCACACAGAACTGGCGCAGCTTGCTCTGCATCGTTTCGGATTCGAACAGCTCCGCATTCCCCTCCGTTATGGCGCAATCAAAGATCCGGGCTCTGTCCTCCTTGGGGAAGGTCATAGAGTAAGAATCGATAAAGGCACGCTTCTTTCCGGAAAGATAAGGGCTTTCCCCACGGGCTTCATATTCGTTGTAGGAAAGATCGTAGCTGAAGTCCTTGGGGTTGAGCTTGACCCATTCGTCATAGCCCACATTCTTGGAATATACGAAGGTATCCAGCACATGGGCAAGCTCGTGGTAGAACAGCTGCTCCACATTATCACCAACGGAAAGGGCGATCCAGGCATTTCCGTCCACCCAGTACTGGTGGGCTACGATGCCGTTGGGAACGCCGGTGTGCTTTGCTTTCAGATTACGAACCAGACCGATATGGATCTTCTTGCTGTCAGACACATCCGCCACAGTCTCCAGGAAGCCTTCCGGGAATACGGACATTGCCTTTTCCAGCTGATCCAGGGCATTTAAGAACACCTCGGGGTGATGCTCATACGCAAGGGCATAGTCCTTGCTCTCTTGAGGCTCATCTGCCAGATGGATCTCAACGCCAAAGCGCTGTTCCAAAGCATCGGCCTTTGCGCGGCAGGCTGCCATACCGGGTACATCCGGCTTTTCGGCGGTATATCTGGGAGTGATATAGACCTGGTTGTCGCTGACCGCGGACTTCTCAAGATTCCAGGAGCACAGCAGCTGTCTGCCGGTCTCTCCCTCCTGGCAGAGGAACCAAACCAGGTTCTGCTCCGGATCGGAGATCAGGCTGTGGACCTGCGCTACGCCCTTTAGCTGCACTTCTCCCTTTCTTTTACCGTCGGACAGATCAAACATCTCCAGCCGCACGCCGCCCTCCACCTCTGTCACGGTTGCCACGGAGTTTATGGGCAGCAGGCTATAGACCGTATTGAGGCCCTCAGGATGGAAGCATTGCTGGCTGCCGTCGGCAGCGGTGAAGATGTACTCCATCACAAGCCAGTCCAGCCGTTTCAGGAAATACCGGTTCTCCCAAACATCCAGCGACACAAAGGATCTGTCGATGCCCATGGGCTCGCCGGTCTGGGAGGAAAGGAACTCGGTATAGCTGTTGCCATCGTTATCGGTGATCCGGCACATCAGCACAGAATCGGCAAGCAGCGCAGCCTCTACGCTGAGTGCTTGGCAGCTCTGCTTGCGGATCAGCCGGTTGATGCCGCTCTCCACGCTCAAAGCACGGACTTCATCCCCGGTGCAATAGAACACAGTACCCATATTCTCGCTGAGCACAGGCTCGCCCACCATATCCTGGGGCATTGCAGCACGGCCGGTCTCCTGGAAGCCGGAGTCCAGGAACACGATGCAGTTTTCCTCCCGGTTATAATATCCGGTACGGCTGCCCTCCAGACGGATGGTCTTTTCCCCAGGAAGAACGGTGTCACTCAGAGTCACGGCCGCCTGCTGGGTCAGATTCAGACCGGTATAGGGGGTGATCCGCGTGGTGCCATCGTCGTTGGCAGAAAAGGTGAGCAAAGTCTTTCCCTGGAACGCGATGTCGTCGCAGTCCTCATTCAAAGGGAACACCCGCACAGCCCCGCCGCTTTGGGCCTCCAGTGCGTGTCCGGGAACATAGATACCCGGAGCCGGGACCGTTTCCCCGGTACTGGGGGTGGTTTCATTGGGTGCGCCGGTACAGCCGGTGAGCAACGCAAGCGCCAATATGAAAAGCAATATTCGTTTCATTCCTATTGTCTCCTTGCCAATGTATAATCATCGCCCTGCCGATAGAATGGGCAACGACCCTGCCCGGTGGCGAAGATGCGGTAGAATTCATCCTCGTCCAGGTCCATCATGCAGTAGTACTCATCATATTCTTCGTCGTAGTCGTAATACCAGCAGGTTTCACATTCATTTGTTCCCATGGTCATACCTCCGCGGAAAGGCTCTGTAAGTATGCGCTGATATCAAAGGGCTTCAGCTTTTCATCCTTACGCAGGTACAGCGGGTGATGGGGATGTCCCTTCTTGCTGACAGCACCGGCGCAGTACCAGCTGGCACCCAGCTCCTGGCCCACCGCCAGCATATCCTGCAGACAACCGGGAAGATAATCCCGTTTTTCAATGATCGTACCCCAGGCTGCCCACACCGCAGGCTGCTCCGATATGGAAAGCACATAGCGGAAGGCCTCCAGATTCTCCCGGTGCAGCTGCAGATTGCAGGTGCGCTCCATGGCGTTGGGATCGGTGGCCCGCTGGGCATAGACATTGAACATAATAAAGCTGTCAAACCCATTGCCCAGGGCGATCCGCTCCACGGATTTCAAGGTGTTATCCAGGTCATTGGGCTTGGCTGTAGAGGGGTTGATGCCGATGCAGATCAGCGGATTCTTACCACGGGTGCCCAGAATATATCGGTATTCGGAGTAAAAATTGGGTGCATAGAGCCAAGTGCCGATATCGTAGTCCGCCGATGGCGTATTGGCAGCTTCCAGCGCCTGCCGGAAGGTCACCAGCTCCAGCTGAGCTGTAGTTCCCTTGGGAATATGCATGGTATGTAACCTCCAAAATTATGCCCAGAGGACGCAATCTACGGGTATATCGTGTTCCTCCGTTTCCAGGTGGGGAAGCATTTGAAAATCGTAGCACAGCGCCAGGGTGGGATGGTTCGGCTCCTGCTGCAAAAAGCGGTCATAAAAGCCTCCGCCGTAGCCGATACGGTGACCGGCGGCATCAAAGGCAAGACCCGGCATCAGCACCAGAGCATTGGGATCATCCGCCACGGGGCCATCGGCGATGGGCTCCGGGATATTGGAGCAACCGGGTGCCACCTGGGAAAGATCCTCCAGGTAGATGAATTTCATGTCCTGTCCATAGATCTTGGGGACAGCTACCTTCTTGCCGTCCCGCAGCGCCTGCTGGAGTATGGCGGTGGTGCGCACCTCCTGGTTATAGGGCAGATAGCCATACACGGTGTCTGCCTTTTGGTAGGCTTCGCTGGCGCAGAACAGCTCCGTTAGGCACCGGCTTTTTTCCAGGATCTCCGCTTCGGTCATGGCGCGCTTACGCTGACGGATCGCCATTCTCAGTTCTTTCTTATCCATCCTTTTCTTCTCCCTTAGGCACAGAAAACAGCCGGAACCACAGGCTCGTGATCACCTGTCCCAGTATGCCAAGCAGAACCAGCTTCCAAAGATTCACAGAGGCGAATACCAGCATGGTCATATAGAAGCCCACCACAACGCCCCAAACGATCAGGGAGACCAGCAGATGGTTCCGGGAATAGTCATGCCAGGCAGAGCGCAGGCTCAGCAGCACGATGGCATTGACCGGCACAGCATAGAAAAAGCCGACCCAGCTTTTGGGAACATTCATAGAAGACAGCACCACATATACCGTAAGCGCCACCAGCCAAACCAGCAGAGATACCAGCATTTGGATCACGCTGCGGTTTACCTGCCGCCGGGAGCGGTTCTTCTTTTTGGCGGCAACGGGCTTCGGTTCTGCGACACCCAGCAGCTCATCCACCGTAATGTTAAACTGCTCCGCAAGCTGCACCAGGGTGATCACATCCGGAACGGATTCTCCCCGCTCCCATTTGGACACAGCCTTGTCGGTGTAATTGAGCTTTTCAGCCAATTCCATTTGGGTCATATTGGTTTGTTTCCGATAGGCAGCGATATTGGCGCCGATCTGTATTTTCAATTTCTCACTGTCCATGGTCTATCTCCAATTCGCAATTTGTTACATTTTAGCAGAAAAACCGCATAAATGCAACCACTAAGATTCGACGCCTTCCGCAAAGCAAACTGCCGCACCGTATCTGTGTTGTTTCCAAGGGAACAGCGATAGTACCAACGGGTTCGAACGCAAAAAGGCTCCCCTTGTCAGGGGAGCTGGCAAAAATCTATTTGATTTTTGACTGAGGGGTAGTAAGGACCGAATTCATCGACGGTCTGTTGTTCCCCCCCCCTGCCGGCCCTTGGGGCATCCAGCCCCCCCGTCAGAGGGGGCCTTTAGGAGATGTACTTAGTCTTCGGGGAATAGCAGGTCGCTGCAGTATTTGACGATCGCGCTGCGGGTAACAAGGCCGATAAAGGCATCCTTATCATCCACTACAGGTACAAAGTTTTGGGTGATGGCCCGCTCCACCAGATCGTGCATACTGGTATTGACCCGGACCGGCAAATTATTCCGCCTTCTGGTGATTTCTGAAATGCGGCGGGCTTCCGCCTGGCGCATATCCATATAGCACATATTCTTCAGGGCCCACAGCAGATCGCCCTCGGTAAGAGAGCCGCGGTATTCGCCCCGCTTGCTTAGAATGGGTAGTGATGTGTATCCGGCAGATTCCATTTTTTCCAGGGCCTGGCGAATGCTGGCATCGTCATTGACGTAAGCACACATCGCCTTTGGGGTAAGGAAAAACAAAATATTATTCATATTGGCTTCCTTTCTGCGCGCATTGGGAAGCAAGCTTCCCTACTGGTATTATAGCATACTTTCCCGGAAACAGCATCATATTTTTTCGCTTTTTTGCTGCATCTATGCCGAATTTTCACTATCCATTTTGTGCATTGTGCATAGTTTCTTTGCAGTAGAATCCCATTCTCCGTTGGGGAGACAAGAGGTTCCCGGACAGTAGGGTGCATCCTCTCCACCCTTGTGATATGCTGCTATCGTAAGAAAGGCGGTGTGCTGATGAAACGAACAAAGCTATGCGCCCGGGTGCTGCCAAGATACTCCCGGGGCGAGGAAACAATGAATATGGTCACCCACATCGCAGGCGGCGGTTTTGCTGTGATCGCGCTGCTCCTCTCGCTGATCCGCGCGATAACCCGGGGAACGGCTGCCTGCATCTGCTCAACTGCGCTCTATGGCTGCTGCATGGTGCTGGTTTACACCATATCCAGCATCTATCACGGGATGCGTACCGGAACCGGTAAGAAGGTGCTGCAGGTACTGGATCACTGCGCCATTTATCTTCTCATTGCCGGCACCTACACGCCCATATTGGTCTGCGCCATGGTGCCGGAATATCCGGCGATCGGCTGGGGACTACTGGCGCTGCAATGGGGTCTTGCTGTGACTGCCACGACCCTCACTGCCATTGACCTTAGAAAATACCGCGTATTTTCCATGATCTGCTATATCGGCATGGGTTGGGGCATTGCGCCCTTTCTGCCCCAGGCCTGGGAAGTACTGGGAAGCACCGGCTTTGACTTTCTTCTTGCCGGCGGCATCAGCTACACAATAGGCGCGGTTCTCTTTGGGTTGGGCAAGAAGATCAAATGGATGCACAGCACATTCCATATCTTTGTGGTGCTGGGCAGTATGCTCCAATGGGTCTGCATCCATTTTTATATCCTATAAAAGAACACCCGGCCATTGGGCCGGGTGCTGTTTTACTCATTATTCTCTTTTTCGATGCCGTCGAAAAGGATGGTATCGGTGGCTTCATCGGGGATAGGTTCGCCCTTCATGCAGGCAGCAAACTGCGCGCCGGTCATGGTTTCGTGCTGCAGCAGGAAATCCACCACCTGGCGGAGCTTCTCCTCGTCACGCTTCAGGATCTGGGCGCACTGATCATAAGCCCGGTCCACAAGTGCTTTCACCTCATCGTCAATGGTACCGGCTACCTTTTCCGAATAGCCCTTTGTACTCTGGTAATCTCTGCCAATGAACAGCTCTTCACCGCCGGTGTAGGACACCGTACCCAGTTTTTCGCACATGCCGTAGCGGGAGACCATATCCCGGGACAGCTTGGTGGCACGGTCGATATCGCTGGAAGCGCCGGTGGAAATATCCCCCAGGAACAGTGCTTCTGCCACACGGCCGCCCAGCAGACCCACGATCTGCTCATACATCTCATTACGGGTCAGGTGGCTACTGTCCTCCAAAGGCATGCTCCAGGTGATGCCCAAAGCCTGGCCGCGGGGAATGATGGAGATGTGCCGCACCGGGTCATGGGTGGGCAGGCTGTACATGGCAACCGCATGGCCTGCCTCGTGGATGGCGGTGATCTTCAGATCCTTGGGCAGCATCACACGGCTGCGCTTTTCCGGGCCTGCCACGATCTTCATCATGGCGTCGTTCAGATCCTTCATGGTCAGCACGGGGCGGTTATCCCGGGCAGCCATAATGGCAGCCTCGTTCACCAGATTGCTCAGATCCGCACCGGTAAAGCCGGGGGTGGTCAGCGCCACGGTCTTGAGGTCCACACCTTCGTCCAACATCTTATCCTTGGTGTGTACCTTGAGGATCTCCTGGCGTCCCTTTGCATCGGGGATACCCACATAGATCTGCCGGTCAAAGCGGCCGGG
>JAZPXW010000055.1:0-3360 GCA_045543895.1 Faecousia sp.
TCACCCTTGATGCAGTAGCCGGGGCCACCCATGCCGGTGCCTTCGGGGCAGCCGCCCTGGATCATAAAGCCGGGGATGACCCGGTGGAAGATCAGACCGTCGTAATAATTGTGGTTTGCCAGGTCGATGAAATTGTAAACGCTCTGGGGTGCGGTCTCGGGATACAGTTCGCCCTCGATAACACCGCCGTTTGCCATGGTGATCTTAAAAGTAGGATTCATATCAGTATCGCTCCTTCATAGCTCGTTCTATTTGACGCTTTGCGTCCTTTTCTGCGGCAGACTGCCGCTTGTCGTACAGTTTTTTACCCTTGCACAGGCCCACATTCACCTTGACCTTGCTTCCTTTAAAGTAAACAGAAAGGGGAATGAGGGAGTAGCCGTCCTGCTTGACCTTGCCCAGCAGACGCATGATTTCCCGCCTGTGCATCAGCAGCCTGCGGACCCGCCGGGGATCGGGATTGAACCGGTTTCCGTGGTCGTAGGGGGAGATGTGCATCTGATTGAGCAGAAGCTCGCCGTTTTTAATGCCGCACCAGGCATCCTTCAGGTTCAGCGTGCCCTGGCGGATGGATTTGACTTCGGTACCCATCAGCTCGATACCGGCTTCCATTTCCTCCTCCACGAAGTATTCGTGATAGGCTTCCCGGTTCCGGGCCATGACCTTTACGCTTTGCTTTTCCAGATGAATCACCTCTTTCGCACGATTTTATTATAGCACAGCTGTCAAGGGAAAATGGCTATGCAAGCAATATAGCCATTTAATTGAAAAGAAATTCCTCCAGCTGTGCCGGCGTATCAAAGGAATATCGGCATAAGCCTCGCATCTCCCGGGTCAGCTCCGGGAAATCCTGCTTACTCCAGGCGGCAAAGGCGGTGTCTACCCCCACGGCCTGCGCCATGGTGCAGCCAAGCTTCATATCGTCCACCATCAGGATTTCTTCCGGGCGTAATCCAAACCGCTCCATGATCTGCTCCAGCCCATAAGGATTTGGCTTCCGCTGATGGGACGGCAGATCATAGTCGTAGATGGCGTCGGGGAGCATCCCAAAGTGGTGCAGGAAATCCCGCTCTATGATCTCCCGGGTGGAGAGGGAGGACACGCACAGGATGCCTCCTGCCTCCTTGTGCCGCCGGATCACCCGCTCGATGCCCGGACAGACCTCCGGGATGTTCGCTCGGCTGTAGGCCTTCCAGCCTAAGTATTCGTTGTGCATCTCCGTTTCAGTCATCTGCCAGCGCTGCACGCACATATCGGCAAAGACCATATTGTTGCAATCCCGGACATATTCCCCGAAGGAGAGGGTACAGCCGGGGCGGATTTTTTCGATGTAATCCCGAAAATAGGGGTAACCAATGGTCCGTTCTGTCTGTACCACCGTATCATCGTGGTCCAGCACCAGGCATTTGTATCGCAGCATTCAGCGTCCTCCTGAAATTTCTACGGAAATTATACCAGAAAATACCGCGCCGCGCAAGCAAAAAACCTCTTGCATTATGCGAACAAATGTACTATAATAAAATTATGAAAAGGAGGTGGGCACAGTGGAGCAACGGATTTGCCCTGTGGATGTGATATCCATGTGCAGCGCCGATGGGCAGATACGCCCGCTGCGCCTGCGCATGGAGGATGAGGACCGCAAGCTGCTGCGGGTGGATATCGACGAGGTCATCAGCGTCAAACAAATTCAATATGTGGGTATTGAGGCATTCATATTTCTGTGCCGGGCCATGGTGCGGGATGTGCAGTGGCTGTTTGAACTGAAATATACGGTGCGCACCCACACCTGGTGCTTCTTCCGGAGGGTCTGCTGATGAGCGAAAAGGTGATCTTCCATGTGGATGCCAACTCGGCATTTCTCTCCTGGACCGCAGCCTACCGGGTGAAGGTGCTGGGGGAAACCACAGACCTGCGGGATATCCCCTCGGTGATTGCGGGAGATACGGAATCCCGTCACGGCATTATCTTAGCCAAAAGCGGTCCTGCCAAAAAGTATGGGATACAGACCGGAGAACCGCTGTTCCAGGCACTGGAGAAGTGCCCGGGCCTTACGGTGGCAAAGCCGGATTATGCCCTTTATGTGGAGGCATCCCGGCATTTTGTGGAGCTGCTGCGGCAGTTCAGCCCCTGTGTGGAGCAGTACTCCATCGACGAAGCCTGGGTGGATATGACCGGCACAGAGCGGCTTCACGGCACGCCCCAAATGGCGGCGGAGACCATGCGGCGGCGGATATGGGAGGAGCTGGGCTTTACGGTGAATGTGGGTATCTCCTCCAACAAGATCCTGGCGAAGATGGCAGGAGATTTCGAAAAGCCCAATAAGGTGCATACCCTCTTTCCTGAGGAGATGGAAAGCAAGATGTGGCCGCTGCCGGTGCGGGACCTGTTCATGGTAGGCCCTGCCACCCAGCAGAAGCTCAACCGTATGGGCATCTACACCATCGGTGACCTGGCATGCGCAGACGAAAAGCTGATACAAAGGCGCTTAGGTAAGGCGGGACTTACTATCTGGCATTTTGCCAACGGCCGGTGCGCCGATGCGGTAAAGCCTGTGCAGGAGGCGAACAAGGGCTACGGCAATTCCACCACCACTCCGGAGGATGTGCGCACCCATCCCCAGGCCTACAAGGTGCTGATGGGGCTGTGCGAAACAGTGGCGATGCGCCTGCGGCAGGATGGCGTGTGCGGCAGCTGCGTCACCGTCCACCTGCGCACAACGGATTTTCACAGCTTTTCCCACCAATCCCGGATCCACGGTGCGACCAACAACACCTCCGAACTGTTCCAAACCGTTTGCCGGGTGTTTGACGAAGCCTGGGACGGGATCACACCCCTGCGGCAGCTGGGCGTGCAGGTGACGATGCTGGCGACAGAGCCTTACCGGCAGTATGATCTGTTTTCCGGAGTATCGCCTGCCCAGTATGAGCGCAGGATGCGGCTGGATGAAACGGTGGATGCCCTCCGTGACCGGTTTGGTGAGGATATCATCCGCCGTGCGAAGTTTGCTTCCTGCGCCGATGGCCATATGATGGGCGGCTTAAGCAAGGAGCGCCGCACCGGAGTGACCAAGCCGGTGCCCAAGGAGTACGAGGATCTTTAATAAAAGATGAATATTCCCTGCAAAATACTGTATTTTTTCAAATAATACTTGTATATTCATAAAACTTATGCTATGATAAGACCCAACGGTGCAGTATCCTAGTCAGGAATGCTAATTCCCAGGTAGGGCCTAAAAATCCTATGAAGGGCACATCGATGAAGTCCCTGGTGTCTGCTTTTTACGCCCAGTTTAGGGTGGATGCTGGGGGTTAAGGATCCCGGGCGCGCTCCAATGGCATGGAGCATACGACCCGGTTTCCG
>JAZPXW010000056.1:0-2877 GCA_045543895.1 Faecousia sp.
ACCCCTGCTCGCCCACCGCTGCGCCAATGGCCAGCGCCAAATGGGTCTTTCCAAGGCCGGTACCGCCGGAAAGCAGCAGGTTGCCGGAATCCATGGTAAAGCTCCGGGCATAATTACGGCAGGAATCCAGAGTCCTTTCCATAACGATACGGGGAGATGTCTTGTATTTGGGGATCACCGTCTCGCTGTAGTAATCCAGTCGGAAGGTCTCGAAGCCGGCATTTTGGAAGGCTGCGCCCATCTCTTTGCGCTGCTCGGCTTTGCACAGCTCCTTGAGGCACCGGCACATTTCTGTGCCCACATAGCCGTTGCCGCCGCAATGGGGACAAACCGGCTCCTCGGTCAGCTCCAGCTGCTGCGCCAGCAGTTTGCGCTCCTGCTGCAGCTGCAGGTTCTGCTCCCGCACCTGCTCCAGAGCCTCTTTTCCATCGGTTCCACGAAGGAATGCCGCCTGGGCTGCCTGGGCCATGGTGCTGACCAAAGCCATATCGATCTCCTTCAGCCGGGGATTTTTGGCATAGGCTGCCTGGAGCCGGGCTGCATTTTCCGATTCCCGGTCCGCTTTCTTCTGCGCCAAAATCTCTCTGGCTCTTGTTAATACTTCCTTTGAGTAGCTCATTCATTTCCCTCCCGTAAGAGGCGCTCGATGGCCTCCAGTTCTGCCTGGCCCAGCTCACCGCTGGCGCCCTTAGGCACGCTGGGTTTCTTATCTCCCCGCCGGACATCCTCGGCAGTATGCAGACCGCTTTCGTGCCAGCGCTGTAAGATCTTATTCATATACGCCCAGGAAAGGCCGCCGGTATTGAGGCAGGTGCGCTCATAGGCCATGGCGATCACCTCGTCGGCAAAGCCCATATCCAGCCAGCTTTGGGCATATTTTTCCTCCCCGGCTGTCAGGTTGCGCCCACGGATCTGCAGCTGCTGCTTCAGCTTTTCCATCCGGGAAGACCGCAAGTTCCGGGAGCGGATGTAGGCCGCTGCCTGCTCCAGGGTCTCGATGCCCTGCTCCGCCCAGGCATAGGCCTCCTTTTCAATGGTGCGCAGGGAGGGATTTCGCAAGGAGCCACGGCTCCGGGCGGCTTCCTTACAGTAGCACACCAGCACCGAGATCACATCGTTGGGAAGTCCTAAATACCGGCTGAAGCCCAGCAGGATCTTCAGCTCCTCGGTGTTCAGGTGCTTGCCCAGCAGACGCTGGATCTCCCCGTAAAGGCTGCGGAAATCCCCGTCGCTTTCCACGGCGCGGATCACATCGTTTTCTGAATATGCCGGACGCTCTCCCGGCACAAAGGAGGCCTTCTTCTCTTCCTCCCAGAGTCCCATCTGCCGCAGCATTGCCTCACCCAGCGCCAGCTGATTAGGCGTCAGACCCAGCTCGGCTGCCGTGTGGATGCTATTGCCGCTGCGCAGGTATATGTACAAAAGCGCCGCATCGCCGTTGCCGATGCCAAAGAGCTTTTGCAGTTCCTTTTCGTTTAGCGTTACTTTCTCTACTCTCATAGTTCCCCTCATAAACGGTCATTTGGGGACATTATATCACAGCTTTCGTTTTGAAACAACTGCCGGTGCCGTCGGTTTTTTGCCGAAAAACGGATGAAAATTTTGTCACACAACAGTATCTTGTGGCTGCCGGGGTCGCCAAGCCCAACTCTTTGGACCTACCTGCCAGGTTTTTCCCAAAAAAGTATTGTACATCGAGGCGGTTTTTGCTATAATTACAGAAAAGTATTAAAATGGATGTGTATTGCCTTGAAGTATGGAATTTGGAATGTTGGAATCCCGGACCCCCAGGGAGTGAACGCGCTGGTGTCCTGCGGCTATAAGCCGCTGAGCGCCATGGTGCTGGCTGCCCGGGGCATCTCCGGCGGCGCGCAGGCCAGCGCTTATCTGGACTGCAGCGCCCAGCTCATCGACCCCTATGCCATGACCGACATGGAAAAAGCCGTGGCGCGGATCCGCCGGGCAGCGGAAGACGGCGAAATCGTTGCCGTTTTCGGTGACTACGATGTGGACGGCATCACCGCCACCTGCCTGCTGACGGATTTTCTCCGGGGGCAGGGCATCGCCTGCCTGAGCTACATCCCCGGCCGGTTGGAGGAAGGCTATGGACTCAATCCCATCGCCATCCATCAGCTACATAGCCAGGGTGTCAGCCTGATCATCACCGTGGACTGCGGCATCACCGCCATTGAGGAAGCGCAGCTGTGTAAGCAGCTGAGCATCGACCTGGTGATCACCGACCACCACGAGTGCAAGGACACGCTGCCGGAGGCTGTGGCTGTCATTGACCCTCACCGTCCCGACGGCGGCTATCCCCACAAGAATCTCTCCGGCGTTGGCGTTGCATTCAAGCTGGCTGCCGCCCTCTGCGGCGACCAGGCAGCTGTACTGGAAGAATACTGCGACATGGTCTGCCTGGGAACGGTTGCGGATGTGATGCCCCTGCAGGGGGAAAACCGGGTGTTCGTTGCCCAGGGTCTCAGCTCTCTGCGCTGCACCAAGCGCCCCGGCATTGCCGCCCTGATGGAAGAATGCGGCTGCGACAGCCGCTCCCTCACCGCCAACTCTCTGGGCTTTATGCTGGCGCCCCGGATCAACGCGGCCGGCCGGATGGGAAAAATCGAACTGGCGGTGGAGCTGTTCCTGACGGAGGATCCGGAGCGGGCGACTTATCTTGCCAAGGCTCTGTGCGACCTGAACCGGGAGCGACAGGCCGTGGAGGCCCAGATCTACAGCGAAGCCGTGTCCATGCTGCCTCAGGGCAAGACTCCGGAAGCCATCGTCCTTGCCGACGAATGCTGGCATCAGGGCGTGGTGGGCATCGTGGCCAGCCGTATTGCTGAAGAATACTGCTGCCCCACCTTTCTGATCTGTTTG
>JAZPXW010000057.1:0-5071 GCA_045543895.1 Faecousia sp.
ATATGATGGAGGAGGTACACACCATCCTCTCTCTAGGTGGCGGCGGCATGAACAAGGTGAACTTCCCCGACGGCAGCCTGCAGCGGTTCCATAATCCCAAATTCCCGGAGCAGTACATCCAGCAGTTAAGCGATGTGCTGCGGCAAAAAGAGGAACTGTTCTCCCTTCTATAACTCCAAAAGGATGTGTCTATAATTTGGATACCTTGATCTCCAATGTCACCGTTGTGACCATGAACGAAAAAATGGATGTGCTGTTCGGCGCGTACATTGGCATTGCCGATGGAAAGATCGTCACCATCTCTAAAACCGCACCTGCCCAGCAGCCCAAGACCATTGTAGACGGCACCGGCATGGTGGCTATGCCCGGTCTTATCAACTGCCACACCCATCTGGCTGCCACCGCTCTGCGCTGCTCCTTCGATGATCTCACCGCCCGGGAAGCCCTGGAGCAGCTGCTGCAAAAGGAAGCCAAGATGGACTCCCGCTGCGCAAAAGCCGCTGCCACGCTGGGCATTGCGGAGTGTCTGCGCTTCGGCATCACCTCGGTTTCTGACCTCTATTACTATCCCGAAGCCGTCGCCCAGGCTGCTGCCGACGCAGGCATCAAGGCAAACATCGCCCTTTCTGCCTACCGCTTTGAGGACAGCAGCGAGGAATTTGATTTTGACACCGACGCCCAATGCCAGGAGCTGCGGCGGGTAGCGGAAAAATGGCACGGCTTTGACGGCGGACGCATCCGCATCGACTGCGGCATCCACGCAGAATACACCTCCAATCATCAGCTGTGGGAGAGTCTTGCTTCTTATGCCAAAGAAAAGGGTCTTGGTATGCAGCTGCATCTGAGCGAGACCGCCCAGGAGGCGGAAAGCTGCGCTGACCGCACAGGTCTGTATCCTGCCCAGCTGCTGGATTGTCACGGAATGTTCTCTGTTCCTGCTCTGGCTGCGGGCTGCACCGGTATTACCCCGGAGGAAACGGCGCTGCTGAGCCGCCGCAAGGCTACTGCCGTTATTACCCCCGCCACCGCTGCCAAAAGCGGCAGCGCTGCCGCGGAATTTTTGCCCTGGATCAAAGCCGGCATGAATGTAGCCCTCGGCACCGGCGGCACCCACGAGTGCGGCAGCATGGATATGTTTTCCCAGATCCGCACCTGCCTGGCAGATGCCCGCCGCAGCGCAAACGATGCTGCTGTGATGCCCGCCCAGGCCGCCCTTATGATGGCCACCTTCTGCGGCGCCCGCGCCCAGGGACGAGCCGAGGAAAGCGGTATGCTCAAAGAGGGCATGGACGCAGACATCGTGCTGCTGGATTTCTCCGCACCCCACCTGATCCCCTGCATGAATGTGCTGAACGCATTGGCCTTCAGCGCCCAGGGCGGTGATGTAGCTATGACCATGGTGCGGGGCAACATTCTCTACCAAAACGGTCAGTTCCCCACCCTGGATCTCAAGCAGGCAGTGGAGGATCTGACTGCCTACGCCATTCCCCGGCTCTTTGCCTAAGGAGGTCGCTATGTCTAACGCTCCCAAAAAACAAAGCTTTCTCCACGGTGCCACTTTGCTGGCTGCCGCCACCGTGATCGTCAAGATCATTGGCGCTGTATATAAGATCCCGCTGCAGGGCATCCTGGGCAAGATCGGCTACAGCTACTTCTCCTCTGCCTACGATATTTATACCCTGCTGCTGCTGATCTCCACCGCAGGACTTCCTGTGGCTATGAGCCGGATGATCAGCCAGGCGTCCTCCCTGAATGACCATGCCCAAACCCGCCGGGTGTACAACACCTCCCGTGCCATTTTTCTGATCATCGGTGCGGTCAGCACGGCTCTGATGATGGTATTTTGCCAGGCGCTTGCCAACTCCCAGGAGCAGCCGGATGCTGCCCTGGCCATCTTCTGCCTGGCTCCCAGCGCATTCTTAATGAGCGTGATCTCCACCTACCGTGGCTTCTTCCAGGGGCAGGGCAATATGCTCCCCACCTCCAAGAGCCAGGTGCTGGAGGCTGTGTTCAAGCTGGGCGCGGGACTTGCCGGCGCGGTGGTCATCCTGCAGCTGGGCGGCACCATTTCCATGGCTGCTGCCGGTGCGATTCTGGGTGTTACCATCAGCTGTGCCGTTTCTGTAGGGTATCTGTTCTGGGTCTTCCATAAGAGCACCCAGCCGGAGATCCTGGAGCAGAAGCAGCCCGGTTTCTGCGGTGCCACCGCCAAAAAGCTTCTTGCCATCGCCATTCCCATTACCATCGGTGCTGCGGGCTTGCAGCTTCTCATCGTGACCGAAACCAGCCTGTATATGAACCAGCTGGTGGACCTGCTGGAAAAAGGCCTTTTACAGGGCGAGCTGGTAGATGCCCTCCGGGCTGAGGTGCTGGAAAAAGCCCAGGCCGCCGGGGAAACTCTGACCGCCGCTGACCTCCATTCCCGGATCGCTGCCAGCATGAAGGGTATTTATAACTTCGGTCAGACCATTTATAATCTGCCCAATTCCCTCATTACCCCCATCACCATCAGCATCATTCCCGCAGTTACCGCCTGTCTGACCCTGAACGATCACGCCGGTGCCAAGGCCACCTCCGAATCTGCCTCCCGGATCACCGGACTTTTGAGCCTGCCCTGTGCGGTGGGTCTGTTTGTACTCAGCAAGCCCATTATGGGTCTGCTGGGCGGCTACACCGGTGTGCAGCTGGACTTCGCCGCCACCCTGCTGAGTCTGCTGGGTATCAGCGTGTTTATGCGGGCTGTGGTGCTGTTTACCAACTCTCTGATGCAGGCAAACGGTCATGCCAACCTTCCGGTGGTCAATATGCTGTCTACCGGCGTGGTACGTATGATCCTGGTGTATGTGCTTACCGGCAACCCCAATATCGGCCTCATTGCCGTTCCCGTCCTCACCGCGCTGGGCAACTTTGTCACCGCTGTGCTGAATATCATCTGCCTGCGCAAGGTGGTCCCCCAGAAGATCGCCATCACCCGGAATCTGCTGCGGCCGCTGCTGCCTGCGCTGCTGATGGGCGCTTTCGCCTTCGGCACATGGCAGCTGATCATCCATACCTTAGGTGCGGATTGCAGCAATATCATCCAGGTGGGCGGTCCCATGGCTGTAGCCGCTGTTGTATATGTGATCTCCGCAATTTGGCTCAAGGCTATCACCCGGGAGGATTGCCTGCTGCTGCCCAAGGGCGAAAAAATTGCAAAATTGCTCCGTTTATAATAATTTTCACACTAAAACACGAAAACCTATTGCTTTTTAGAAGATTGTGTGATAATTTTATATTCCCGGATTATTGGGTTATTTTTTGAAAGAAGGTTATATTATGAATAAGACTGAACTGATTGCCGCTGTTGCTGAGAAGACCGGCATGACCAAGAAGGACTCAGAGCGCGCCGTTGCCGCTACTCTGGAGTCCATCTCCGCTTCTCTGGCTAAGGGCGAGCGTGTACAGCTGTCCGGCTTCGGCATCTTCGAAGTCAAGGAGCGTGGCGCCCGTGTAGGCCGCAACCCCCACACCAAGGAGACCATCCAGATCCCCGCATCCCGTACTCCCGCTTTCAAGGCAAGCAAGGCTCTGAAGGATATCGTCGGCTAATGCGGCTGGACAAATTCCTTAAGGTATCCCGGCTGATCAAGCGCCGCACCATAGCCAACGAAGCCTGCGACAATGGCCGCATCAGCGCAAACGGCCGGGTCGTGAAGGCCAGCTACGAGGTAAAGGTTGGCGACCGGCTGGAGATCGCCATGGGCAGCCGCACCGTCGCGGTGGAGGTGCTGCAGGTGGCCGACAACGTCCGCAAGGACGATGCTTCGGCTATGTATAAGGAGATTTCTTCCCAGGGCTGATCTTCAGCTCTGGGGAAAATTTACTGTTGACAAGCCGGGTTTTCTGTGATAGAATACCCGGGTAATGAAGAAGGCTGAACATCCGCCTCACCGTAAGCCACAGGCAAAACGGTCAATATCCACCAGGTCCATAGGGGCTTACAGGGATAGTGCGGATGCGAAGCATCCGCTTTTTTGTTTATTTGACATGGAGGTGCTTACCATCGGCAAGTTAGATCATCAGCTCAATGAGGAAATCCGCGACAAGGAAGTTCGTCTGATCGGTTCCGACGGTGCCCAGCTGGGTATCGTGTCCAGCGCCGAAGCCAACGCAATGGCTGAGGAGCAGGGTCTGGATCTGGTCAAGATCTCTCCCAACGCCGTTCCCCCCGTCTGCAAAATCATGGACTATTCCAAGTTCTGCTTCGATCAGAAGAAGCGCGAGAAGGAAGCCAAGAAGAACCAGCGGGTGGTGGAAGTGAAAGAGATCCGCATGAGCCCCAGCATCGACACCAACGACTTCAACACCAAGGTAAAGGCTGCTATGAAGTTTCTGGGTGACGGCAACCGTGTAAAAGTCAGCGTCCGTTTCCGCGGCCGTGAGATGGCACACACCAATCTGGGTGAAAAACTTCTGATGGACTTTGCCGAAGCTTGCAGCGAGATTGCCACCATGGAAAAGAACCCCAAGCTGGAAGGTCGCTTCATGGCTATGTTTTTGACCCCCAAAACAAATAAGTAAGTTACCAAAGATACGGAAGGAGAACTACCTATGCCTAAGCTGAAAACCCATAGCGGTGCAAAGAAGAGATTCAACCTGACCAAGTCCGGTAAGGTTAAGAGAGCCCGCGCATACAAGAGCCACATCCTCACCAAGAAGGACACCAAGCGTACCCGCCGTCTGCGCACGACCGCTTACGCCGATGTGACCAACACTGCGACCGTCAAAAAGATGATCCCGTACAAATAAGGATAGGAGGATACTGAAATGGCAAGAATTAAAGGCGCAATGATGACGCGCAAAAGAAGAAATAAAATCCTGAAGATGGCTAAGGGCTACTGGGGTGCCAAGTCCACACATTATAAAATGGCTAACCAGGCTGTTATGAAATCCCTCAGATACGCTTACGTTGGCCGTAAGCTGAAGAAAAGAGATTTCCGTCAGCTGTGGATCTCCAGAATCAGCGCTGCCTGCAAAGCTAACGGCATGAACTATTCCCGTTTCATGCACGGTCTGAAGCTCGCCGGCATCG
>JAZPXW010000058.1:0-8864 GCA_045543895.1 Faecousia sp.
CCGCGTGACCCTGGCCTTCCTGTGCGAGGCTTACGACGAGGAAGTGGTCGGCACCGACAAGAAGGGCAACGCCGACGTGCGCACCGTGCTGCGTCTGCATCCCGCTCTGGCTCCCTTCAAGGCTGCTGTGCTGCCCCTTTCTAAGAAGCTCAGCCCCAAGGCAGAAGAGATCTATAAGGAGCTGCGTAAGGACTTTATGGTGGACTTCGACGATGCCGGCTCCATCGGCAAGCGCTACCGCCGTGAGGACGAGATCGGTACTCCTCTTTGCATCACCGTGGACTTCCAGACCGTGGGCGACGAGAACACCCCTGCGGATAATTGCGTCACCGTCCGTGACCGTGACACTATGGAGCAGGTCCGTATCCCCGTGGCTGAGCTGAAGGCCTACATCGAAGAAAAGTGCAGATTCTAAACTTTTACAAGGAACAGGCTTTTTAGCCTGTTCTTTGCCCAATAGGAGGCGTTCCTTATGCGTATTTTTGAAAAATCCCACAAGCTGGAGCATGTGCTTTACGATGTCCGTGGACCCGTTGTGGACGAAGCTGCCCGCATGGAAGAGGGCGGCATCCAGGTGCTGAAGCTGAACATCGGCAACCCCGCTCCCTTTGGCTTCAATGCCCCCCAGGAGGTCATTCAGGACATCCGGGATAATATCGTGCATAGCCAGGGCTACTCCGATTCCCGGGGCATTTTTGCCGCCCGTAAGGCTGTGATGCAGTATGCCCAGCTGAAGAACATCCCCAATGTGACCATGAAGGATGTGTTCACCGGCAACGGTGCCAGCGAGCTGATCCAGCTGTCGCTGAACGCGCTGCTGAACTCCGGCGATGAGGTGCTGGTGCCCTCTCCCGACTATCCCTTGTGGACAGCCTGCACCAATCTGGCAGGCGGCACCGCGGTGCATTACATCTGCGATGAGCAGTCTGATTGGTATCCCGACATTGCGGATATTGAAAGCAAGGTCACACCCAAGACCAAGGCCATCGTTGTGATCAATCCCAATAACCCCACCGGCGCTCTGTACCCCAAGGAAGTATTGGAAAAGATCGTGGACATTGCCCGCCGCCATCAGCTGATCATCTTCTCCGATGAGATCTACGACCGGCTGGTGATGGATGGGGAGCAGCACATTTCCACCGCCTCTCTGGCGCCCGACCTGTTCTGCGTCACCTTCAGCGGTCTGAGCAAATCCCACATGGTCTGCGGCTTCCGGGTGGGCTGGATGATCCTCTCCGGCAACAAGGAGATCGCCAGAGATTATATCGCCGGCATCAATATGCTGTCCAACATGCGCCTTTGCTCCAATGTGCCCGGACAGTCCATTATCCAAACGGCCCTGGGCGGGTACCAGAGCGTCAACGAGTACATCGTACCCGGCGGACGGATCTACGAGCAGAGAGAGTTCGTATATAAGGCGCTCAACGACATTCCCGGCATCTCTGCCGTGAAGCCTAAGGCGGCATTTTATATATTCCCCAAGATCGATGTGAAGAAGTTTAACATCACCAACGACACCCAGTTCGCCCTGGATTTCCTAAAGGAAAAGAAGGTGCTGCTGGTGCCCGGCAGCGGCTTTAACTGGAAGCAGCCGGATCACTTCCGGGTGGTCTACCTGCCCCAGATCGAAGTACTGTCCGATGCCATGGGCAAGATGCGGGATTTCCTCGCCACATACCGTCAGTGATCATAAAAACCGGAAGGCAAGCGCCTTCCGGTTTTTTCAGACTTGCCTTTGCCTGTGCTTTTTGTATAATAGATGGTGTAAGGGGGAATGCATTATGGCCTATTATCATTGCTCGCCTGCCGCCGGACTGACCGTGCTGCAGCCCAGAAAGCCGGAGTCCTTTGAAAAGCCTGCCAGGGTCTATCTGACTACCTTGCTGCCTATGGCGCTGATGTACGCGGTTCGCAATTATGAGTACAGCTACGGCTATACCAAAGAGGGGCAGATCCATTTTGACGAGTATTTCCCCAATGCGCTGGAGATCCTCTACCGGGGCAAAAGCGCAAGCCTTTACCTGTGCGATCCCCAAAGCACAGAGCTGACCAAGATCCCCAACGAAGCGGTTTCGGAAGCTGCCGTCCCGGTGATCAGCGAGACCTATATCCCCGATGCCTGTGAAGCGCTGCTGGAGCAGGAGCGTCTGGGCGCGCTGGTGATCCGCAGATACCACGAGCTGCCGGAGGAGATGCTGGAGTGGATCCGTAAGGTGCAGGCAGAGATCATCCAAAAGGCAGACCTGATCCACACCCCCGGCCCAAAGGCCGATTACTACCGCACCCATTACCCCGAAAGCTGGGCAATCGCCCAAAAGGAACAAAAGAACGAATGATCCATAGGCGCGATAAAGCCGTGACAGATAAGGAATGCGGGCAGATAATATCCGCTGCTATCGTGATTAGGAGGTTCAAGAATGAAACGATTATTTGTAGGTATTTTGATTGCCATCATTCTTCTTTTGACCATGAGTGGCTGCTGCAGAAGAGGACCATATCCTGCACCGATTCACCAGTCAAGTGAAAACATTGTAAAAATCGATATCGTAGATGGGCGAAATGAACCTGCGCTGTATGATAGTGAAACTTATCAAGACTACGTTATTTATTCTCTGAAACCGGAAGAGTTTACACCATTTATAGATGGGCTAAAGACTATTGAATTTTATGCCCCTCTTTGGGAGCCGGACAGAGCTCTGGGCTTTTTTGTTATTTGGATTTATTATGCGGATGGGAACGCTGATGTGATTGGAACGATCTGTACCAGGTATTTTGATCCGGATATGAATTATTTGGATTATGGAGTCGATAATCCCGATGAGGAAACCCTATATGCATTGGTTGAGCAATATGTGGATCCCGAATTGCTTCCAAGAGATTGGAACTAAGACAGGGAACAGACCTCAAAGGCAGTAAGACAGAGAACGGTTCTCTACCTTGACACTCCGACGCAAAAATGGGGGCGGTGACTCGCTCCCTAAAAAGCCTCCCTTGTGTAAAGGGAGGTGGCCGAGCAATAGCGAGGTCGGAGGGATTGTAATGTAACAGGTGTTGCAATCTGCCGTCGCTAAATTGTAGGGGCTTTATTTCATTGATGTTGCGTGGGAAAGGAGTTGCTATCGATGAAGAAAATTGTTCCTATTTCGTTGGTTTGCATTATTCTTCTTATAGCGGTTTTATCCGTTTTCCAAGTCCAAAACCAGAAAAAAGCCGCAGAAGAAATGTATGAAAATTTCCGCACTGCATTGTCGGCTTATCCGGCATTGCCGGCTCCGTTTGTTTCGATTTTTTGTCAATTTGAGAAGGATGGGATCAAGTACCTTACGGTCCAAAACGAAGGAGAGAATATTACAGCCGTACGGTTTGCCAACGGGGAAACCATGTACTGTCATGATGGTATTACCTTTCGCGTATCTGACGATGGATTGGAAAAGACAGAATCGGACATGGCAGATGTAAATGGCATCATCACTTCCGGCCTTGCATCTTTCCTGTCCGATGATACCGTCTTGTACACTTACCATAGGCCATCCGGCTCGGAATTGCCTTTATGGATATACCCTGATGATCCTCCTTATCTCCAGATTAAGCGGGAAGGCTATGGCGAGTACATGGAAACAATGATATATTCAGGCACCGAGCCGTACGAAGTCAGATGGTGCATTACCAAATCAGCATCGAAGGAAGATACCAAACTGTTCCTTCGTGCATCAGATCACTGCATCACCGATTCCGCCTTGTATGTTCATGGATGGGGCGATATTCCGGAAAATGTTCTAAAGATGCTTGCTGCGGCGGAATAGGTCAAGGAGTACTCTTTCTTGACAACCTAGCACGAAAATAAGGGGGCAACCCCGCATCCAGGCCTCCTCCGCGCCAAAGCCTCCCTACAGGGGAGGCATTTGCGGACGGGCGATGCTTGCCCCGATATCCGCAGGACGCGGGAAACACATAATTTTAGGGCGTGTTGCGGAAGCAACACGCCCTTTGTTTCGTTAGACTCAATAGCGGCTGGGGATCAGTTTGGCTCGTTCCAGGCTGGCTACCAGCACCGGGATCAGCACCAGCTGAATGGCGATACCGGGAAGACCTGTGACAAAGGAGGCGGTTGCCCAGGCGGAAAGGGAAAGACCCGGAGTCAGGATCAGCGCCTTGACGATGCCGGAGATCACCCGGCCTGCCAGCATAGCCGGAACCAGGCTGATATACAGGTCGGCATACCGATATCCGGTGCGGATATACCGCAGCAGCAAACCGGAAACGCAGCCGTACACGGCGCATTCCACCATCATACCCGGCAGCACAGCGGCGGCAGGCATGGAGGTGATGAGGCTGGACAGCAGCGGGCCGATCAGCCCGCAAATAAGCCCCAGAGGCCAGCCACACAGCATGCCGCACAGCAGCACCGGGATGTGCATAGGAAGAAACATCGAGCCTGCATTGGGGATGGCGTGAAAGGCCATAGGAACCACCACACACAATGCTGCGCACACAGCGGTCAAAACAAGCTTTTTTACATGGGTCATAGGCAGCTCCTTTCGTTTTGGTAACCGCATTATAGCAGATCCCCCGCCGGAGCGGAAGCCCCAGCGGGGGATATATTTATGTGATTCGCTTGGCCACCACCACAAGCCGCCCATTGGTGTTGGAGTATTCGCAGGTGGAGAGGGTGATGATCTTGTCGCCGTATTTGGCGATGATGCCGGTGTCGTAGTAGCTCAGCGCCATACATTGCCGCATATAGGCGCTGAACTCGGCTTCATCCGCCGCGTCAACGAGCTTGTGATAGGCAAAGCCCTCGCCCATAGACGCGGAGGTGGAAAAAACGCTGATGACCTGGTACAGATGCCGCTCCTGCAGGGTATCAAAACGGATGTACTGGTGATCCTCCCAGAAGCTCTTATCCACATACAGCCCCAGCTGACCGAACATACTGTGGTCACTCATCCGGTGACCGTACATGGTCACATTGTCCGAAGGCTTAAACACATCCGCTGCTTCATTCACATAGATGCAGCCGTGGACGCTGTACTTGCCCTCAAAATTCCGCTCCAGATAGTAATTGGGATTATCCAGGCTCGATTGCACCACGGGGTAATTGATCTTGGTGCCGTCGATGGAGATCCAGCCCACTAAGTCCGGATTCATGGTATACAGCTGGGCATATTCCGGCAGGACCTGCGTGGTTTCTCCGGTTTTGGGGTTCCGGACGGTGATCAGCACCTGTTCCGGCTCGGTTTCTGTGGGCTCAGTCGCATCCTCATTGGGTACAGAGGGCGGGGGCAGGGGAATGGTGGGGCGGTCCACCAGCAGCTGCGCCAGATTTTCATAGGTGTCTTCATTTTCTTTGCTGTCTATGTAGTAGGCAACCAGAGAGTATGCGCTATACACAAAGACCGCCAGCAGCGCTGCCACTACAGCACCGAACAGGATCTTTTTTATGGTTTTCTTCATATCATTACTCCTATGTGAGAGGGGTAATTTCAGTATAACTGAGAAAAAAGACAGTTGTCAAGAAAAAACGGCTGTGATAGAATGTTTTCATATTACATATTAAGGAGTGTGTCATATGATTTCCAGAGAAGTATGCCAGCGGGTCCTGGAAAAGGCCGTGTCCACCGGCGCGGACTATGCCGAGATCTTTGCTGAAAACACCGTTAACCATTCCATCAGTATGATCGCGAGCAAGGTCGACGGTATCAAGGATACCGTGATCTCCGGCGCTGCGGTCCGGGTGTATAAGGGCCTGCGCAGCGTTATGGCCTCCACCGTGGATATGAGCGAAGCAGGTCTAATGCAGTGCGCCGCCTCTGCTGCCGAAGCGTTGGGGCAGGGGGAAGCCCAGATCGACATCGTGCTGAAAGAGCGCATCTTCGGGGATATCCACCCTGTGAAGATCGCTCCCTCCTCCTGCGGCAATGCTGAGAAGGTGGCGATTTTGAAGGAAGGCTATTTTGCGGCCAAGGAATATGATGAATCCGTGGTTCAGGTTTCCGGCAGCCTGCTGGATGTGGATCACAACATCCTCATCGCCAATACCGAGGGCACTTATGCCAAGGATCGCCAGATCCGCACCCGTATGGCCATCTCTGCTGTTGCAGACAAAGGCACCGGCACCCAGACCGGCTTCTTCGGTCCCGGACGCCGGATGGGTCTGGAGACCTTTACCGAGCTGATCGATCCCAAGAGCGTGGGCATCACCGCCGCCAAGCAGGCTGTGACCATGGCCGGCGCAGGTTACTGCCCCGCAGGTGTGATGCCCGTGGCCATCGATAACGGCTTCGGCGGCGTCATCTTCCACGAGGCCTGCGGTCACGGCCTGGAGGCTTCCTCCGTTGCCTACGGTCAGAGCGTGTTTGCAGGCAAGCTGGGTCAGCAGATCGCAAACGAAAAGGTCCCCGCCATCGACGACGGCACCATTCCCAATGCCTGGGGTTCTATCAACATCGACGACGAGGGCACGCCCGCTCAGCGCAATTTGCTGATTGAAAACGGCATTCACAAGTCCTCCATGATCGATAAGATGGGCGGCCGCCGGATGGGTATGGCTTCCACCGGCAATTCCCGCCGCCAGAGCTACCGCTACACCCCCACCTCCCGTATGACCAACACCTATATTGCCGCGGGCAGCGATCGCAATGAGGATATCATTTCTTCCATCGAGTATGGCCTGTATGCCGCGGCTATGGGCGGCGGCTCCGTCAACCCGGTCACCGGTGAATTTAACTTCTCCGTAAATGAGGGCTATATGATCCGGAACGGCAAGATCTGCGAGCCTGTCCGTGGCGCAGCCCTGGTGGGTAAGGGCAGCGAGGTCATCCAGAACATCGATATGGTTGGCACCGATATGGAAATGGGTCAGGGTATGTGCGGATCCAGTAGCGGCTCTGTTCCCACCAATGTGGGTCAGCCCTTGATCCGTGTGTCCACCATCACCGTTGGCGGCAGATAAGGAGGAACGACTATGAATTTCAATGAATTTAAGCAACTGGTCATTGCCCAGTGCGAGGAAATGGGCGTTGCGGAATACGAGCTTTACTACCAGGCAGGCTCCAGCACCAGCGTAGATACCTTCCAGCACAGCGTCAATGAATTCACCTCCTCCTACGATGGCGGCATTTGCTTCCGCTGCATCGTGGGCGGCAAGATGGGCTATGCCTCTACCGAGTCCCTCACTCCCGACCAGGCCAAGGCCGTGGTGATGAAGGCTGTGGACTCCGCTTCCGTGCTGGAAGCTGAGGAGCAGGTGTTCCTGGGCGAACGCGGTCAGGTCTATGAGCCTCTGGAGGATAAGAGCTATCCTCTGCCCACCACCGAGGAGCTGATCGCCAAGGTCTTGGAGACCACCGAAAAGCTGTATGCCGCCGATCCTATGGCGGTGGATGGCTGCCAGACCCAGGGCATCATCGAAACCAGCGAGGTCGCTATCTATAATTCCAAGGGTCTGGATCTGCACCATTGCAACAGCGCCGCCGGTCTGGTGGTGGTAGGCGTGGTGTCTAACGGCAAGGAAATGTCCAACGACTACCAGATCAAGCTGGGTCAGCTCAGCAAGATCGACACCGATGCCCTGGTGAAAAAGGCCATCGGCAGCGCCAAAGAGCAGCTGGGCGGCGAGGTGGCACCCACCGGTCAGTATCCCGTGGTGTTCAGCCCCGAGGCTATGACAAGCCTGCTGGGCGTGTACTCCGGTATCTTCAATTCCGAAGCAGCACAGAAGGGCCTGAGCAAGCTGGCGGATAAAGAGGGCGAGATCATCGCCGCTCCCTGGGTCACTCTCATCGACGATCCTTTCCATGCTGAGAATCCCGAGCCTGCTAACTTTGATGCTGAGGGCAGCCCCACCCACAAGAAGGCGGTCATCGAAAACGGCGTGCTCAACACCCTGCTGTATAATCTGAAGACCGCTGCCGTGGCGGGCAAAAAGACCACCGGCAACGCTTCCAAGGGTGGCTACGATGCCGCTGTGGGCATCCGTCCCTTCACCATGTACCTGGCAGGCGGCGAGATGACCGAGGAAGAGCTGCTGCAAAAGGCCGGCAACGGTGTTTATATCACCGATCTGAGCGGCCTGCACGCCGGTGCCGATTCTGTTTCCGGCGACTTCTCCCTGCAGTCTGCGGGCTATATGATCGAAAACGGCAAGAAGACCCGGTATGTGAAGTCCTTCACCGTGGCGGGTAACTTCTACGAGCTGCTGAAAAACATCGAGGCGCTGGCTAATAACAGCCACCTGCCCCGGGCCATGGGAAAGACCGCCTTTGGCGCGCCTACTACCCTGGTCTCCGGCCTCTCTGTCGCAGGTAAGTAAATAGAAAAAAGGACGCAGGCAACTGCGTCCTTTTTTTGTAGCGGAAGGCTTGGGGAAGGTCTTGTAGGGGCGGATATGATCCGCCCGTGGGCGACGAATCCGCCCCTACAATTTAGCCACGACAGATTGCTGCCCCAGTCACATTACAATCCCTCCGACCTCGCTATCGCTCGGCCACCTCCCTTTACACAAGGGAGGCTTGGGTGCGGGGGAAGGCTTTGGATGGGGGCGGATCACCGCCCCCTGTTTTGTGCTAGGTTGTCAAGACAGAGAACCGTCCCCTGTCTTTCTTCATGCTAGGTCATCACGGCACAGCGCCGCTCTCTGTTATTGGTTGTAGCATTTAGAAGGCGGATTGTCTCACTAATTTGAGTGTTCTAAAAACAGAACACTTACTTCTGTTCTGTCATAAATAATACCATTGCTTATAAATTTTTCCACTTGAACACTTCCATCAGCGAAAAATTCTACTTCCCAACGTTCACCTGGTACAGAAATTTCAACAAGGACACTATCTCTTATTCTACTAAGTGTGAAATATATATTCCTCGAT
>JAZPXW010000059.1:0-6665 GCA_045543895.1 Faecousia sp.
GCCCGTGCCATCACCATTCAGTACGGCGGCTCCATGAACGAGAAGAACGCTTACGAGCTGCTGGCCCAGCCCGACATCGACGGCGGCCTCATCGGCGGCGCATCCCTGGTTCCCGAGAAGTTCGTTAAGATCATCGAGGCAGCTAACCAGCCTACTCTTTAATTCATCAAAGCTTTGGGGAAGCTGCGGCGCAGCTTCCCCTTTTGCGCAAATTCCCCTAAAAGACTCCCTCTGATGAGGGAGGTGGATGCGCCGTAAGGCGAAGACGGAGGGAGAGAATATGGCGATGTCTCTCCCCCAGTCTTTTTGCTTCGCAAAAATCCAGCCCCCTCGTCAGAGGGGGCCTTCCAGGGGGCAAATAAGGAGAACCCTATGAACACTTTACTTCTTTCTGCCGGGGAGGCTGGCACGCCTGCCATCGCGGCGGAAATAATTAAAAAGGGCGAGTTGGTGGCCATTCCCACCGAGACGGTGTACGGCCTGGGTGCGGACGGATTAAATCCCGACGCGGTGGCAAAAATATTTTTGGCAAAGGGCCGCCCACAGGATAACCCGCTGATCCTGCACATTGCCGAAGCTGCCGACATGGAAAAATACTGCCACAGCATTCCGGAATGCGCCTACGCTCTGGCTGAGGCTTTCTGGCCCGGTCCGCTGACGCTGGTGCTGCCGGCAAGGGAGAATGTTCCCAAATGCACCACCGCAAATCTTCCCACGGTAGCCATCCGCTGCCCGGATAACCCGGTGACCCGGGAGATCATACGGCTTTCCGGTGTGCCCATCGCCGCGCCGTCGGCGAACATCTCCGGCAAACCCTCCACCACCACCGCGCAGCACGTGCTGCACGACCACGAGGGTAAGATCGCTGCCATCGTGGACGGCGGACCCTGCCGGGTGGGTGTGGAAAGCACCATACTGGATCTTTCCGAGGAAACACCCCGTCTGCTCCGCCCCGGTGGGATCACCGGCGAGCAGCTGCGCGCCATCGTAGGCCACATCATTATGGACAAGGCCATCACCGCAGCCGTGGATAAGGACCAGGTGGTGAAAGCCCCCGGCATGAAGTACCGCCACTATGCCCCGGATTGCCGGGTGCTGATCGTGGATGGGGACCTGGCTGCGGCGGTGGGCTATGTAAAAGCGCATTTTGCCCCGGGCAACCGGGTGCTGTGCTTTGAAGAGGAGCTGGAGGCATTCGCAGCCTTTAACCCCCTGTCCTACGGCAAAAATGCCGATCTGGACACTCTGATGGCAGGTCTGTTTGCCGCCCTGCGGGAGCTGGACGACAAAAGCATCGGCACGGTGTTTGCCCGCTGTCCCCACGGCAGCGGCAAGGCGCTGGCGGTGCAAAACCGATTGGGCAAGGCCGCAGGCTTTCAGCACGTGAATCCCCGGGAGAAGACCTTCACCGTAGGCATCACCGGCGGCACCGGCTGCGGCAAGACCACCGCGCTGGAGGCAATCCGGCTGCTGGGCGGTGTGGTGATCGACTGCGACGCGGAATATCACCGGCTGCTGCAGGAGGACAAAGAAATGCTCGCCGCCATTGAAGAGCGGTTCCCCGGCACGGTGGTGGATGGGGCGCTGCAGCGCAAGGAGCTGGGAAAGCGGGTGTTCGGTAACCCCGCAGAGCTGGCTGCCCTCAATGCCATCACCCATCCCCGGGTGAAGGAAGCGGTGCTGGGGCTGATCCCCCCGGAACCCTCGCTGGTGGCAATCGATGCCATCGGGCTGTTTGAGGGCGGGCTTTCTGACCTGTGTGACATCACCGTTGCGGTCACCGCACCGGAGGAAGACCGGATCGCACGGCTGATCGCCCGGGAAGGCATCACAAGAGAGTATGCTATCTCCCGGATCGCTGCCCAGAAACAGAACGAACATTTTTCCAAAATGTGTGACTACACCCTGGAAAATACCGGCACTCAGGAGGATTTCCAGAGAAAATGCCTTGCATTTTTCTCCCGCCCGGATATAATGAAAGAAAAACAGTAAAGGAGAAAACCCTATGACTACTGAAGAACTCCGGGAGAGCCTGCTGGCTTCCCCCAAGAACGGCTATAATATCCTGACCGCCGAGCAGAAGGCAGACATGGAAGCCTACTGCAAGCGCTACATGGCATTCATCGATGCGTGCAAGACCGAGCGTGAGGCGACTACCTGGGCAGTAAAGGTTGCCGAAGAACACGGCTTCAAGGAAATGAAGCCCGGTATGGATGTAAAGCCCGGCGACAAGGTATACTACAACAACCGCGGCAAGGCCATTATGCTGGCGGTGATGGGCAGCGAGAGCCTCCAGTGGGGCGCGAACATCTGCGCCGCCCATGTGGACTCCCCTCGCATGGACCTGAAGCCCAATCCCCTGTACGAGGATTCTGAAATTGCCTTCTTCAAGACCCACTACTATGGCGGTATCAAGAAGTACCAGTGGACCGCCATCCCCCTGGCCATCCACGGCGTGGTGTACCGCAAGGACAACACCGTGGTGGATGTGACCATCGGCGAGGACGACAACGATCCCGTGCTGATGATCTCCGACCTGCTGATCCACCTGTCCGGCGACCAGATGCAGAAGACCGCTGCCAAGGTCATCGAGGGCGAGCAGCTGAATGTGATCCTGGGCACCGAGCCTCTGGAGGGCGAGGGTGCTGACCTGGTGAAGCTGCATGTGATGAAGCTGCTGAATGAAAAGTACGGCATCATCGAGGAAGATTTCCGCAGCGCAGAGCTGACCGTGGTTCCCGCCGGCAAGTGCCGTGAGGTGGGTCTGGACCGCAGCCTGCTGGGTGCCTACGGTCACGACGACCGGGTGTGCGCTTACGCCGAGATCGAGCCTCTGCTGGACATGGGCATCCCCACCCACACCGCTGTCTGCATCCTGGCAGACAAGGAGGAGATCGGCTCCGTGGGTATCTCCGGTATGCAGAGCCAGGCCTTTGAGTATTTCATGGGCATGCTGTGCGACACCCAGAATGTGAAGCTGGCGGATTGCTTCGCCCACTCCTTCTGCCTGAGCGCTGACGTTTCCAACGCTTTTGACCCCAACTTCCCCGAGGTCTCCGACCGCCGGAACAACAGTAAGCTCAACTACGGCGTGGCGATCTGCAAGTACACCGGCTCCCGTGGCAAGGGCGGTGCATCCGATGCTTCCGCTGAGGTGATGGGTCACATCCGCACCACCCTGGACGAGGCAGGTGTCATCTGGCAGATGGCTACCCTGGGCAAGGTGGACCAGGGCGGCGGTGGTACTGTGGCTGCCTACATGGCAAACCGCAACATCGACACCGTGGACGCAGGCGTGCCGGTGCTGAGCATGCACGCTCCCATCGAGCTGGTAAGCAAGCTGGACTGCTATATGACCATGCTGGCCTGCAAGGCTGTGTATTTGGCTTAATTTATTGAGGCACCTTCCGCAAGGAAGGTGCCTCAGTTATATTCGCCTTACGGCGAGTGATATTGCTGCGCAGTGATATTTGGACTTTGTCCAAGCGATATTCGCTTCGCGAGTTTGGGCGAATATAATATCACTGAAACAGTAAGTTTCAATACCACTTTGCCGAAAGGCAAAATATCACTGTGAGACCAGTCTCACAATATCACTTATTTTGCGTCGGGACCAAGGTCCCGCTCTACTTTACTTTTTCACGGATTGGTGCTATAATGACCCGGTAAAGGAGGCGATACGATGCGCCAATATCTGCAAGACTTAAAAAACGCCATCCGCAAAGGTGATATGGTGCTGCTGTTTCTGCTTCTGGTCACCACCACCTTTGGCTGCATTATGATCGCCAGCGCCAAAAACTATGTTGGCAGCACCCGTTTCGTGGTCATTCAGATCGTTGCGGCGGGCTTGGGCGTTTTGATGTATTTTCTGGTATCCTCGGTGGATGTTACGGTGCTTTCCGAACACCGGATGTGGCTTGCCGTGTTTAACTGCCTGCTCATCGCGCTGCTGATCCCCTTCGGCGTGGACTACGGCAGCGGTAACCGAAGCTGGGTGGACATCCCCCTGCTGCCTGTTGATATCCAGCCTGCGGAAATTTGCAAAATTACCTATATTCTCATTATGGCATCGGTGATGGCATCCAACCAGAGCCGCATCTCCAACTGGCGGGCCATTTTGCAGATGGGCTTCCACCTGCTGCTGCTGGTGGGCATGAACATGGCCATCTCCCGGGACCTGGGTGTTTCGCTGATCTTCGTGTTCATCTTCATCGGTATGGCCTTTGCCGGCGGCGTGAGCCTGCTGTGGTTTTTGGGTGCCGGCAGTGCCATCGTCCTGGCCTGGCCCCTGCTGTGGGACCTGATGGGCTCCCACCAGAGAAACCGTATCCTGGTGCTGATCGACCCCACCGTTGACCCGGACGGCGTGTATGAACGCTACCACGCGGTGCGTTCCATGCGCTCCCTCACCGGCGGCGGCTGGACAGGTCAAGGTCTTTTTAACGGCATCCGTACCCAAAACGGTGAGCTGCCTGCCCAGCACACCGACTTTATCTTCTCTGCCATCGGCGAGGAGCTGGGCTTTGTGGGCTGTATGCTGGTGCTGGTGCTGGAATTTTTGATCATCGCACGGTGCATCCAGGTGGGCAACCGCAGCCAGGACTATATGCGCCGGCTGGTTTGTTACGGTACTGCTTCGGCTCTGATCTTCCAGGTCTGCATCAATGTGGGCATGTGCATCGGCGTTGCGCCGGTTATCGGCTTGACCCTGCCCTTTATCAGCTCCGGCGGCAGCTCGATCATGACGCTCTACGCCATGCTGGGACTTGTGTCCGGCGTCCACGCCCGACCGGAAGCCCCAAGCCACGAGCTGTACATCCGGGCACCAAGATAAAGAAAAAAGTTGCGGCAACGCACCATCTAACGGCCCCCTTGTGTAAAGGGGGCTGTTTCATTGCTGCGCTGTGCCTCCCTCTGATGAGGGAGGTGGCAAAAATCGTTTTTAAGAAACGATTTTTGCCGGAGGGAGAGAATAATTTGCTTTCTTTTCTCTCCCCCACCGCCTACGGCGGAGCCCCCTCGTCAGAGGGGGCCTTAGCCGTTCCCTACGAGGAGTGTGGGGATGATGTTTTCCCTCTTGTAATTTCAGGGAATTCTTTTATAATAGTAGTATCTACAAAAAAGAAGGAGTATCTGTATGAAACAGTTTATGGACAAGGACTTCGTCCTGGAGACCGAAACCGCCAAGCATCTGTACTTTGACTATGCCAGCAAGATGCCCCTGGCGGACTACCACTGCCACCTGAGCCCCAAGGAGATCTACGAGGACCGCCGCTTCAACAACATTGTGGAAGTATGGCTGGGCGGCAAGAATCCCGACGGCACCTACTTCGGCGACCACTACAAGTGGCGTGTGATGCGTTCCCACGGCATCGACGAGGAATACATCACCGGCGGCAAGGATCCCTACGAGCGTTTCCTCAAGCTGACCGAGGCGCTGGAAATGGCCATCGGCAACCCCATGTACCACTGGTGCCACCTGGAGCTGCAGCGGTTCTTCGGTATCACCGAGCCTCTGACCCTGGAGAGTGCGCCCCGGATCTGGGAAAAGTGTAACGACATGCTCCAGAATGACCCCAACATGACCGCCCGGGGTCTGATCCGCCAGTCCAATGTGGCCTTCATCGGCACCACCGACGATCCCATCGACGATCTGCAGTGGCACGAAAAGCTGGCACAGGACCCCAACATGACCGCCACCGTGGCTCCCTCCTACCGCCCCGACAAGGCCATCAACATCCACAAGGCAGGCTTCCTGGGTTACATGGAGCAGCTGGCAAAGAGCGTGGGCAAGGAGAAGCTGAGCACCATGCAGGATGTGCTGGATGCGCTGACAAACCGCCTGGAATTCTTCCACGCTCACGGCTGCAAAGCCAGCGACCACGGCCTGGACTACATTCCCTTTACTCCCTACACCGTGGAGCAGGCAGATGCCGTATATCAGAAGGCGCTGCGGGGTGAAAGCCTCACCGCCGAGGAGATCGACGGCTACCAGACCGTAATTTTGCTGCACTTGGGCCGTGCCTACAGCCGCCTGGACATCGCCATGCAGCTGCACTACTCCTGCCTGCGCAACAACAACGAGCGGATCTTCAAGATCATGGGACCGGACACCGGCGTGGACTGCATCGCCCAGAACACCTGCGGCGGCAACATCGCACAGCTGCTGAGCGCCCTGGATCTGGAGGGCAACTGTCCCAAGACCATCCTGTACTCTCTGAATCCTGCGGACAACGAGCAGCTGGGCACCATCATCGGCTGCTTCCAGGACAGCTCCATCCCCGGCAAGATCCAGCACGGCTCTGCCTGGTGGTTCAACGACACCAAGAGCGGCATGGAGGAGCAGATGAAGTCCCTGGCAAACCTGGGTCTGCTGGGCAACTTTATCGGCATGCTCACCGACTCCCGCAGCTTCCTCAGCTACCCCCGCCACGATTACTTCCGCCGCATTATGTGTAACCTGATCGGCAACTGGGTGGAAAAGGGCGAGTATCCCAACCACGAAGCCAGCCTTAAAAAGATCGTAGAGGGCATCAGCTTCCATAACGCAAAGCGGTATTTCGGGCTGTAATTCCCAATTACACAAAAAACGGCCCCCTCTGACGAGGGGGCTGGATTTTGCGAAGCATAAGACTGGGGGAGAGAACAACGGACCGTCGGGGTGC
>JAZPXW010000060.1:0-3404 GCA_045543895.1 Faecousia sp.
TCCTGCGGCACAACACGCCGCGCCCCGGACAAGCTGACCGAAGCGAGGCATTTTTGCATCAAAGCATCCAGATGCCGGAGAATGCGTTGCACCGGGCAGGGCAGCAGCACCATATGCTGCACACCCGCATCGGCAGCCGCTCGCAAGATGCTCTCTCCTATAATATTGGTCAGCCCCAGGATCACCGGGGGCCGATAGCGGGTTTGCTGCAAAACTGCCAAACCCGAGCCCCACGGCAGGGAAAGGTCTATAATCAGCCCGTCCGGCCGATATGTTTCCAGCGCTGCCTGCGCCGCCTCACCTGTGTGGCATACATGAACCTCATACTCCGTTATCGTTTCAGCCAAAGCGGCAGCCAGATCCTCTGACCGAACCGCGATAAGTACCCTTGCCATTGGTCATACCTCCCCATAACACTATATGGGCAAGCATACTACGGCTCCCCGGTCAAAACAATCTAGAAAAACCTATAAAAATCTAGATTTTACGAGGATTGGGCATACTTCCTGTTTTTGCCGCAGCAAAAGCCTCCCTCCGGCAAGGGGCGCGCAGCAGTTTCGGCATTGTCATCCTGAGCAAGCCGCAAAGCGGCGCGTCGAAGGATCTTCGCACCGAAATACTGCCACGCAAACGGAGAATACGTGGATTCTTCGACTACGTGCTGTCGCACTCCGCTCAGAATGACAAGACCTATCAACTGTACATATTACTGGCGCTATTTAAATCTCTGGGCATAGCCGCAGCGGCGGCAAAGCGCCTCTGTGGCGGTGCGGCAGCGGAAGCCCTCGGCCATGGCCCTTGCCCGGGGAGAAGCCAGGATGTCCGACAGATCAGTTTCAAATACATTACCCAGGGGGATCGCACCCTCGCTGTCCAGGCAGCAGGGAACGACCGTTCCGTCGCAAAGGATGCCAAAGTGATCCCGCAGCCCATAGCAGGCGACCTGCTGCCCATAGTCGGGGGCGTTTTCGTCCGGCCATTCGAAGCGGTCGCCCCACTCCAAAAACAGCTTGTCCTTTATGCGGTAGCCCCGGGAGTTTTCGGCCCATTGACCGGGGAGGCTTTCCTTCAGCTGGGAAAGGGCGGTGCCGTTTCTGCCGTCGTCGCAGCCGCTGTTCCACAGCCGCAGGGAAACGATGGTACCGTCCCGGTTTGCCTTTTCCGCAAAGGCGGCGATCTTTTCAATGTAGCGCCGGTGGGCATCTTCCCGGTCACCCTCAAAGCTGTGCAGGGAGATATTGACCTTGTGCAGGCCCTTTCCCAGCAGAGCATCCCCACGGGTGTCCAGCAGCGTGCCGTTGGTGGTGATCATCGGGCGAAAGCCTGCCCCGCGGGCCATTTCGATGAACCGGGGAAGGAGGGGGTGGGTCAGCGGCTCGCCCATCAGGTGGTGGTAGATATATTCGGTTTTGCCTTGCAGCTGCGAAAGAATCCTGGCATATTCCGCTTCCGTCAGCTGCCGGGGTGCACGGCTGTGCCCGTGGCAAAAAGAGCAGTGCATATTGCAAATATTGGTGATCTCCACATACACCCGGGAATACATAGCCACGCCTCCTTTCGTGTTTTTGTCATTATACTAAAACCCGGCCAATTTGACAACCTTTTTGCGTTCCCTACGCTGTCATTCTGAGGGTCGCGCCGCAGGCGCGTAGTCGAAGAATCCGTTCTTTTTGGGGAGTGGGTTCTTCGACGCGCCGCTTCGCGGCTTACTCAGGATGACAGAGGAAGAAGGGGATTGCTGTGGGGCGGAACGGCACGCAGGTTGTTCCCTACAGGGAGAATCGTAGGGGCGAGCATTGCTCGGCCGCGGTTGGGGGGAGAGCGTGACGGAAAGGGGGAAAAGGCTTCTCCTTGAGGAGAAGCTGGCATTTGCGAGGAATGAGCAAATGTCTGATGAGGTGTAGTTGATTTACTCACCTCATCCGCCCCCTGCGGGGGCACCTTCCCCTCGAGGGGAAGGCTTTTGACTCGCAGGGCTGACGGAGAGGGGAGGACTGCGAATTATCCAATTCCCCGGAAATGGAAATAACCAATGGTTGCATTTGGGCGAAAAATGGAGTAAAATAGAAATCGTCCCAAAGGAGGATGCACTATGAACAGAAAGTTTCGGCTATCCACGGCCCTGGATGTGGATGACCTGCTGATGGAATGCGTACCCTACGCCATTCGGCTGGCCAATGAGAAATATAAATTTGATCCCCCGCTGACCATTTATGAAGTGGACCGTTGGGGAACCCTGGGCACCCGGGCAGATGTGATCTTTGAGTTTTTCAAGGATCCGGAATTTTTCCGCACCCAGCCGGTGATCAAGGGCGCAAAGGAATTTGTGCGCAAGCTCTCCAAGATGACTGAGGTGTTCGTTTCCACCTCGGTGTATCCGGAGTTTATGAGCATCCGCGCCCAGCGGATCATGGAGGAATTCCCCGAGATCCCCCAGGACCATATCTATATGGGTTCCCGAAAGGATAGGATCGATGTGGACATCCTCTTTGACGACGGTATGCACAATGTATCCGCTTCCAATGCCGCATTCCCCATTCTGATGCGCCGCCCCTGGAATCAGCATGCCACCGGTGTGCTGGCGGTGAATAACTACGATGAGTTCCTCAAATTGGTGGAAGTGATCTCCGACAGCTACTCCTACCGAGCCAGGACCGACCTGAAGGACGAGCCGGGAATCGTGGTACTGGTGGGTCCCTCCGGCAGCGGCAAGACGGAGATCGCCCAGCAGCTGCTGAAGAAGAGCCGCAAATTTGAAAAGCTGGTCAGCTATACCACCGATGCCACCGTGGGCATGGAGGGTGACGGCTGGTACAACTATATTTCTCTGGAAGCCTTCCGGCAGATGCGTGACGGCGGCGAGATCTTTGAATCCACCATGTACGCAGGCCACAACTACGGCTCCCGCAAGGAGGATATCGAGCAGATCCTGGCCCGGGGCAACCATGTGCTGGCGGGTATGGATATCTGCGGTGCCATGTCCCTCAAGACCCATTTTTCCAATGTGATCACCGTTTACATCCAGCAGGAAAAGGAGCTTCTGCTGAAAAACCTGCTCAATAAGCCTCTGAGCCTGGATGAGAAGGTCAACCGGATCATGGCGCTGGAGGCAGAGCAGCGCAATGCGGATATCTGCGACTACACCGTGCCGGTGACCACCTACCCGGAAACTGCCAGGGAGATCCTGGACGGACTTTTCGGCAGAAAAAAGAGCAGCAAAAAGGCTAAAAAGTAAAGAATTTTCAAGAAGATCTCCGTGGGTCACCACGGAGATCTTTTCACGTTTTGCACAGCAAAGAACCTTGGAAATTTATGATGTTAATTTCAATTTTTGTATTGAAAAAAATGAGAGTTTGTGGTAAAATGTTAGGACAAAAAATATGGTGTCAGTGTACCTATTGCAC
>JAZPXW010000061.1:0-3387 GCA_045543895.1 Faecousia sp.
CTATATAACGAAATGACCGAATCCGGCGTTATCAACAAGACCGCCATGGTCTTCGGTCAGATGAATGAGCCTCCCGGAGCCCGTATGCGTGTGGGCCTTTCGGGACTTACGATGGCAGAATACTTCCGTGATGTGAAGCACCAGGACGTTCTATTGTTCATCGACAACATCTTCCGTTTCACCCAGGCAGGTTCGGAGGTATCCGCGCTGCTGGGCCGTATGCCCTCTGCGGTTGGCTATCAGCCTACCCTGGCAACGGAAATGGGTGCCCTCCAGGAGCGCATCACCTTCACCAAAAACGGTTCTATCACCTCTGTCCAGGCAGTTTATGTGCCTGCGGATGACCTGACCGACCCGGCACCTGCTACCACCTTCGCCCACCTGGATGCTACCACCGTTTTGGACCGTGGCATTGCGTCGCTGGGTATTTATCCTGCGGTAGACCCTCTGGACTCCACTTCCCGTATTCTGAGTCCCGAAGTGCTGGGAACTGAGCATTACGAAACTGCCCGGGCGGTGCAGAGTATTCTGCAGCGGTACAAGGAACTGCAGGACATCATCGCCATTATGGGTATGGACGAGCTGAGCGAAGAGGACAAGCTCACCGTCAACCGGGCAAGAAAGGTCCAACGCTTCCTGAGCCAGCCCTTCCACGTGGCGGAGCAGTTTACCGGCTATCAGGGCAAATATGTTCCCTTAAAAGAGACCATCCGCAGCTTCAAGGAGATCATCGAAGGCAAGCATGATGCGATCCCCGAATCTTACTTCCTGTATGCCGGCTCTATTGATGAAGTCGTGGAAAAATGGAAGGGTGAGAATGCATGACTGCTTTCCCCTTGAAGATCGTCACGCCGGACGGACTTGCGTTTGACGGCCAGGCAGAGGAGCTGATCGTGCGGACGGTCACCGGCGATATGGGAATCCTTGCCGGGCATATAAACTGCGTTGCCCCTTTGGGCATGGGTACGGCGACCATCGTGATGGACAGTCAAAAGCGCTACGCTGCCTGCATCGGCGGCATGGTGTCTGTAGTGGATGGCAAGGACACACTGGTACCCACCACCTTTGAATGGGCGGAGGAGATCGACCTGCGCCGGGCAGAGGCTTCCCAGGAACGGGCAAAAGCTGTTCTTGCAAATAGCAGCGCGACAGACACGGAAATCCGCCTTGCGGAGGCACGGCTGAAGCGGGCGCTGGTTCGCAAAAGCGCCGCATCTTACAAATGATCAAACCCGGCTTTGGTTTACCAAAGCCGGGTTTTTGTAACAACATTGTAGGGGCGGGTGCTCACATCTGCTCAATTGTCTCCCCTTCGGTCGGAATGACATACTGGCGATTTACCATCGCCCGCGGGTCGTCGAGGGCGCCGACTCCTACAGGGCACTGTGGTAATACACTCTTCTATCAGGTTCGTTACCTGCGGTACCGGGTTTTTCCCGGGAAAACAGCGCATAATAATCTTCCCAGCGGTTTTCCAGCGCCTGCCAGGGATGCTCCATAAGCTGCCCAGCGTTGAGGAATTGACCGGTTTCCCGCGCCAGCTTCAGGATCTCCCGACCCCGGTCATTAAAGGCCAAAACCCGCACATAGGGGGGCTTTTCCATAAGATCCTGGAGTGAGATTCCCAAAAAGGCGCACATCACCATCCGGTCCAGCCGGGTGCGGGTGTAGCGCTTGGATTTGACAGCGGTGAGGATGTCTTCCAGGGTGGCTTGGCTTCGGGCAGCGTGCATTAGCTTGCGCCACAAACCCTCGGAGCCATAGGGAAGCGTTTCAAATTCCTTATCCGTCATGGTGCGCAGCCGGTACAGCACCGCCCGCTCACCTGCTGGCATAGTGTGAAGAACCGCATTTTCAAAGCAAGGTGCCGCCTCCTGGGGTACATAGTCCTGCCAGGCACCGCCATTTTGCATCAGAAGCCGCAGCGCGGTGGCGGAAGGATTCTCCGGGTCGGGGAGAGTGTCGTGATAGCTGCCGGGGCGGCAGATGGGCAGCGGCGCCATAGCACAGTTTTGCCGCAGGATGGCTTTGCAGTACTCCACAGCCAGAATATTGTTGGGTTGAGCGACCAGTGCGCCATCAATACCCATAGCTTCCAGCGCTGCCTGCCGGGCGGCAGGGAAGGAAAGCCCCTTATCCAGCTGCAACCGCAGCGCATCGGAGAATTGAGGGTCAAGCAGCGCCTGGGCTGCAGCCATCAGAGCAGCCTTATCCGCATCCTCTGCACCGAAGCAAAGGGCATCGCAGAATTGGGACAGAATAGAAACACCGCCGGAAGCAAACCCTTCCGCAGAAGAAAGGGAAACGGTGAGCGGCATTTCCAGCACCAGATCTGCGCCGCAAAGGATCGCAGCCTTGGCGCGGATTGATTTATCCACAATGGCAGGTGCGCCGCGCTGGACAAAATTGCCGCTCATAAGGCACACGATGCCGCTATCTTCCCCCTGGATGCGGCGAATTTGCTCCATTTGCTTCTTGTGACCCAGATGCAGGGGGTTATATTCACAGATGATTCCGGTAATTTTCAAAATAATTCCCACCTTTTTTAGAAAAAGTGCAAAACAGGACTTGAGAAATCCTGGAAGATATTATAGAATAATACCAGTTATGGCTATATTAGCATAAAAACCGAAAAATGAAAACAATATTTTTAGGAGGCATATCCAAATGAATGTTTTGATCATCAACGCCGGTAGCTCTTCTCTTAAGTATCAGCTGATGAACCCCGAGACCGGTGAGGTGTCCGCAAAGGGTCTGTGCGAGCGTATCGGTATCGATGGCCGTCTGAACCACAAGGTCGGCGACAACAAGGTTGTCCGTGACATCCCCATGCCCACCCACTCCGAGGCCATTGCCGCTACTCTGGAGATCCTGCAGGATGCTGAGCACGGCGTTATCAAGTCCGTTGCTGAGATCGACGCTGTGGGTCACCGTGTGCTGCACGGCGGCATGGAATTCTTTGATTCCTGCATCATCGATGACCAGGTCATCGCCGCTATCGAAAAGTGCATCCCCCTGGGCCCCCTGCATAACCCCGCTAACCTGATGGGCATCCGTGCCTGCCAGGCTGTTATGCCCACCACTCCCCAGGTGGCTGTGTTCGACACCGCTTTCCACATGACCATGCCTCCCAAGGCTTACCGCTACGCCATCCCCACTGAGTACTACGAGAACGACTCCACCCGCCGCTACGGCTTCCACGGCACTTCCCACAAGTATGTTGCCAAGCGTACCGCCGAGCTGGTCGGCAAGAAGGAGTTCAAGATGGTCAACTGCCATCTGGGCAACGGTTCCTCCATGTCCGCAGTGAAGGACGGCAAGTGCCAGGATACCACCATGGGTCTGACCCCTCTGGCCGGTGTTCCCATGGGCACCCGTTCCGGCGAT
>JAZPXW010000062.1:0-10111 GCA_045543895.1 Faecousia sp.
GGGGCCTTCGGTCATGGTGTTGATCCAGGAGAGCGCCTTGCCGCAGCCGTAGGCTACGCAGGAATCCGGGTCGTCTGCCACAGAGCATTGGATGCCGGTGCGCTCCATCATCAGCAGGTCCATACCCCAGATCTGGCTGCAGCCGCCGGTGAGGGTGATGCCGTTTTCCGCAATGTCGCCCACCAGTTCGGGAGAGGTCTGTTCCAGTACGGACTGGACCTCATCGGCGATCTGTTTTGCGGGACGGCGTAAAACCTCGTAGATCTCCGAGGACAGCAGGGTCAGATCCCGGGGCATGCCGGTCTTGGCATCCCGTCCACGGACGATCATGCTGATATCCTCTGTCCGGGGGTACACGCTGCCGATCTGGATCTTGATCTCCTCGGCGGTGACCTGGCCGATCACAACACCGTGTCTGCGGCGGACATACCGGGCAATGGCTTCATCAAAGGCGTCGCCTGCGACGGTGATGGAGGAGGAAACGGCAACACCGTTCATGGAAAGTACCGCCACATTGGTGGTACCTCCGCCCACATCGATGACCATGTGACCGCTGGGACCGGAAATATCCAGACCTGCGCCCAATGCAGCAGCTAAGGGCTCCTCAATAAGGTAGACACGGCGGGCGCCGGCTTCCACAGCCGCGTTGATCACGCTGCGCTCTTCCACCTCGGTAACACCGCTGGGTACGCACACCACAACTCTGGGCTTGGGGGTGAAGAGGGAACTCTTAATGGCGCTGCGGAACAGCTCCTGGAGCATCCGCACAGTCATTTCATGGTCGGAGATCACGCCGCCCTTCAAAGGACGTACAGCAACCACATTACCGGGCGTTCTGCCCAGCATATTCCGGGCGGCAGCGCCTACCTGCAGGATCCGGCCGGTGTTCTTGTCCATGGCAACCACAGAGGGCTCCCGGACCACAACACCCTTGCCTTCGGAATAAATAAGTACATTGGCGGTTCCCAGGTCTACACCCAGGTCGTTGGAGAATAATTGCATAAAAATCACCTACTGGTTTTCTTGTTGGAAGATGAAGCTGCCACGGCAGCACAATAAACTTCTTTTGCTCCACTGGTCAGGAGCATACGGGCGCACTCTCCGGCGGTGGCACCGGTGGTCAGAATGTCATCGAGTAAGAGGACCCGCTTGCCGCTGACCTGGCTTGGGTCAAGGACCCGGTACACACCCAGCACATTGGCCCGCCGCTGCGCAGCGCCGGTGATACCCGATTGGGGCCTGTTGTTGCGCAGCTTTTGCAGGGTGGGAACGGGGATAATGCCCAGCTCGGCACCCACGGCCTTTGCGATCAGCTCCACCTGGTCGTAGCCTCTGCGCCATTTCCGCTGGCGGCTGATAGGGATCCAGGTAAGGAGGTCGAATTCTGCTTCCTCCTGAGTCAGCTTCATAGCCAGCATCCTGCCATAGGCATCGGCGTAGCTGCGGGCATTGTGGAACTTAAACCGCAGGATACTGCCGCGTACATTTCCCTCATAATACCATAAAGCTGTCCATCCTGCAAGATAGGGAAGCTTTTTTGTGGGTTTTGAAAATTCCGGGGTGTCCGCGCGGCACCCGTGGCACAGGTCGGTCTCGTTTTCCTGGAGCAGTCTCTTACACAGAACGCACTTGGGCGGAAACAGAAGCCGGGAGATCCTATGAAAGAGTTTCATCATACTTTCTCCTGCAGCCGCAGCTTGAGACCGGAGTAGCGGCGGCCTACCTTGGCGTTCTGGACCATAGCGGCCACGGTCTCTTCCCGGCCTACCACGATCAGCAGCTCCTTTGCCCGGGTGACCGCGGTGTAAAGCACGCTGCGGCTGAGCAGATACGGTGAGCCGTTCCAGGCGCACAGAACCACAGCCCGGTACTCGCTGCCCTGGCTCTTATGTACAGTCATTGCGTAGGCAGGCTCCAGTTCATTCAGCTGCGCGAAATCGTACTGGGCCTCCCGACCGTCAAACACCACAGTAATGGTCTCTTCGGAAAAATCAATGGCGGTGATGATGCCGATATCGCCGTTAAAAATGCCGGTGCCTATGGTGTTGCTGTCGCAGGTTTTCCACATTATATCATAGTTATTGCGGATTTGCATCACCCGATCCCCCTCACGGAAGGAAAATTCACCGAATTTTCGTTCCTTTTTGGTCGGCTGCGGGGGATTGAGCCGGCTTTGGAGCAATCCGTTCAGCCCCCAGGTGCCAACGGCACCCTTTCTTGTGGGGGTCAGTACCTGGATCTGGTCAGAGGGGATACCCATTTTTTGGGGTAGCCGTGTGGTGCAAAGACCCGCAACGGTCTGGGCAACCTCTTCCTCGCTGCGGCAGGGCAGGAAGAAAAAGTCCCGGGAGCGGTCTCTCAGCTCGGGCATTTGCCCGCAGTTGATCCGGTGGGCATTCATAACGATCAGACTCTCCTGCGCCTGACGGAAGACTTCCGTCAAACGCACAGAGGGAAGCACATTGCTCCTTAAACAATCGGAGAAGGGAAAGCCCGGTCCTACGGGCGGCAGCTGATCCGGGTCACCCACCAAAATGAGCCGCTTTCCGCTGGGGATCGCCCGCAGCAGGCTGCTCAGCAGCTGGATATCCACCATGGACATCTCGTCCACGATCACCGCGTCCGCTTTCAGGGGATTTTCCTCGTCTTTGGCAAAGAACATTTTGCCCGTGTGGGGATCGATACCGGCTTCCAGCAGCCGGTGGATGGTGGAGGCTTCTTCTCCGGTCACTTCGGTCAGCCGCTTGGCGGCACGCCCGGTGGGGGCAGCCAGCACCACCTTCAGACCCATTTGGGAATAGAGATTGAGAATGCCGTTTAGTATGGTGGTTTTACCGGTGCCGGGGCCGCCGGTGATCAGCAGCAGGCCGGAGGACAAAGCCTCTTCTATGGCTTCCTTCTGTTGCTGGGAATAGTCGATGCCGCTGTTTGCCTGGACATTGCGAAGCATCTGCTGCCAGCGGGCAGGGAGAGGGAAGTGCTTCTTCGCGAATTCCAGCAGGCGGCGGCTGGTGTACGCTTCCGCCACATACAGCCCGGGAAGATAATCCACCGTGATATCCGCCAGGGTGTCCCGCACCAGCCGCTCTGCCTGAAGCAGCCGGGAAATGCCCTCTGCCACAGCGGAATACTCCACGCTCAGCAGCTGGGTGGTGGCAGCGATCAGCTTTTCTTCCGGCAGGAAGCTGTGGCCGGCAGTGAGATTATAATTTAGCTCAAAGAGAATACCGGCCTCTATGCGCCGGGGGTCATCTCCTGCGATACCCATTTCGATGGCGAAGCGGTCCACAGCCCCAAAGGGCGCTTCCAGACCTTCGTCCATCAGCAGGTAGGGATCGTCGTACAGCAGGTCGATGGTGCTTTCGCCGTAGAGCTTGTAGGTCCGAACCGCCAGCTCCGCGGGCAAATGGTGCAGGGCGAAAAACTCCATCAGCTGCCGCATACCCATCTGCAGGCGGAACTCCTCGCCGATGGTCTTGGCCTTTGCGGCGGAGATGCCCGGCACTTCTGCAAGGCGGTGGGGCTCCTGCTCCATGATCTGCAATGTCTGTGCGCCGAAGCGCTGCACGATGCGCCCGGCGGTAACAGGGCCGACACCCTTGATGACACGGGAAGAAAGGTAAGAGAGGATCTCGGCACCGGTCTGGGGCAGCAGCCGCTCCAGAAATTCCGCTTCAAACTGCTTGCCGTAGCTTGCGTGGCTGCTCCAATTGCCGGTGACCATCAACCGTTCACCCACAGCGGGCAGGGGAATGGTGCCTACCACGGTAACGGTCTGTCCATCGTCGGTATTCAGCCGCAGAACGCTGTAGCCGTTATCATAGTTTTGGTAAATAACAGCGCTGATAGTACCCTGGAGAATTTCCAATTCCATGCCCGTTCCCTCCTTGTGAAAATATAGAACCAGTATACTATATTTTTTGCAAAAAAGATACTACTTTCTCGTTTTAGCCGGAATTTACAAAAAATTATTGAATCGGAAGAAAAATGTGATATACTAGATACAATATGTTTGTATGCCTCGTAGTGGAGGAATTCCATGAAAAATGTGAATCTACTGATCTGGCTGACTCAGTTGGGCCTTTCTGTGGCGGTGCCGCCTGCCTGCTTTATATTCCTGGCAACATGGTTGCACCGAAGCCACGGCTGGGGTCAGTGGGTGATCTGGGTCGGAATCCTGCTGGGACTTGTTTCTGCGATAGAAGGGCTGCGTTCCAGCCTAAAGGTTATGGCAAAAATGTCAGAGGACAAAGAAAAGAAGGCAGAACCGCCGGTCAGCTTTAATGACCATTCGTAGGAGGAATCTATGGAGTTTTCCAAACGCAGCATTTTAAAAGAGACGGCAATGATGGCACTTGGCATAGTCATCTGTGCGGCAGCTATGGTCGGAGTGTATGCGCTGATCGGAAAGTTTGACCTTTCCGTGCTGCTGGGAGCCGTGGTTGGCGGCGCACTGGCATTGGGTTACTACCTGTCTATGGTGATCTGCGCGGATATCGCAGCAAAAAAAGCCCTGGAGCAGGATGTAAAAGGCGGTCAGGCGCTGATGCAGGTGTCGCAAATCGTCCGTATGATTTTGCTCTTTGGTGCATGGGTGCTCTGCGCGCTGACGAAGTGCTTTGATCTGATCGCGCTGGTACTGCCAGTGGTTTTCGTCCGCCCCATTATGGGCGTGGCTGACCATATCAGCCGGAAAGGAGGCGGGGCGCAATGAGTGTCAATGTCACAGGCGCCTATATCTATTTTTCCATCCCTTTGTGGGATGGCTTCGCCATCAACATCACCCAGACCACCCTTTCTCTGGCGGTGGTCACATCCATATTGATCACGGCGATGATCTTGCTGGGAAAGGGATTGACTAAGCGCCCCTCCGGCAAGCAGGTGTTGGTGGAAAAGGGCGTTATGATGATGCGCAATATGGTGGTGGAGACCATGGGCGAGCACAATGCCCGCTGGACACCCTATATCATGACCATTTTCCTAAGCTCCATCTGCGGCTCCTTTATCGGCTTGACCGGCTTCCTGCGGTCTACCACAGCTGATCTGAGCGTGCCGCTGACCTGGGCGCTCATGACTACCGCCATCATTTGGTATCACTCCATTAAGACCAACGGTCTGGGCGGCTGGCTCAAGGGGTTCACAGAGCCTATCGTGGTGATGACCCCTATGAACATCATTTCCGAGATCGCACAGCCTGTTTCCATGGCATTCCGTCATTTTGGCAATGTGGCAGGCGGCGGCGTCATTACCAGCATTCTGTATACGGCGCTGGGCATGGCATCCTCGCTGCTGATCACACTGCTGGCGAAAACTGTTGTGATCCCTCTTGCGGTGCTGGCGCTGGGCGTGTTTATGTTTCTGAAAGGCAGAAAACAGAAGAAGGGCGCCAAATGGATCTTTGGCATCGTGTTTGGCGTTTTGGGTTTGCTGGGACTTTTGCAGTATGCCGGAATCTTGTCCAATGTGCCGATTTTGCAGTTTGGTATCCCTGCGGTGCTTTCCTGCTATTTCGATCTGTTTTCCGGCTTTGTACAGGCATATGTGTTCAGCCTGCTGAGCATGGTGTATATCGGCAATGCCTGCCCGCCCCCGGCGGAGGCAACCGCCTGAACTCGTTAACGCATAAACCATTATACATTTTTTAGGAGGAAATTATTATGGAACTCGAAGCTTTGGCAATTGCAGGTAAGGCAATCGGTGCCGGTCTGTGTATGGGTATCGGTGCAATCGGCCCCGGTATCGGTGAAGGTAATGCAGTAGGTAAGGCTCTGGAAGGTATGGCCCGTCAGCCCGAGGCTGCCGGAACCCTGCGTTCTACCATGATCATGGGCTGTGCCATCGCAGAGACCACCGGTATCTATGCTCTGCTGATCTCCTTTTTGATCCTGTTCGCACTGTAACAAGCTGCCTTTCCCATCTTAAAAGAAAGGAGCAATGTAAGTGGGAACATTTGAAGAACTGCTTGGCGTAAATTTCTTTAACGCCCTGTTCACTCTGGCAAATACGCTGGCGATCTTCTTTGTGGCCAAGAAATTTCTGTACAAGCCTGTGATGAAGATGATCCAGGATCGGCAGAAAGAGATCGACGATCAGTACCAGGCTGCCGATGCCGCAAAAGAAAGTGCTGCGGAACTGGAAAATGAGTATAAGCAGAAGCTTTCGGTGGCTGCCGAGACCAGCGAGCGTATCGTGAAGGAAGCCTACGAGCGTGGCCAGCGTCGGGAAGAGGAGATCATCCGTCAGGCAAACGAGGAGGCTTCTGCCATCCGTCAGAAGGCCAGTGCGGACATCGCCCAGGAAAAAAAGAAAGCCATCAATGATGCCAAGGATGAGATCTCGGAAATGGCTATGGCCATTGCCCAGAAGGTGGTCGGCCGTGCATTGAGCGAGGCAGACCAGGCAAGCCTTGTGGATCACTTTATTGAAGAATTGGGTGAGCAGGGATGAGCCAGGTAGGAACTGTATATGCCCAGGCCCTTTACTCTCTGACAAAAGATGAAGATTGCAGCGAAAAAGTTTTGCAGGAACTGGTGGTGCTGAGCGAGAGCTTTGAAAACGAGCCGAAGTTTTTGCGTCTGCTGTCCGCACCGAATCTGAGCAAGGAGGAGCGTTGCGGCATCCTGGACGAGAGCTTCCGGGGAAAGGTGCACCCCTATGTGCTCAATTTCCTGAAAATTCTCACAGAAAAGGGCTATGTGCGCCGTTTTTCTGATTGCTGCAAGGCATTTCGGCAGCTTTATAATGAGGATCACGGCATTTTGGAGGTCTTCGCTTACACAGCCATCGCGTTAAGCGATGACCAAAAGCAGCGGCTTTCTCAAAAGCTGCAGGCTGTGACGGGCAAGACCATCGATCTTATTAACCGGGTAGATCCCAGTTGTCTGGGCGGTGTGCGCCTGGACTATGACGGCAAGCGGGTGGACGATACTGTGGAGCACAGATTGGCGTCTATCTCGGCCTTGCTGAAGAATACCGTACTTTGAAAGCAGGTACAATATGGAATTACGACCTGAAGAAATTACAAAAATCATTCGCGACCAGATCAAGAATTACGAAAATAAGCTGGAATCCAGCGAGACCGGCATCGTGATCCTGGTGGGTGACGGCATCGCGAGAGTTTCCGGCCTGGACAAGTGTATGGCCGGTGAGCTGATCGAATTTCCCAACGGCTCCTACGGTATGGCGCAGAACCTGGAGGAGAACACGGTCTCCGTGGTTATCCTTGGCAGCGACAGCGGCATCAAGGAGGGTGACACCGTAAAGCGCACCGGCAAGGTGGTTTCTGTGCCTGTAGGCGCAGGAATGATCGGCCGTGTGGTCAATGCCCTGGGTGAGCCAATTGACGGCAAGGGTGCCATCGCTGCTGAGGGCTACCGCCCCATTGAATGCCCCGCGCCCGGCATCATCGACCGTAAGCATGTCAGCCGCCCGCTGCAGACGGGCATCAAGGCCATCGACGCGATGATCCCCATCGGTCGCGGACAGCGTGAGCTGATCATCGGCGACCGTCAGACCGGTAAGTCCACCATCGCCACCGATACCATTCTGAACCAAAAGGGCAAAAATGTGATCTGCATCTATGTGGCTATCGGTCAGAAACGGTCTACCGTTGCCCAGCTGGTGAACAATCTGACCATCGGCGGCGCTATGGATTATACCGTTGTGGTTTCCGCCACGGCTTCTGAGCTGGCACCGATGCAGTACATTGCGCCTTACACCGGCTGCGCCATCGGCGAGCATTTTATGCACCAGGGCAAGGATGTGCTGGTGATCTACGACGATCTGAGTAAGCACGCGGTGGCATACCGTGCCATCAGCCTTCTGATCCGCCGTCCTCCCGGACGGGAAGCTTACCCCGGCGACGTATTTTATCTCCACTCCAGACTGTTGGAGCGTGCGGCCCAGCTGTCTGACGAGCTGGGTGGCGGAAGTCTCACAGCTCTGCCCATCATCGAGACCCAGGCCGGTGACGTTTCCGCCTATATTCCCACCAATGTTATTTCCATCACCGACGGACAGATATTCCTGGAGTCTGAGCTGTTTAACGCAGGCATTATGCCCGCGGTAAACCCCGGTATCTCCGTATCCCGTGTGGGCGGTGATGCCCAGATCAAGACGATGAAGAAGGTGGCAGGCAGTCTGAAGCTGCTGTACTCCCAGTACCGTGAGCTGCAAAGCTTTGCCCAGTTCGGCTCTGACCTGGATGCGGATACCAAGTCCCGTCTTGCCCTGGGCGAACGGATCGTTGCCGTTCTCAAGCAGAAGAACAATGCCCCCGTGGAAGTTGCCCACCAGGTGTGCATCATCTACGCGGTGGTTAATGGCTATCTGAAAGATATCTCTGTGGATAAGATCCCAGAGTTCCAGCTGCGCCTGCAGGAGTTTATGGATAACCGCCACGGTGACATTCTGGACACCATTCGCCAGAGCGGAAAGCTGGAAAAGGATACTGAGGAAAAACTGAAAGCTGCGCTGACGGAGCTGCTCCAGGAGTTTACCGCAGCGGTGTAAAGGAGGGAGCCTAGATGGCTGGTGTTTCCACCAAGGAGATCAAAAACCGCATACGGAGTATGGAATCCACCAAGCAGATCACCAAGGCTATGGAAATGGTGGCTGCCTCCAAGCTCCGCCGGGCTCAGGCTCAAGTTCAGTCCTCCCGCCCTTATTTTGAAATCTTACTTTCCACCATCCGGGATATTGTGGATTCTACCCAGGACCTGTCTTCCACTTACCTTACAGCACGGCCGGTCAAACGGTCTGCCTATGTGGTGGTGGCCGGTGACCGTGGCCTGGCTGGCGGCTATAACAGCAACGTGCTGAAGCTGGCTTATGAGCATATGGATGGGAAGAATGCCGTAGTGCTGCCCTTCGGCAAGAAGGCGGTGGACTTTTTCAAGGCTCGGCAGGTCCCGACTCTGATGGAAAACTACCGGGAAGCGGAAGATCTGGGCGTAAGTGATTGCTTTACCGCTGCAAAACAGCTGTGCAAGGCATACCGGAGCGGGGAAGTGGATGAAGTTTTTGTGGTGTACACCAACTTCATTTCGGTGCTTTCCCAAACACCGGAGGTGCTGAAGCTCCTGCCGCTGCAGCATACGCCCCAGGAGGGTAGATCCCGTACAGACATTTTGTATGAGCCGGACAGCGTGGAAGCCCTGGAGCGGATCGTTCCTGAGTATTTGGGAGGAGCGTTGTATGGCGCTCTGTGCGAAAGCCGTGCCGCAGAGCAGGCTGCCCGCCGTACTGCCATGGATTCGGCGACACAAAATGCGGACGAGATGATCGCAGATCTGAGCCTAAAGTTCAATCGGGCCCGCCAGGCGGCAATTACCCAGGAAATTACGGAAATTGTTGCCGGTGCTTGAGTTAGATTATGATAATTAAAGGAGATAATCCTATGGCCAAACAAACGGGAACCGTGATCCAGGTTGTGGGTCCGGTTTTGGATATACGATTTGCCGACGGCTGCCTGCCGGAGCTGCTGAGCGCCATTGAAGTGCCCAACGGCGACCAGACCATCGTGGCCGAGGTGGCGCAGCACATTGGCGACAATGTGGCCCGCTGCATCGCAATGAGCTCTACCGATGGCCTGCAGCGTGGTGTTGTGGCAGTGGATACCGGCGCGCCCATCACCGTGCCGGTGGGCGACGGCTGCCTGGGCCGGGTGTTTAACCTGCTGGGACAGCCTATCGACAACGGCGCACCTGTGGAGGCTGCAGAGCGCTGGCCCATCCACCGCAGCGCGCCTTCTTACGAAGAGCAGCAGCCTGCAACGGAGATTTTGGAAACCGGCATCAAGGTCATCGACCTGATCTGCCCCTACGCAAAGGGCGGTAAGATCGGCCTCTTCGGTGGCGCAGGTGTTGGCAAGACCGTTTTGATCCAGGAGCTGATTTACAATATCGCCACCGCACATAACGGCTACTCCGTATTTACCGGCGTTGGCGAGCGTACCCGTGAGGGTAACGACCTATATAACGAAATGACCGAATCCGGCGTTATCAACAAGACCGCCATGGTCTTCGGTCAGATGAATGAGCCTCCCGGAGCCCGTATGCGTGTGGGCCTTTCGGGACTTACGATGGCAGAATACTTCCGTGATGTGAAGCAC
>JAZPXW010000063.1:0-3868 GCA_045543895.1 Faecousia sp.
TCGATGGCACGCTCAATGGGCAGGCCGTGGTTATCCCAGCCGGGAACATAGGGGGTGTAGTAGCCCATCATGGCGTGGCTGCGGATAACGAAGTCCTCTAAAGTCTTATTCAGCGCGTGACCCATGTGAATGAAGCCGTTAGAGAAGGGAGGGCCATCGTGGAGAATGAAGGGGGGAAGATCCTTGTTCTTTTGGAGCATCAGGCTGTAAAGATCCTGTTCCTCCCAGCGCTGGAGCATGGCAGGCTCCCGGGCAGGCAGACCGGCCTTCATGGGGAAGTCTGTCTTGGGAGTGATGATGGTGTTTTTAAATTCCATTGGAAGTTACCTCCATAATAAATTCAAAAATAAAAGTGCCCTTGTCTCGTAAGAGACAAAGGCACTGTTGTGTCCTCTGCGGTACCACTCTTGTTCCGGTTTCCCGGCACTCAAACTGCGCAATATCGGGCGCGCCCGGTGCAGCCTACACCCTGTCGGGTTCGGGGCACAGCTCAAAGGTGATATACCGCACAGCCGGCCTTACTGCCTTGCACCAGACGGCAGCTCTCTGGAAGGGGCATCTGTGGGTACGCGTCCTTATCACAGCTTCGCTTATTTATGGGTGGGATCGTAGTTCCGACCGAACTGCAGGTTGGCAAACTTGCTGGTAGTGTCGGAAACGGGATGGTGGGGGACAACCTTGGGAGCGGGCTCGTCGGTGGTGCCGACCAGGGCTTCCAGGTTCATGGAGATCTCGTTGGCAACGGCCTCGGTGGTGTCGGCCGCGCCCTCGGCACGGTCGTAATCAAAGGCGGCAGCGTTGTTTGCGGGACGGTTGGCCTCTTTGATACGGTCCAGAGCCTGGATGCACACGCGCATCTGTGCCTGGATCTCCTCGATCTTCTCGGCGGCGGCCTTCTTGGCCTCTTCCACACGGGCCTGCTCGGCAGCTACCAGAGCACCGGCATTGACGGTGTTGGCGCTGGCGGTGGCATTGGCCTCGCTGAGCATCTGTGCGCACTTCTGCTCTGCCTCACGGACCATAATATCGCAGGTCTTCTGGGCATTGACCATAGCGTCCTTCATGGAAGCTTCGTTCTTGCGGTACTCTTCCAGCTTGCCAACCAGCACGCGCATCTTGCTCTTGAGCAGAGCATTTTCTTTGTAAAGGGTCACATAGTCTTCGGTCAGAGGCTCCAGGAATTCATCTACATCCTGCATGTCGTAGCCGCCAAAGGTGGCCTTGCCGAAGGAGATCTGTTCAATCTGTTGAGGTGTAAACATCGTATGAATCCTTTCTCAGCAGATTAGATGTAGCTCTCGGCCTGGGACTGCAGAGACTCCAGGTCGCCTACGATGTCCATGCTGTGGGGGCAGAACAGGTAGGTGGACTGAGCGATTTTCTTCACCTGGCCATCCAGCGCGTAAACGCAACCGGAGAGGAAGTCCACGACCCGGCGGGTCAGGGCCTTATCCACATTTTCCATGTTCAGAATGACGGCTCTGCGGTTGCGCAGCTCGTCGGCAGCCTTGGCGGCATCGTCGAAGGCCTTGGCATGGAACAGGACGACCTCCTGCTTGTTACCGTTGTTCATGCTCAGAATCTGACCGCCGAAGCCACTGGGGCGCTCGGGAGCGGCAGGGGCTGCTACGGGAGCAGCGGGTGCAAAATCAGCAGACTCGGATGCGGAGCTGAAAGCGGGAGCACGGCGGCGCTCACGGGGAGCAGGTGCAGCTTCCTCTTCTTCGAATTCGTCCAGCTCGTCTTCGTCGTAATCATCGTAATCTTCGTCAGCGTAGGGCTGTGCAAACTTCTTCACATTATCCCAAAAACTCATCTCTATTTTTCCTCCTATATATTCACATCAGGTTTGATGCGACTTCGTGTAGTCCCTGGCACCGAAGATCCCGGTGCCGATGCGGATCATGGTACTTCCGCAGCTAATAGCACGCACAAAATCATCCGACATGCCCATAGACAGAATGTCGACAGATACATTATCGTATTTTTTCTTCATAATGTCAACACCGATATTGCACATTTCTTGAAAAAATTTGTCGTTATCTGTAGTTTTTTGGCAAATTGGAGGGACGGTCATAAGCCCTCTGACACGGATATTGGGGAATTGTGGCATTTTTTCCAGAACCGCCCAGAGCTGCTCGGGGAGGAAACCGCCTTTGGCTTCCTCACGGCCCACATTCACTTCCAGCAGGATCTCCTGTACGATACCCTGCCGGGCGGCTTCCTTCTGGATGGCCTCCAGAAGATTCTCCCGGTCCACGCTCTGGATGAGATCTACCTTGCCTACCACCTGCTTGACCTTGTTGGTCTGCAGCCGGCCGATGAAATGCACGGGTTTTCCCCGGTAGGCATCCTCCTGGAGCTTTGCGGTCAGCTCCTGGGCGCGGTTCTCGCCGCAGCAGTCCACACCGGCACATATAGCGTGGCGGACGGCATCCGCATCGTTCATTTTGGTGGCGGCGCACAGGAGGATCTCCTTGGGATCCCGGCCGGCGGCAATGGCGGCGGCATCCATCTGGGCGCGGATCTTTGCGACATTTTCAGCAATGGACATGGGGGTTACCTTCTTTCTGTAAATGCGTTGGGAGGCTTCTCCTTGGGGAGAAGCTGTCCCCGAAGGTGACTGATCAGGGGAAAAATCCCACCCCATCCGTCACGCCTTATGGCGTCCCACCTTCCCCTTGAGGGGAAGGCTTTTTGGGGGCAAAGGAAAAGAGGTGCTGCGGTGCAGCACGCCCTCCTTGTTTATACGGTCTGTGCGGCTTTCAGCGTTTTTGCCGGAGCCAGGGTGGAGATGGCATGCTTATAGATCATCTGCTGCTTGCCATCGGTGACCAGCACCACCACAAAGCTGTCGAAGCCGGTGATGGTACCTCGGAGCTGGAAGCCGTTCATAAGAAACAGTGTTACGGGGACCTTGTCCCGGCGAACCTCGCTTAAAATGGCATCCTGCAAATTGATGGGTTCTGACATAAGTACTCCTTCTTTCTGTTGGGATGTACCTATGGTAGCAGATTTCATTTGTCGGTTTCGTGCAGAATTTGTCGGGCAGCGGAAAGAATTTCTTCGCTATCGCCACCGGGTCTGCGGCGGAGCCAATGGATATTTTCGTTGCGGCGGAACCAGGTCAGCTGCCGCTTGGCGTAGTGCCGGGAGGCTTGCTGCACCTGGGCGGCTGCCTCGGCTACTGTGATACGGCCATCCAGGGCCGCAAGGAACTCTTTATAGCCGATGGCCTGCATGGCGGTGCAGTCCGCCGGGATGCCCTCGGCTAAAAGACCTTTGATCTCATCGAGAAGTCCCATTTCCAGCATCACATCCACACGGCGGTCGATGCGGGCATACAGGTCTGCCCGGTTTTCATCCTCCAGGGCAAACCAGGTGGGATTATACCGGGGCGGGATGGCCTGGGTGCGGGCATTGTGGGCGGTGATGGTCTCGCCGGTCTCCAGGTACACCTCCATGGCACGGATGATCCGCTTCTTATCCGACAGGTGAAGCCGTGCGGCGGCTTCCGGGTCGATGATTTGGAGCTGGGCGAATACAGCTTCAATGGGCTGGGCTTCCAGCTTTTCACGCATACCGGTGGAGGGGAAGGGGGCAAAGTCGTTGCCGCGGATTAGGGAATCCATATACAGCCCTGTGCCGCCCACGATGATGCAGGTCTTGCCCTTTTCCAAAATGGAATCCACGATGGGAGCAGCCATAGCGCAGTAGCGGCTGACGGAAAAATCCTCCGATGGCTCGGCCACATCCAGCATATGGTGAGGGATGCCCGCACGCTCCTGCGTGGTGGGTTTGGCGGTGCCGATGTCCATGCGGCGGTACACCTGCATGGAATCGCAGGATACGATCTCTGCGTCCAGCT
>JAZPXW010000064.1:0-2585 GCA_045543895.1 Faecousia sp.
CGCTACCGCAACCGGCAAATTCTGCACCGAGTGCGGTGCCAAGAAGCCCGAAGCATCCGGCTGGACCTGCAGCTGCGGTGCGGTGAACACCGGTAAATTCTGCGCAGAGTGCGGGGCTAAGAAGCCTGCGGGCATTCCCCAGTACCGCTGCGACAAGTGCGGCTGGCAGCCGGAGGATCCCACCAAGGCTCCCCGTTTCTGCCCCGAGTGCGGCGATCCCTTTGACAGCGGAGATCTGGTCTGATCTCCGGAAAGGAGTGAATCATCTTGGCAGTATTACAGGAATTTAAATGTCCCTGCTGCGATGGCGCTATCGAATTCGACAGCACCTTGCAGAAGATGAAATGTCCCTATTGCGACACCGAGTTTGAAATGTCTGACCTGCAGGCCTACGACGAAGCGCTTCAGAGCGATGCAGACGATGAAATGACATGGGAGTCCGGCACCGCAGAAGTGCTGTCCGATGGCATCAGGGCCTATGTGTGCAACTCCTGCGGTGGCGAAGTCATCGGCGATGATCAGACCGCTGCTACCTCCTGCCCTTACTGCGGCAATCCTGTGGTCATGATGGAGCAGTTTGCCGGCAGCTTAAAGCCGGATCTTGTGATCCCCTTCAAGCTGGATAAAAAAGCCGCCATTGCTGCGCTGAAGCGGCATTATGAAGGCAAGCGGCTGCTGCCTAAGGTTTTCAAGGACGAAAACCATCTGGAGGAGATCCAGGGTGTCTATGTACCGGTTTGGCTGTTTGATGCGGAAGCCCAGGCAGATGTACGGTACAAGGCCACCAAGGTCCACAGTTGGAGCGACAGCCGGTACAACTACACCCGCACCAGCTACTTTGCACTCCAGCGCAGCGGATCCTTGGCGTTTGCCCAGATCCCAGTAGACGGTTCCAGCAAAATGGATGATACCATGATGGAATCTCTGGAGCCGTACGACACCAAGGACGCGGTGGATTTCCAGACCGCATACTTAGCCGGTTATCTGGCAGATAAGTACAATGTGGATGCGAAAAGCTGCATCCCCCGGGCCAATGAGCGGGTCAAGCACAGCGTTGAGGAAGCCTTTGCCGCTACCACCCACGGCTATATTTCCGTGATCCCGGAGCATTCCAGCGTACGGTTATCCCATGGCAAGACCCGCTATGCCCTGTACCCTGTGTGGCTGATAAATACCGAATGGAACGGTCAGACCTACACCTTCGCCATGAACGGTCAGACCGGAAAATTTGTAGGCAACCTGCCTATGGATAAGGGTCTTTATTCGAAATGGCTCTTTGGCATTGCCGGTGCGGTCAGCGCTGTGGCCTTTGCTCTGAGCTACCTGCTGTGGCTGCTGTAAGGAGGGATGGATCATGAAGAAACTGAGCATTATCTTTCTTACCATCTGCCTGCTGACAGCATTTTGCCTGACAGCAAACGCGGCATCTCCCCTGCTGACGGATGACGCGGATCTGCTCACTTCCGCGGAAGAAGCCGCTCTGGAGCAGAAGCTGGCAGAGATCAGCGCCCGGCAGGGTGTGGATATCGTGATCGTTGCGGTGGAGTCCACCGGCAACGGAAACACCAGAGATTTCGCGGACGATTGGTTCGATTATAACGACTACCGGAAGGACGGCATCCTGCTGCTGGTAAGCCTGGCCTACAGCGACTGGTATGTCTCCACCACCGGCTACGGCATCACCGCCGTTACCGACGCAGGTTTGGATTATATGTCCGACCAATTTGTCCCGTATATGTCCGACGGTGATTTTGCAACTGCCTTCGATACCTTTGCGGAGCTGTGCGACAGCTTTATCACCCAGGCAAAAACCGGCGATCCCTACGACATTCACAATCTGCCGAAGGAGCCCTTCTCCCCAGGCTTTAACCTGGTAGTTGCCATTGTTATCGGCTTTGTTGTGGCGCTGATCGCCACCGGTGTCATGAAGGGCAAGCTGAAATCTGTCCGCCAGCAGGTTCGTGCGGATAACTATGTGACCCCCGACAGCCTGCAGCTGACCCATTCCCGGGATCTGTTCCTGTATTCCCATGTGTCAAAAACCGAGCGGGTGCAGTCCAGCAGCTCCTCCGGCGGATCCTCTACCCACAGATCCTCCTCCGGCAGAAGCCACGGCGGTGGCGGCGGCAAGTTCTGATCTTAAAAAAGAAAGGCCACCATTGGGTGGTCTTTCTTCACTTTGATACAGCTAAAAGAAAAAAGCCATCCCGATTGGGATGACTTTTCTAATCGGCGTTTCCTGTTTCTTAATGGATCACCGCCATCAGCCATACTGGCTGCGGCAGTGATCCATGGACTCTCCCCCGGGCTAAGCAAGTGTTCCCCGAACACTTGTTTGCGTCAGCTTCGCTGTCGCCGCCCTCTTCGAGTCCGTTCTCTGAATACCATACCAAAAGAAAAAAGCCATCCCGATTGGGATGACTTTTTCTTTTGGTGGACGATAACGGACTCGAACCGCTGACCCTGCGCACGTCAAGCGCATGCTCTACCAGCTGAGCTAATCGTCCGAACGCATGAGTCATTATACTCATACCGCTCAGGTTTGTCAATAGGTTTTTTGGTTTTTTTGCAGAATTTTACCTTCT
>JAZPXW010000065.1:0-13311 GCA_045543895.1 Faecousia sp.
ATCCCTTCCTGCAGACTAAGTTCGACTTCAATGCCGACTCTGCTGCCATCAAGGCAGATTACGAGGGCTTTGAGGGAAAAACCGTCCGTGTGGCAGGCAGACTCATGAGCAAGCGCGGTCAGGGCAAGGTGATGTTCTGCGCCCTGCAGGACTCCACCGGCCGCATCCAGCTGTTCGTGAAGATCGACGAGCTGGGCGAAGAGGAGTATAACCGCTTCAAGAAAAACGACATCGGCGACATCGTGGGCGTGGAAGGCGAGGTCTTCAAGACCAAGACCGAGGAGATCTCCATCCGGGCAAAGGCCGTCACGCTGCTTTCTAAGTCCCTGCTGCCCCTGCCCGAAAAGTTCCACGGCCTCACCGATAAGGAGATCCGGTTCCGTCAGCGCTATGTGGATCTGATGGTCAACCCCGAGGTCAAGCGGAATTTCATCATCCGCTCTAAGTTCATTAAGTTCATGCGTTCCTACCTGGACGAGCGGAACTATATCGAGGTAGAGACCCCGGTGCTCAATACCATCGCCGGCGGCGCCTCTGCCCGTCCCTTCATCACCCACCACAACACCCTGGACATCGATATGTACATGCGCATCGCCACCGAGCTGCCCCTGAAGCGGCTGATCATCGGCGGTATGGACCGGGTGTATGAGATCGGCAGAATTTTCCGCAACGAGGGCATGGATCCCAAGCACAACCCCGAATTTACCTCTGTGGAGCTGTACCAGGCCTACGCCGATTTCCACGATATGATGGATATCTGCGAGGGCATCATCTCCGGCGCTGCCAAGGAGATCCTGGGTACCTACGAGGTAGAGTGGATGGGCGAGAAGATCAACCTGGCTCCCGGCTGGCGCCGTATGACTATGGTGGAGGCTGTCCGTGAGTATGTGGGCATCGATTTCGCCGCAATTTCCGATGATGCGGAAGCCGTGGCTGCTGCCAAGGCCAAGGGCGTGGAGCTTGCCGACGCTGCCGAGAAGACCTGGGGCAATGCCCTGTACGCCTGCTTCGACCAGAAGGTAGAAGAGCATCTGATCCAGCCCACCTTCATCACCATGTATCCTGTGGAGGTCAGCCCTCTGACCAAGCGCAGCCCCGCCGATCCCCGACTTACCGAGCGGTTCGAGGCATTCATCTGCCACAGCGAGATGGGCAACGCCTACTCTGAGCTGAACGATCCCATCGACCAGAGAGCCCGGTTCATGAAGCAGGTGGAGCAGCGTGAGCGTGGCGACGACGAAACGGAGATGCTGGACGAGGACTTCCTCAACGCTATGGAATACGGTATGCCTCCCACGGGCGGCATGGGCATCGGCATCGACCGCTGCGTGATGCTGCTCACCGGTTCCGACACCATCCGCGAAGTCATCCTGTTCCCCACGATGAAACCCCTGGACTGATATGTTTAACAGGCCCTGCTCAAAAGAGCAGGGCCTGTTTGCTTGGGATGGTGTGTAGGGCGGGGGCTTGCTCCCGCCGTGGGACGGGGAACCCGTCCCCTACGAAGGCATGGATGGCGCGGTGTGCGGGTCGTCGAGGGCGCCGACCCCTACGAGGGATATCGATAGTGCGGTGAAAAAATAGTTGGAAAATTGGGAAACATCGCATATAATAGAACCATCCGGTACAAAGGAAGAGAGAACTATGAAGCTTCGCAATACCATCAAGGATTTTGCCATCATCACCGTGGGTACAGCCATTGTCGCTGCGGCGGTGTTCTTCTTTATGCTGCCCAGCCATGTTTCCGTGGGCAGCGGCACAGCGCTGGCAATGGTGCTGAGCAATTTCGTACCTCTGCCCGTTTCTGCCATTACCCTGATCCTCAATGTGGTGCTTTTGATTTTGGGCATCCTGCTCGTGGGACCGGAGTTTGGCGCAAAGACCGTTTACTGCACCATACTGATGCCCCTTTTGCTGGGCGTGCTGGAGTGGCTCTTCCCCAATTTCCAGTCCATCACCCAGGAACCTATGCTGGATGTGGTGTGCTATATCCTGGTGGTCAGCGCAGGTCAAGCGATCTTGTTCACCCGCAACGCCTCCTCCGGCGGTCTGGACATCGTGGGCAAGATCATGAATAAGTATCTGCACATGGATCTGGGCAAGGCGCTGAGCTACTCCGGCATGGCGGTGGCGCTGTCGTCCGCCCTGTGCTACGACAGCAAGACCGTGGTGCTCAGCGTGCTGGGTACCTATTTCGGCGGTATGATCGTGGATAATTTCATTTTCGGCATCCACATCAAGCGCCGGGTGTGCATCATCTCCAAGGAGCTGGACGCCATCACAGACTTCGTGCTTTACGACCTGCACAGCGGCGCCACCCTGGGTGAGATCATCGGTGCTTACGACCGGGAACGCAAAATGGAGCTGATCACCATCGTGGACAAGAATGAGTACCGCCGGCTGATGGATTATATCCGCAAGGTAGACCCCAAGGCCTTCGTCACCGTCTACTCCGTCAGCGATATGCGCTACCAGCCGAAGAAATAGGCTGCCGTTATATGTAAAGTTTTGAAATAATTTACTTTTCGTTTACTTTTTGCTTTTTCGCAGGCAGTATCCTATAGAATAGATAGTGGAGGGATACTGATGCGCGAGAAGAAATCTGTACTGTTTAAGATCATAAAGTGGTGCATCCGGGTGTGCTATCCCAGGATGCAGGTGGAAGGCATGGAAAATCTGCCGGGTGAGCCGGTGATCATCGTGGGAAACCATTGCCAGATGAACGGCCCCATCGTGGGTGAGCTGTATGTGCCTGGAGAGCCTTACATTTGGTGTGCCGGGGAAATGATGCACCGAAAGGATGTGCCGGAATACGCCTTCCGGGATTTCTGGAGCCAAAAGCCTAAGTGGACGCAGCCATTTTACAAGCTGCTTTCCTACATCATCGCACCGCTGTCCGCCTGCATATTCAACAATGCCCGGACCATCGGCGTATACCACGATACCCGCATCCTCTCCACCTTCAAAAACACGGTAAAGAAGCTGCAGGAGGGGAAAAGCGTTGTGATCTTTCCGGAGCACGATGTGAAGCACAACCATATCGTCTACGATTTCCAGGATAAGTTCATTGACATCGCAAAGCTGTACTATAAGAAAACCGGAAAGGAACTTAGCTTTGTTCCCATGTACATCGCCCCTAAGCTGAAGAAGCTGTGCCTGGGTAAGCCGGTGCAGTTCTGTGCGGACGAGCCGATAGACACAGAACGCAGCCGGATCTGTACGTATCTGATGGATGAAATTACCGCCATCGCCCAGCGCCTGCCGGAGCATACTGTGGTGCCGTACCGGAATATTCCGAAAAAAGACTATCCGTCCAACCGTCCTAAGGAGCGTGTCTATGAAAAAGCCGGTCGTTGATTACAGAACCTTTCGGCTAAAAAAGATAAACGAACCGCAGTTCGCTCACTTGAAGCTGCTGCTGGGCTGGGTCGGTTATTTTGCGCTGTATTTTCTCACGGAGAATCTCATCCCGGCGGAAAGCTGCCATCCGGTGCATATGTGGCTGGATGATCGGATCCCGTTCTGCGAGTGGTTCATTATCCCTTATGTGTTTTGGTATGTGCTGATCGTATTCTCCCTGGGGTACTTTTTACTTTACAATGTGGATAGCTTCAAACGGCTGCAGACCTATATTATCATTACCCAGATCCTGGCGATGATCTGCTACATCGCCTACCCCACACGGCAGGATCTGCGGCCTGCAGAATTTGCCAATGATAATTTCCTGACCCGGTGCATCGGCTTTTTATATTCCTTTGATACCAACACCGGCGTATGCCCGTCGCTGCATGTGGCGTACTCATTGGGCATTGCCTCCGTTTGGACAAAGGAAAAGGGGGCGCATCCGGCGTGGAAAGCATTCGTGGTTTTCGCGGTGGTAATGATCTGCCTGTCCACCATGTTCATCAAGCAGCATTCCGCGGTGGATGTTTTTGCGGCGATCCCCGTGGGCCTGATCGCGGAAGGCTTTGTGTATCGGGATCGGTATTTTGGTTATAAAAGAAGGATGAATTGAACCGGGAAGAAGCAGAGAAGAAAGGAAACTTCGCTATGAGAACAGTAAAGATCGTTGCGGATTCCTCAGCCAATTTGATGGAGCTGAAATCCGTTGCTTTTGAGGCAGCACCCCTGAAGATCATCACCGCGGAGCGGGAATTCGTGGATGACCGGACGCTGGATCTGGACGAGATGGTCCATTTCTTCAAGCATTACAAGGGCAGATCCCAAACCTCCTGCCCCAACCCCCAGGATTGGCTGAAGGCCTTTGGGGATGCGGAGGACATCTTCTGCGTCGCCATCACCAGCGGTCTTTCCGGCAGCTACAATGCCGCCTGCATCGCCAAAGAGATGTATGAATCGGAGCATCCCGGCAGACGGGTGTATGTGATCGACTCGCTCTCCGCAGGCCCGGAGCTGACCTTGCTGGCGGAAAAGCTGGAGGAGCTGATCAGCGAGGGCAAGACCTTCGAGGAGATCTGCGCCTATATGCCGGAATACCAGAAAAAGACGGGTCTGCTGTTTATGCTGGAATCCCTCAATAACTTTGCCGCCAACGGCAGAGTGTCCCCGGCGGTTGCCAAGATCGCCGGCGTGCTGGGCATCCGCATCGTGGGCAAGGCCAGCGACGCAGGCACTCTGGAGCCTACCGATAAGTGCCGTGGCGAAGCCAAATCCCTTAGTGCGATCCTAAAGCACCTGAAGGAAAGCGGCATCAAAAAGGGCAAGGTGCAGCTGGCCCACTGCATGAACGAAGCCGCCGCCAAAGCCCTCAAAGCCATGATCGAGGCAGAACTGCCGGAGGTCATAGTAAAGATCGGCATCAATCTGGGCTTGTGCAGCTTTTACGCCGAAAAAGGCGGTCTGCTGGTGGGCTTTGAGAAGCTGTAACTCCATAATGAAGCAAGCAGCCTGCGCGCGATTGCCGCAGGCTGCTTCCTTTTCCAGTCTTTCCAGCATCAGCAGGATGTACCAATATCTGCAGGCAAAGGACTGAAAAATATACAAAATCGACATAAAAATTTTATAAAAACCGATAGACAAATAAAAAAACTAGTTGTATAATTGGTCTGTCCAAAAAGACACAAACCCCTTCCAATCTGATTATGGAGGAAACATTATGAAACTGATCATCAAAAACGATTACAACGAAATGAGCGCATGGGCAGCACAGCACATTGCCGATGCCATCAACAACCATAAGGAAGACCGTCCCTTTGTGCTGGGCCTGCCTACCGGTTCTTCCCCTCTGGGTACCTACAAGCGGCTGATCGAGATGAACAAGGCCGGCCTGGTGACCTTTAAGAATGTGGTCACCTTCAATATGGACGAGTATGTGGGCCTGCCCCGTGAGCACGACCAGAGCTACTGGTACTTCATGCACGACAATTTCTTCAACCACATCGACATCCCTGCTGAGAACATCAATATCCTCAACGGCATGGCTGAGGATCTGGAGGCTGAGTGCCAGCGCTACGAAGATAAGATCGCTTCCTACGGCGGTATCGACCTGTTCCTGGGCGGCAGCGGCGTGGACGGCCACATTGCCTTCAACGAGCCCTTTACCAGCCTGTCCTCCCGTACCGGCGTTCGTGCGCTGACCGAGGATACCCTCATTGTCAATTCCCGCTTCTTTGATAATGACCCCAACAAGGTGCCCAAGACCGCCCTTTCTGTGGGTGTCGGCACTGTGTGCGATTCCAAGCAGGTGCTGCTGGTGATCAACGGTCACAACAAGGCCCGTGCTCTGCGCCACTGCGTAGAGGGCGGTGTGGACCACGCCTGGACCATCTCTGCTCTGCAGCTGCATCCCGATGGCATCGTAGCCTGCGACGAGGCTGCCTGCGGCGAGCTGAAGGTAGATACCTACAAGTACTTCAAGGAAATCTACAAGAACGAGAAGTAAGTTTCGTGAAAAAGTCCCTCTTCCGATCGGAAGAGGGATTTTTGTGTGTTTGTCAGAAAGGCTTCCCCCGGGGGGAAGCTGTCACCGAAGGTGACTGATGAGGAATGCGGGCGGTAAGCTACCGGGCGGTACAATCTTTTAGACCTAGCCCTATGTTGTTCCTGCCGCCATTCCTCTCCCGTCACGGCTTTCGCCGTGCCACCCTCTCCCGGGGAGAGGGCATTGGTGCGCTATAGATTTTGCTGCAGGTGGTGCAGCACTTTCTTTTTATCTGCCGACCAGAGGGGGGCGATGAGGTCACGCTTGGCGCCGTCGCCGGTGATCCGGTGGACCACCACTTCTTCCGGCACTTCCGCAAGGCATGCCCGGAGCCACCCGGTATACGCTTCTAAGGTCAGGCACTGAAATTCGCCCCGTGCGTAGGCGTCTGCCAGGTCGGTGTTGCGCAGCACATGGAGCAGGTGGAATTTCACCCCATCCGTCCCGGCGTTCACCGCTGTGCGGGTGGTCTCTACCGCCATAGAGATATCCTCTCCGGGCAGACCCAAAATGATGTGGGTCACCACCTCAATGCCCGCCGCCTTCAGCCGCTTCACCGCATCCAGGTATACGGGCAGGGGATAGCCCCGGCGGATGTACCGGGCGGTGGCTTCGTGAGCGGTCTGCAAGCCCAGCTCTACAGATACGGGCTTGATGCCATTGATTTCTTTTAAGACCTCCAGCACCGCTTCCCCCAAACAGTCGGGGCGGGTGCCGATGGCAAGACCCACCACATCCTCGGGCGCGATGGCTTCCAGGTACAGCCGACGCAGATGCCCGGGCTCGCCGTAGGTGTTGGAAAAGGATTGAAAATAGGCAATGTATTTGCCGTTTCCTGCCTTGAATGCCACTTTTTTCTTGGCTTTTTCCAGCTGGGTGCAGATGCTTTCTTCCTGCCCCTGGGCGAACTCGCCGCCGCCATATTGGGAGCAGAAGATGCAGCCGCGATTTCCCACGGTGCCGTCCCGGTTGGGGCAGGTGAAGCCGGCATCCAGCGCCAGCTTATAGACCTTGCAGCCGAATTTCCTTCGGTAATGCTGGGAAAGGGTGGTGTAGGTCACGGCGCAAACCCCTCAAAAATGGGGATCCAGCCTTCTTTTTCGGCAGTTTCCAGCTCCTGGGGTGTGCGCAGCGTCCAGCTGACGCCCTGTGCGCCCCAGAGCTTGCGGGAAAGGAAGGTGCCCAGGTTTTTCCGGTCACGGTATTTGAAGGCCACGAAGTCCGGCTTTGTGAGGAAATGGGTCAGCTGCCAGGACATCAGCACCTTGAGGACCGGGTGGAGGCCGCCTTTGCTGCGGAAGAAATTTTCCGCCAGCTGTCCGCGGATCAGCTCGGGGCGGTGCTTTTTCAGCCAATGGATGCACCGGGGGTCAAAGGATTCGATGCAATACACGCCCTCATACCGCTCCAGCATATCCACCGCCGTCTGGCAGAGGGCGGCATAATTATCTGTGGTGGATTTCAGCTCCACGATCAGCGGGGCGCGGCCGTTCGTCAGCTCCAGCACCTGGGAAAACAGGGGAACGGTCTCCTGTGTGCCCTCCAGCCGGTAGTTTTGCAGCTGGTCAGCGGTGAGGTCCTCGATGGTCACATCTGCCCCGGCGGTGCGCTTCAGGGAATGGTCGTGCAGCACAGCAAGGCTGCCGTCCTGCAACAGATGCACATCCAGCTCCATGCCGTAGCCGCCGTCCAGAGCCTTCCGGAAGGCTGCCATGGAGTTTTCCGGCACGCCATGCCCGTGGAGTCCCCGGTGGGCATAGCGCCAGCCCCGGAGCGCGGCAAGCCCTTTATGCCCCCTGCGGCAGCAGGTGGCCAGCACATACAAAGCTGCCAGCACCGGAATGGAAAGTAAGAAATACATAGTGGGTTAATCCTCGACATCCAGGGCTTCCAGACCCTGCTTGGTGGGGGCCTTGCTGTCGCCGTGCTTGACGAAGAACATGGTCAAAAATGCCAGGGCAGCAAACACAGCCGCATAGGGGAACAGGATCACCATGCCCATCTGGTCCATCAGATAGCCGGAGAACACGGGCGTCACGATCTGGGCAGCCATGGAGGCGGTGTAGTAGTAGCCGGTGTATCTGCCGATGTCGGCGCCGGAGCACATCTCCACCACCATGGGGAAGGAGTTCACATTGATGGTGGCCCAACCGATGCCTGCCAGGGCAAACAGCACATTCATCAGCAGGGGAGAGCTGCCGGAGCGCATGAAGGAGGCGATGGCAAAGGCGGTGGAAAGCATCACCACACCGGCCAGAATGGTCTTCTTTCTGCCGATCCTGGAGGCGACCATGCCGGCGGGCAGGTAAGAGATGATGGCAGCAGCCTGGGCAAGCAGCAATGTGGAGTTATAGTCCATGCCCAGCACGGAGCTGGCATACAGGGAATACTTGGAGGTGACGGCATTGTAGCCGATGTACCACAGGGCGATGGATGCCAGAATCAGGATCAGGCTGCGCGTTTCCTCTTTGGAAAGGCGGCGCTTTTCGCCGGTATCTTCGGTTTCGTCGATGCCCAGGCGAAGGCTTTCTGCCTGCATCTCCCCGGACCACTGGGGCTCCCGGACGGTGAGCCGGAAGATAGCCAGCGCACCCAGCATAAGGGCGGCGACGATGCCGTAATACACCCAATAGGTCATCATGGCGTTCTCCACCGCGGAGGTGGCGAAGACCATGCCCAGCACCAGCACCAGAATGCCGCCGGCAGTACCCATGAGGTTAATCACGGCGTTGGCCTTGGAGCGCAGGGGCTTGACGGTCACATCGGGCATCAGCGCCACCGCAGGGGACCGGAAGATGGCCATGGCGATGAGGATCGCCAGCAGCAGCACGATGAACAGGGTCAGCATGGCAGGCTGTGCAGCGGTAGCCGCGGCAGCGCAGGCCTGGCGGGCGGGGACTACATAGCTGGTGTAGTCGGGGTTGATGATCTCCGTACCGCTGGCCAGCTGGATCTTGCTGGTGATGGTGGCAAAATCCTCCTTGCTGAAAACCTCACCCAGGATGAATTCCTCACCCTCGGGGGTCTGCAGGGTGGCATCTGCCTGCTGCTCATAAATGGCAGAAAGCGCAGCGGGATCGTCGATGCGGGAGATATCGGAGATGTTGCGCAGCTGGGCGCTGTCCACAAAGGAAAGGGCTACCAGCGCAACCGCGGCGATAATGGTGCCGATGGTAATAAAGGGGGTACGCTTGCCCTGCTTGGAGCGGCACTTATCGGAAAGCGCGCCAAAGAGGGGCAGCATGAACACAGCCAGAATGTTATCCAGGGCCATAATAATGCCCGAATAGGTCTGGGACATACCAAATTTGTTGGTCAGGATCACCGGGATGGTGGCGTCGTAAGCCTGCCAGAAGGCGCTGATAAGGAAGAAGGCAAAGCCTACCAAAATGGTGCGTTTGTAGTTGAGTTTCATTGGGATACCTCCAAAAAACAAGACATCATACTTATTATACCGCCCATTTGTGGAAATGTCTAGAAATATCTGCAAAGCCTTCCTCTGCACTACCGGCCATGTCATCCCGAGGGTAGTCGAGGGATCCGCATCCCAAAGAGAAAACGGATTCATCCGTTCCGCGGAACGCATAAATGCGTTCCCTACACCCACCCCGTAGGGGACGGCGCCCCGGCGTCCCGCGCCACCGCGGCGGGAGTAAACCCCCGCCCTACGAAATTTACCGTAAGGGGGTGTAGGGCGGGGCCATGGTCCCGCCGCTTCACCGCACCGGTTATCCCGGCCAAGCCGCAGGCGACGGAGGGGTTGTCTCGTAGGGAACGGATTCATCCGTTCCGCGGAACGCATAAATGCGTTCCCTACACCCACCCCGTAGGGGACGGCGCCCCGGCGTCCCGCACCACCGCGGCGGGAGTAAACCCCCGCCCTATGAAATCTACCGTAAGGGGGTGTAGGGCGGGGCCTTGGTCCCGCCGCCAATACCCATCGCCGTCCCACCCCGTAGGGGACGGCACCCCGGCGTCCCGCACCACCGCGGCGGGAGTAAACCCCCGCCCTACGAAATCTACCGTAAGTGGGTGTAGGGCGGGGCCTTGGTCCCGCCGCCAAAACCATCGCCGTCCCACCCCGTAGGGGACGGCGCCTCGACGTCCCGCACCACCGCGGCGGGAGTAAACCCCCGCCCTACGAAATCTACCGTAAGGGGGTGTAGGGCGGGGCCTTGGTCCCGCCGCTTCACCGCACCGGTTATCCCGGCCAAGCTGCAGGCACGGAGGGGTTGTAACAATCCCCCCGGCTGCTACCGCAGCCACCCCCCTTTACACAAGGGGGGCTTTGCGCACAAAAAAAGGAACCCCACGGATTTTTCCGTGGGGTTCTGACCGTTATTTCTTCTTTTTCCGCTTGCGGAGCAGCAGGAAGGCTGCGCCTGCGATGGCAGCTGCCGCGGCGATCACCGCAATCCACACAAGCACCTGATTGCCGGCTTGTCCCTCCAGGGAGATGCCGTTGCGCACCCGCATAAACAGGCTGTCCACATACCGGGTGGTTTCCCGGGGCATGGGCAGGTAGCTGGTGCCCTGGTCCAGAACGCTGTCGTCGGGATAGTTGATGGCCTCCATCTCCTCATCCAGCTCCATATATTCCTTGGCTGCGCTGATGGGGGAGGAGTAGCAGATCCAGTCCATATTGCCGCCGGCGATCTCCGGGTCGCAGAGGAAATTGATAAAGGTCTCCGCTGCCTCCTTGTCCTCGCAGCAGGTGGGGATGCACATGGCATCCACAAACAGGTTAAAGCCCTGGTCACCGGGGAGGTAGAAGGCAAGGTCTTCGTTCTCGCCGCTCATGGTCAGATAGTCGCCTGCGTAGTAGGGGGCGATCCAGGCCTCCTCGTTTTCCATCAGGTCGAACACCTGGTCCATAATATACTGCTGCACCACAGGGCGCTGCTGCTCCAAGAGCTTGGCGCATTCCAGAAGCTCAGCTTCCTCGGTGGTGTTCATGCTGTAACCCAGGCGGCACTGGGCGATGGCGAAGGCATCCCGGGAGTTGTCGAACATCAGAATCTTGTCCGCATAGTCCAGCTGTTCGCCCGCTGCATTCTCGTTCCAAAGGATCTCCCAGCCGGTCACATCTTCTTCATCCACATACTTGGTGTTGTAGATGATGCCCACAGTACCCCAGGAGTAGGGTACGGAGTACTTGTTCTCCGGGTCGTAGCTGGGACTGCGGAACCGGGAGTCCACATACTGGGCATTGGGGATGTTTTCAAAGTCCAGGGGAAGCAGCATCCCCTCCTGGGCCAGTCTGCCCACCATATAGTCCGACGGGATGATCACATCCACAGTGATGCCGCCGCCGGCCATCTTGGTGTACATGGTCTCGTTGGAGTCGAAGGTCACATAGTTGACCCGGATGTTGGGGTAGGCCTTCTCAAATTCGGCGATCACATCGATGCAGCCGTCGTCGCCCTCGGAGATATACTGACCCCAGTTATACACATTGATGGTCACCCGCTGGTCATTCTGGGCAGAGCAGCCGGAAAGCAGCAGCAAAGCAAGCAAAATGCAAATTACCTTTTTCATGCCTTGCCTCCCTTCCGCTCGGCCTTGCGCTTATCCTGCCGCAGCTGCAGCAGGTTCATCACGATCATAAGCGCCAGGATCAGCAAAAACAGCAGGGTAAACATAGCGTACACCTTGGGCTGGATGGGCTTTTTGGTGTAGTTGTAGATTTCAACAGGCAGGGTCACGAAGTCCAGGCCTGTCACAAAGTAGCTGATCACGAAATCATCCAGGCTCATGGTAAAGGCCATGATTGCGCCGGATACGATGCCGGGCATGATCTCGTGGAGCGTGACTTTAAAGAAGGATTGCACCGGTGTACAGCCCAGGTCCATAGCCGCGTCCTGCAGGGCAGGATTCATCTGCTGGAGCTTGGGCATCACATTGAGTATCACATAAGGCAGGTTGAAGGTGATGTGGGCGATGAGCAGCGTCCAGAAGGTGAGGCTGTTGCGCTGCTGCAGCAGGTTACTGCCCACGAACACGAACAGCAGGCTCAGGGAAATACCCGTCACGATATCCGGGTTCGTCATGGGAATGTTGGTCAGACTCATAACGGCGCTGCGGAGCCGAGGCTTCATGGAGTAGATGCCCACGGAGGCTACGGTGCCGAACACGGTGGCGATGCCGCTTGCCAGAATGGCAATGAGCAGGGAGTTGCCCAGCAGCTGCAGCAGGCTCCGGTCGGTAAACACCGCGGCGTACTGGCTGAAGGTGAAGCCTTCGAAATCCGTTACATCCTTGCCGGTGTTGAACGAGGCCACCATCAGCACGATCATAGGGGCATAGAGGAACAGGAAGATCAGCACGGTGATGATCCGGTTTGCCTTTTTCATACGATCACACCGCCTTCCTCACCGCCGCCGAAGCGGTTGATGATGCCGGTGCAGACAAACACCAGAACCATCAGCAGCAGGCTCAGGGCAGCGCCCATGTTGGCGTTGTCGCCCTGCTTGAACTGACGCTCGATGATGTCGCCGATCAGCACGATGTCGGTGCTGCCCAGCTTCTGGGAGATATAGAAGGTGGATACCGCCGGCACGAAGACCATGGTCATGCCCGAGAGGATGCCGGGCATACTCAGGGGCAGGATCACCCGGCCGAACACCTGCGCGCTGTTGCAGCCCAGGTCCTCGGCAGCCTCCACCAGCCGCTTGTCGATCTTTACGATGATGCCGTACAGCGGCAGGATCATGTAGGGCAGGTAGTTATACACCATGCCCAATATCACCGCGCCGGGTGTGCGGATCAGCTGCAGCCGGGGAAGTCCCAGGGAGGCCAGCAGATTATTGATGATGCCGGTGTCCTGCAGCAGACCCACCCATGCCAGGGTGCGGAGCAAAAAGCTCATGCACATAGGCAGCATCACCAGCATATACAGGAATTTCTGGGTGGCGGCCTTGCAGGAGGCCATATAGTAGGCCACAGGGTAGCCAATGAGCAGGCAGATCACCGCGGAAACGAAGCTGTAGCCGATGCTGCGCCAGAAGGCGGGCAGGTACAGCGCCAGATCCCGGATGTTCTGCAGGGTGAAGGCGCCGGTCGCCGGGTCGGTGAGGGCATAGTAGCCCACCACACCCAGAGGAATGAGGGTAAATGCCAGCATCCACAGGATATAGGGAGTGCTGAGCAGGAGGGAGTTATTCTTCTTCATCGTCGGCATCCTCCGTCAGCTCATCGTACTCAGCGGAGTAGGAGCTGTAGTCACCAAACATGCCCGAGTATTCGCTCTTGTGCATAATGTGAATATCCTCGGGGTTCAGACGGATGCCCACAGCAGCCCCAACGGGCTGGAAATCTGTGGTTTGGATCAGCCACTTAAAGCCCTTGAAATCTACGATGATATCGTAGTT
>JAZPXW010000066.1:0-3116 GCA_045543895.1 Faecousia sp.
TAAGACCCACGATGCCCAGCATTTCGTGGACACGCTCGTGGATCTCCGCCTTAGGTAGCTTGGCTACCTTCAGACCGAAAGCGATATTGTCGAATACATCCAGGTGCGGGAACAGGGCGTAGCGCTGGAACACGGTGTTGACCTGCCGCTTGTAGGGCGGCACATCGTTGACGGGCTTGCCGTCAAACAGTACGCTTCCGCTGGTGGCGGTGAGGAAACCGCCGTTGATCCGCAGAGTTGTGGTCTTTCCGCAGCCGGAAGGACCCAGCAAAGTGAGGAATTCCTGGTGGTGAATATAGAGGTTGATACCATCAAGTATCCGCTCCCCGTCGAACTCCATAACGAGATCCTGGAGCCGAATGAGTTCTTTGGACATTATCCTCCCCCGTTTCTTTTTATAAAATCTGCCATTGTAGCATGATATAGTTTTATCCTATATTTCCCCCGTTGTCAACGGAAAAAACCGACATTTTCCGAGTATTATTTTTTCGTCCGCTCAAAGCCCCTCCCGTAGGGGCGAATTGTCATCCTGAGCGACCGGAGGGAGTCGAAGGATCCGTTCTTCCCTACATATCCTGCAAAAAATAAAAAATTTCCTCCGATAGGTTTAATTTTCCTCATTTGGGCAATACTGCTTCTCGGAGGTGCTAATTATGAGCAATAAAAAATTCGGCAGCGCCACCGGTAAGGGCTACTACATAGCCCTGATCCTGTGCGCAGTTGCCATCGGGATTTCCGGCTATTTGTATTACAGCAACCAAACGGATGAGACTCCTCAGCTGGGGGGTCAGGACATTACCGTAGGAAACACAGACCCGGTACAGGAGGATGTGCCTGTGGCGGCTACTGTCACCGACCCCACCAGTACGGAGCAGCAGCCCACCCAGCCCAAGCCCACGGTAGTCCGCAAGCCTATCCAGACCGCATCCCCTCTGGAGGGGGAAGTGGTGGCAGCCTATGCCATGGATGCCCTGAGCTATAACCAGACCACCCGGGATTGGCGCACCCACGACGGCATTGACCTGGCAGCGGAGGCAGGTTCCTTCGTCCACGCAGCCGCCGAGGGTACGGTGTACACGGTGTACGAGGATGACCGGCTGGGGCATACGGTGGTCATCCGCCATGAAGATGGCTATGTCACCTGCTACGCAAGCCTCTCCCAGGAGGTTTTGGTAGAACCCGGTGACCAGGTCACTTTGGGCCAGAAGATCGGCACAGTAGGAAACAGCGCCCTTTTGGAGTCTGCCCTGGGAGATCATCTCCATTTCTCCGTGACCCAAAACGATGAGCCGGTAGACCCTGAGAAATTCCTGAAAGGGGAATGACCAAAGCCTTCCCCTGGAGGGGAAGGTGCCCCCGCAGGGGGCGGATGAGGTGAAAAACCATTCCCCTCATCCGTCACCACCTTACGGTGGCGACAGCTTCTCCCCAGGGAGAAGCCTATAATCTTTTTCATTTTTTCCTCTTTGTTTTTGGGGTGCTTCGGCACCCCGCTTTTTTTATTCTCGTAGGGGCGAACTGTGTTCGCCCGCGGGCGATCGCAGATCGCCCCTACACACCCTCTTGCAAGAACCTCCATCCTGTCGTATAATGAGGAAAAACAGGAGGTGCGTCCTATGAAAGAGCATATCGATACCATCCCCCTGCACGAAGCCTTTGATGCAGATACCGAGTGCCCTTTTTGTCATTTGGAGCGGCTGGCAGAGCAGCGGGGCATCCGCTATTGCATCGGACCTGCCGCCAGCTATATGGAGCCGGAGGTCCGGGCGGAGACCGACCGTATGGGCTTCTGCCGCCAGCATATGAAAAAGCTCTATGACTACGGCAATGCCCTGGGAAACGCCCTGGTGCTGCAGACTTACCTGGCAGGCGTTCTCAAGGAACTGGAGGGGCAGACCGACGGCTTTACGCCTCCCGCAAAGCCGCCGCTTTTCGGCAGCAAGCGGAAGACGGAGGAGCTGCCGCTGCTTAGCTGGGCGAAGGAAAAGGAGAATACCTGTTTTTTGTGCCAGCGGCTGGAATACAATATGAAGCGGTATTACCACACCTTTTTCGTGCTGCTCCGGGAGCCGGAGTTCCGGCAAAAGGTGGAGCGCAGCAAGGGCTTTTGCCTGCACCATTTTGCGCTTTTGTTGGAGCGGGCGCCCGGGGAAGTACCCAATGCCCACCGCCAATGGTTCTATGAAACCGCTATTTCTCTTATGAAGGAAAACCTTCTGCGGGTGAAAGAAGACCTGGATCATTTTGTGGAAATGTTTGATTACCGGCAGGCCGGATCCGATTGGAAAAACTCCCGGGATGCGGTGCCCCGCACCATGCAAAAGCTCCGGGGTGCCTGCCCCTCCGACCCACCCTACAAGCAGGACATGTAAAGTTGCCGCACAAAAGGCCCCCTCTGACGAGGGGGCTGGCAAAAATCTTTGATTTTTGACTGGGGGAGAGAAAACGGTGAATTGTATTCTCTCCCTCCGTCTTTTGCTTCGCAAAATCCACCTCCCTCGTCAGAGGTTGTCTTTTTGTACACAAATGTGATATTTGCAACATCCTTTGGGGATTTCCTTTCATATAATAAAGAAAAAACAAGGAGGTATTCCCTATGATTGCTGAAGGATGCCAAGGAAAACCCAGAACCCCTACCATTTCCGAAAAGATCTGCCCCCAGTGCGGCAGTGTTATTGAAATGTTCTCGATCGATACCCAGGTGGCTTGTGACAACTGTGGGTTTATCGCCTATAACGATACACTTAGCTGCGTGCAGTGGTGCGCTTACGCCAAAAAGTGCGTGGGTGAGGAAATGTACGAAAAAATGATGGCCATTGCCGCCCAGCAGAAAGAGCAGGCAGCCAAGGAACGGGAAAAGAGGAGAGAAGCCGTATGATCCGCAAGATTATTGTGATCGACGAAGAAAAGTGCGATGGCTGCGGCCTTTGCGCCAAAGCCTGCCACGAAGGGGCTATCGGCATTGCTCAGGGCAAGGCAAAGCTTCTCCGTGAGGACTACTGCGATGGCTTGGGCGATTGCCTGCCGGCTTGCCCCCGCAGTGCTATTCAATTTGAAATGCGGGAAGCTCCTGTCTACGACCATCAGGCAGTACTGGCGGCAAAACGGCAAAAGAG
>JAZPXW010000067.1:0-2522 GCA_045543895.1 Faecousia sp.
TTTGTCACCTCATCCGCCTGCCCGTCGGGCAGCCACCTTCCCGTCGAGGGGAAGGCTTTTTTGTTAGATGAGTTGGAGTTTTACGGTGGTGGGAGCCTGGGCAGGCTGGGAGGAGAGTCCCGCGGTGACTTCGACCCGGAGGGTATGCTCGCCTGCGGCAAGGGGTTCATCGCAGTCAAAGCAGTAGGGCTTCCACATCTGGATGCCCAGATACTTACCGTCGATCCATACACGGGCCAGCTCACCGTTGTGCTGCACCTGGGCATGGCTCAGGGTCTTATCTTCAGCGAGGGTGAAGCTGCCTTCGTAGCAGAGGGTCTTATTGTCCGTCTGCTGGGTATAGGCCATACAGACGGTTTCTGCCTGTGCCTTCTTCACAGCCAGGATGACACACTCACGGAAGGAAAGGCTGATGGGCAGCATATTGCCGGAGCCTGCGGACTTGACCGTACCACGCCAGGGATCCCACAGTTCCAGCTTGCCGTGTACGGGCAGCTGTGCATGGAAATGGAGATCAGAATTGCCCTCGTTTACCAGCAGGTAGAGCAGCTTGCCGTCCTTTTCCACATGGGTCACCCGGAGGTCGGGCACGGGATAGTTGGTGCAGATGCCGAAGAAATCGTGATGCGCTTTCAGCTCACACACATCCAAACCGCCAAAGTCCCGCACTTCCACACCGGCAGCCTTGCAGCTTTCCAGCAGCCGGAGATGCTCAGCGGTCAGCGGCAGGTTTTCATCCACCAGGATGATGCGATACTCCTGTTTCCGGATCTTCACAGAACCGTCTGCAATCACACTTTCCTTCAGCAGGTCGGCTTCCAGATAATTAAACTCGATCTGATTGCGGAACAGCGGCTGCACCGGCTCCCAGGGGAGCATGGCAGCGGTACACAGCACCGCCACATCGGTGAGGTTATTGCTGTCGGTGTTCAGCCAGCACAGGCGCTTGATGTAATCGGACATATCGGTGTAGTCCCTCCACCAGATGCTGTTCATACCCACATCCGGCGGTCTTTCGTCTCCACGGTCGCCCCGGAGGGAGAAGAAAAACGCATGGGGAACGATCATATTGACACCGCGGACGAACAGCCAATCCAGGTACCACTTGAGATCCTCCGAGGGAAGATTCCAGGGGTCGTCGGCTCTGCCGCAGGCACCGAACACCTCGTTGCCGTTTCTCCGGCGGCCACGGTGCTTGGCGCTGTCGGCGCTGCATTTGCCCATGGTGCTGTGGAAACCCTCCAGGCCGTTTTCCTTCAAGGGGTCTACGAACCGCCAGACCATATCCTGGAACGGCAGCTGGAAATAAGCCAGGTGACCGATATCCTGGGAGGAATGGGGGTGACCGGTGAGGGCGATGCCGTGCTGAGCGCACCAGCCGGACAGCTGGGCAAAATACTTGTTTCCAAGGCGCTGAGAGATGGCACGGTCGTAGGCCTTCTTGGCATCGGTAACTTCCTTGCTAAACAGCAGGTGCAGTTCCTCCGCCTTACCGCCGCAGGCGATATACGCTTCCAGGATCCCGTGGGACCAGGCGATGAGACCGGGCAGCGGACCACGGCCCATAATGGAAGGCTCATCGGTGAAGATGGCCTGGATCGTCTTGCCAAAGTGACGGCTCAGCTTGGCATAGTAGGCATCGTAAGTAATGCGGATGAAGCTTTGCACCGCCTCGGGGTCCAGCAGGTCGGCAGAGGCGGGAGCGTTGGGCTCTTCATCGTCCTCGCCGGGGTGGACGCCGCGGATATGACCCTTGGTATAGACCATGGTGAACAGATTCAGGGTGCAGGGCTGGGCAGCACGGAAAGCAATCGCTTCCTCCAGGGAATCAAAGCTGCGGCAGCCGCCCTCCCAGATGCACTGGGCGGATACGAACCAGTTGCCCTCGCCAAAGGTGGGGATCTCCTCACCCTCTGCCAAAACGGTCATTTTCAGGCCTTTGGAGGCATGCTGGGGATTGGCCTTTACCACCAGGCCGCCGGCAGAGCCGGAGGGGTACATGGCTTCGTCATACAAAAACACGATCATACCCAGCTTCTCGGCTTCCTCCACCGCCACCGCAACCGAGTCCATAAAGTTTTCGGACAGGTAACGGTAATTTTCGGTGAGACCCTTACGGGGATGGATCACAAAGCCGGGGATGCCCTTTTCCAAAAAGGCGTGGATCTGGCGCTTGATCTCCCCGTGGTCCAGGTCGTCATTCCAAAACCAAAACGGAATGGGGCCAAACTCTGCTGCCGGATGCAAAAATGCGTTGCGCAGGTTTTCCATAGTATGTTCCCTTCCTTTCATATATTCTGGTGGGATTATAGCACAGGGAGTCTGAAATTGCAACGACTAGATGGAAAATGGTGGGAGCTTCTTAGCAGCGGGGAGCAAAAAAAGGGGCGGCTGGCAGCCGCCCCTCAGTCTGTCAAAAATCGTTTTTTGACAGACTGGCAGAGGTCAAGGAAGCGCCAAAGGCAAGCAACTCGCACTCGTCGGCGTATATAGATACGGTAGAGGGCGAGTTGCGCAGCAAG
>JAZPXW010000068.1:0-23455 GCA_045543895.1 Faecousia sp.
ATGCCTTGACAGCCTCGGATGCCTCTGCGGGGTCGTCGGAAACAGACAGGGTGATGTTCATATTGTTGGCCTGTGCAAAATCAGCACACCACAGAATGAACTCCTCACCGGCGGCACGGTCGGTGCCGATGGTCTTGTAGAGGTTGTCGATGTACACATGGGTAATATCGAAATTACCGGCATGCAGGCCGCTGAGCAGACCCTTGAGCATGCAGACGTTGCTGATGCCGTACTCCTTGGAGTCCACCAGACGAACGCGGTAGTTTACATCATAGGTCAGCTTCTTGCCGTACTCGATGCACACGACGTCGCCGCTGGCGCTGGAAACGGTCTCGTGGATGGAGTCCAGAAGCTTCTTGGTTTTGCCGGAGCCTTTCAGGCCCATAATGACATGAATCATGGGATTTATCCTCCTTTGTTTCACTTAAGGTTCTTGTGGTAATTTTAACAGCTAACGAAGAATTTTGCAACCACTAAATTGTTGAATTCGTAAATAATTTAAAATTAAGCTTCATAACCGGGCTTGCCCAGCAGCTGGAACATATTGCGCTTGTAGAATTCCACACCGGGCTGGTTGAAGGGGTTAACACCCAGCATATATGCGGAGACGCCGCAGCTGAGCTCGAAGAAGTAGAACATTTCGCCCAGCTTCTTGTCGTTCAGTTCGCCCATATCCATGGTCAGAACCGGCACGCCGCCGTCCACATGGGCTGCTACGGTACCCAGGTAGGCCTTCTCGTCCACGAAGTCCAGAGTCTTGCCTTCCAGGTAGTTCAGACCGTCCAGGTTCTTCACATCGCCGCCGATGACCATCTTCTGCTCGGGTGCGTCGAAACGGACCAGGGTCTCGAAGATGTTGCGCTCGCCCTGCTGGATCATCTGACCCAGGGAGTGGAGGTCGGCGGTGAACTCGGCGGTGACAGGGAAGATGCCCTTGCCGTCCTTGCCCTCGCTCTCGCCGAAGAGCTGCTGCCACCAGCCGCCCATCATCTTGAAGCCGGGCTCAAAGCTCTCCAGCAGCTCGATGACCTTGCCCTTGCGGTACAGCAGGTTACGCACGCCGGCATACAGCCAAACGGGGTTTTCGAAGGAGCGCAGGTCGTAAGCCTTCTTGGCTTCACAAGCACCCTGCATCATGGCCTTGATGTCCAGACCGGCAACTGCCAGGGGCAGCAGGCCCACGGCGGTGAGCACGCTGTAACGGCCGCCCACATTGGGGGGGATCACAAAGGTCTCCCAGCCTTCCTCGGTAGCCATCTGGCGCAGAGCGCCCTTGGCGGGATCGGTGATGGCGTAGATGCGCTTTCTGGCGCCGTCGGTGCCGTACTTACGCTCCAGCATCCAGCGCAGAGCGCGGGTCGCAACCGCAGGCTCGGTGGTGGTGCCGGACTTGGAGATAATGGCGATGGAGAAATCCTTGCCCTCCAGCAGCCGCTGCAGCTCGTTCCAGGCGCGGGTGGACAGGCCATTGCCGGCAAAGTAAATCTGGGGATTGCCCTTGCCCTTGCCGATGTTGTGGTTGCAGCCCTGCATCAGCTCGATGGCAGCTCTGGGGCCCAGGTAGCTGCCGCCAATGCCGATGACCACGAACACATCAGAGGATTCCCGGATGCGGTCAGCCGCGGCCTGGATGCGGATCATTTCTTCGGTGGGCTCTTCCACAGGCAGGTCCAGCCAGCCCAGGAAATCGTTGCCGGGACCGGTCTTCTCGGTGAGGGTATTGTGGGCAGCAGCCACTTCCTTCTCTACCGCCAGCAGGTCGGGCAGGGAGATCTCTCCCCAAACATTGGAAATATCGACTTTGATCATAAAAAGGTTCCTTCCTTTCTGTTTGCATAGTTCTCTGCATATATGTTACCGCATATTGGCAGGAAACGCAAGGGGGAAAGTTTTAAAATTTCTTTTCCAGCTACTGGCTTTTTAGATTTGCGTGATGTATAATGAAAAAAACAAAAATTGGGAGGAACCAATATGAAATACGGCTTTGGCATCGACCTGGGCGGCACCACCGTGAAGCTTGCCTACTTCGATGAAAACGGAAAAATGCTCGATAAGTGGGAAATTCCCACCGATACCTCGGACAGCGGCAAAAACATCTTGAGAGATATTGCGGCTTCTGTGGAAAACTACCTTACCGAAAAGCAGATCCCCAGAGAGGATATCATCGGCCTGGGCATGGGCGTACCCGGACCTGTCAGCCGGGACGGTGTGGTCCACACCTGCATCAATCTGGGCTGGGGCGTGCTCAATGTGGAGCAGGCGCTGCAGGAGCTGACGGGCTTCCCTGTTCGGGCCGGTAACGATGCCAATGTGGCGGCCCTGGGTGAATACTGGGTCGGCGGCGGCAAGGGCTATGAGAATATGGTGATGGTGACCCTGGGCACCGGCGTCGGCGGCGGCATCATCGTAGAGGGTAAGCTCCTTGCCGGTGCGCACGGTGCCGGCGGCGAGATCGGTCACATGACCCTCCATCGGGAGGAAACCCTCCGGTGCAACTGCGGCAAGTATGGCTGCGTGGAGCAGTATTGCTCCGCTACCGGTGTTGTGCGCACTGCCCAGCGGTACTTAGAGAAAACCGATGCGCCCTCCAGCCTGCGCACTTTGGAGAACCTGACCTGCAAGGATGTGTTTGACGCAGCAGGCGCAGGCGATGCCGTGGCGGCGGAGATCCTGGATGTCGTGTATCAGAATCTGGCCGAGTTCCTGGGTAACCTCTGCGTTACGGTGGACCCGGATGTGGTGGTCGTCGGCGGAGGTGTCAGCAAGGCAGGGAAGCCGCTTCTGGACGGCATTCGCAAGTATCTGCCCCAGTATCAGATCCATGCCACCCGGAATGTGGAGCTGTCGCTGGCGACCCTTGGTAACGATGCCGGTGCTTACGGCGCCTGCAAGCTGATTTTGGATTCCTGCAAATAAACCCGAAAACCATTTTGAGCAGACACTTCTTTGTGTCTGCTCTTTTTTCTTTACAAATAATGGTGATTGGTATATAATGGAAAAAACAATAATTTTTACTTTTATATGCAGGGAAGGAAAAGGTAAGCTATGCTGAAAAAAGTGGCATGGATCATTTTGGCGGTTGTTTTGGTTACGGCTATGGTTGTGGGCGCGTTCCTTTGGGAAGGCAGCTTTCAGAATGTGCTGCGGCTGGGAAGTTTCTCGGAGGACGCAGAGATCCTGGACTGTGGCCGGGATAGCAATGGGGATGAATACCGCGTTGTGATGGAGTATAACCAGAATGAAGCGCCCGGTTTGGCTCTTTTGACAAGGAACCCGGTGGGAACCTGGGAAATAACCAAAGCTTCCCATCCTTCTGTAGTAACCTTACACCCTTCTATTGGATGGCTGTGTGTCGGAGGCATGGCTCGGTTTGCTGCTGATGGGGAAGCGAAGCTTATCACAGAGAGCCATAAGGTATACAGCGGAAATGACGCCGTAAAGCTCATCGAGATCCCCAAGCAGATGCTGCCGTCCAATATTGCGGTGGAGGTCCGGCAGGCGGGCAGTGCGTATGTGCTGCATCTGATTACCTACCTTTCCACAGCGGAAGAAACGGAGCAATGGAACGAGCTGGATATCCTGACAAAACTGGAAGAAGCCGGGTATATCCGAGGATAACATCTTTCTAAAAAATGCACCCCCTGCCATCACCTGATGGCAGGGGGATTTAAAAGTCTCTCCTGTGCAAGGGGAGGTGGCAAAAATCTTTGATTTTTGACGGAGGGGTTGCTTGAAGTAAGAAGTAATAGTGAAGAAGTAAGAAGTGACAATCCCCCAGTCACCGCTGTGCGGTGACAGCCCTGCCGGGCCCGCGCCCCCTTTGTCCGGTCCGCGGACATTTCCCCCGCTACCGGGGGAATCTGCCCTTTACACAAGGGGGCCTTTATTTTATGTGTCCAACAAATAATGAACGGTATGGCGAACCTGACCGTTTTGGATGTAGTACCGGGGCACCCGGCGGCTGATGCCGCAGACAAATTCGTAGTTGAAGCTGCCGGCAGCTTCCGCAATTTGCTCCACGGTGATCTGCTCGGGACCATCCGTACCCACCAGCGTGACCCGGTCACCTACCTGGACCTCGGGGATATCGGTCACATCCACCATCAGCTGGTCCATGCAGATGCGTCCCAGAATGGGAGCTTTCTTGCCCTGGATCAGCACATAGAACTTTCCGGAAAGGCTGCGGCTGTAGCCGTCGGCATAGCCAACCGGGATTGTTGCCACCCGGGTGGGGGCTGAAGTTACATAAGTGCCGCCGTAGCTGATCTCCCGCCCCGCGGGAAGCAGGCTGATGTGGGAAACCCGGCTGTACCAGGAAAGGACAGGCCGCAGCTTCAGCAATTTGGGGTCTACTTCGTCGCTGGGATACAGGCCGTAGAGCACGATACCCGCCCGGACCATATCGTAGTGGTTTTCAAAATTCATAAGACCTGCGGAGTTATTCAAATGCCGCAGGGGGATCCTGATACTCCGTGCCTTCAGCAGCTGGAAGAATGCGTCGAATTTTTGACGCTGGAGCTTGGCTCGGGTCAGATCCTTGCAATCGGCGGTGGCAAAGTGACTGAAAAGTCCTTCCGGGAAGATACCGGGCAGCCGGGAAATCTCCAGGCAGATGTCCGCAGCTTCTTCGGTAGGCTGGAAGCCCAGGCGGCTCATGCCTGTATCCACAGCGATATGGAACCGGGCAGCTTTTCCTTGACGGCAAGCCTCCTGGGACAGAGCTTTGGCATCCTCCAGAGAGAAGATGGTGGGACGGATCCCGTTTTCCACCACCGCCGGCAGAGATTCCACCGGGGTATGGCCCAGGATCAGAATGGGGGTGGAAAAGCCTGCGCCCAGCAGCTCCAATGCCTCAGAAACCGAGGATACGCCGAAGAAATCAGCATGCTCCTCCAGCAGGCGGGCGATCTCAATGGCACCGTGACCGTAGCCGTTGGCCTTCAGCACCGCCATTACCGGCACATTCACTTTTTCACAGATGGCTTCAAAATTGTGGGCAATGGCATCCAGATCCACAGCCGCATAGGTATTGTCGTAAAACAAAGGGATCAACTCCGTTTGATTGGCGTATTTTGATTGGCTTATTCTATCACAAAGGGTCGGAAATGGCAAGTTATTTGCCCAGCAGCCGCTTTTCCCGGTCCTGGCAGGTAAAGAGGATCACCTGGCGGTCTGCCGCGGTTTCTTCTAAGATCGCCAGCGCCTGAGAAAGCCGCTTGTCATCGAAGCGGACCAGGGCATCGTCCAAAATGAAGGGCGCATTGGGGGTCAGCTCCTGGGAAACCGCCAGCCGCAATGCAAAGTACAGCTGATCGGCAGTACCCTCGCTGCGCCAAAGGGCGCTGTGGAGGGTGGTCTCGCCTGCAGCGCCTGCGTGGACGGTGAAGTCCTCTCCAAGGGTCAGCCGCTCGTAGCGTCCGTTCGTCAGCCGGGCAAACAGCTCCTGCGCCCGCTTGGCGATCCGGGGCGCAAACCGCCGCTGCAGCTCGGTGGAAGCCGCCGACAGGGTGTTCATAGCGATCTCCAGGGCGGAATAGGTCTCCTCCAGGGCAGATATCCGGGCATTCAGGGCATCCAGCTGCTGCTGGAGTTCTGCTTTTGCGCCCAGGGAGGCCATACGGCCCTGGTGCTGTCCCAGCTGCAACTGCAGCTGCTTTTGCTGCACCGTGCAGTCTGAAAGCATCCGGGCAGTTTCCTGAGCGGTGTAGGTCAGCGCGTCCGGGAATTGGGGAGGTGCGGCTTCCTTGACAGAGCGCAGCATCTGCAGATAGTCCCGAGCCCGGGTCAGCTCCCGCTGGGCATCTTCCAGCTGGCTGCGGGATTTTTGCGCGGAGAGCCAGTGGTTTTCCGCTTCCCAAAGGGGTTTCCCCTGGGTCAACTCCCGGATCTGCTGCTGCAGCTGCGTATTACGCTGCTCCAGAGATTCCCGGAGTTCTTTGTTTTGCCCGCGCGCTGCCTTGTAGTTTTCCAGCAGTTGCTGGTAATGCTGTGCGGTGGGAACCCATTGCTCCACAGCCAGCGCTCCATACTTTTGCTGCAAAGCAGAGGCGATTTTAGAGGCCTTGCGGCACTTATATGCGCCTGTGATGGCTAAGGTCAGACCTGCCACCACACCTATGGCGGTGGCAACGATGCCGCCCCAATGGGGAATCAGCAAAAATACAAGGCTGATGGCAGCCAGCAGGCAGCCCAGGATGACCGGCAGCTTATACCGGCTTTCACTCTGGGCCTTCTGACAGGCGGCGGTGTCTGCCTGGGCTGTGGCAATGCTATCCTCCATCCCAAGGAAGGGTGCAGGGATCACAGGTGCGTCGGGCTCCTGGGGCAGCAGCTGTGATTCCATTTGCAGCGCTTCCTTATTCTCCCGGAGCTGACGCAGCCGGGAGAGGGTTCGCTGGATCTCCTCCTCCGAGGGAAGCGCGCTGCAGGCGCGCTCCAAGGTCTGCACTTTGGCGTTTGCGGCATCCAGATTTGCCTGGGCAGCTGCCCGTTTTTCTGTTTGGGTGCGGCTGGCTTCATATTCCAGCGCATCCCGGTGGTTACACAAAGCGGCGTGATGGGCTTCCAGCTGCTCCTGCCGCTGTTTGTTTTGGACGCAGAGGGTCTCTAGCTCCTCTATTTCCCGGAGTTTACCCTCCAGCTCGCTGCGCTGCGCCTCTGCCTGGGGCAAAAGGCCGGTGCTGCGGTTGAGCCGGCAGCGGTTTTTGAGGTCCTTCAGCTTTTGTGCCAGCACATCGGCAGTATCGCTTTCGTCGCCGGTGGTCACCAGGGCGTTCAGCCGGCGGCGCAGGGCTTCGTTGTGGGTCACAGGCAGGTCCGCAAGGCGCAAAAAGCCGGCACGCAGGAACACTTCCTTTTCCACACCCAGCAGCTGCTGACCGCAGTTTTCCGCCGTTAGCTCCGGTACATCAACGCCGGATTCGGTCTCATAGGCACGGAATACATTCATAATGCCCTTGCCCTTGCTCTGGCGCTGGATGGTAATGTTCCGTCCGTTCCAGCACAGGTCGATGCGTCCGGACATGGGGCTGCCGGACCAGGGAGCATAGCGCTCCTTGTCCGCAAGAGCGGTTTTGGTGGTATGCATCCGGGTTTCGATGCCGTAGAGCATAGCTACCAAAAAGGCGCACCAGGTGCTCTTGCCCCACTCGTTGGGTGCTTCCAGAATATTGAGTCCCGGCTGCAGCGTCAGGGTCTCGTTTTCCAGCTTGCCAAAGGTGGCGGTCATAGAATAGATCTTCACGGCAGCTTCACCTCCCGTCCGTCCAGCAGCTGCCGGGAAATACGGGCAGCCAGGGCAATCTTGCGGCAGGTATCCTCATCAGCACCCTCCATGGCTTCCTTCAGCATTCCAAAATAGGTACCCTCCAGAGTGTCGGAGCCGATGGATGCCCATAGATCCATGGGCGGCACAGTCCGGTCCCGCAGCTGCAGGTTGGGGAACGCGGAAAACCGGTTCAGCAGAGCGTCACAATCTATAGGCTCGCTTTCGCCGGTGAAGGTGATGCGGTAGAAATCCCGGCTGCCGGCACCGGGCAGATGGGAAGAAAGAGTCAAAGCGGCATCGGCGCCTGCTTCCAGCTCCCAATCGTAAAAGCGGGGAGTATCCAGAGGAAGAAACCGCACCGTGCAGGTATCTTCCAGGGTGACAATATTCACACCCTTACTGTCCAGCTCGTCAAAGCCACGGCCCATGGGGCAGCCGGGCCAGGCGCACAGGGTGCTGCCTGCCTGGAAAGAGCCGCCTTTATGGATGTGACCCAGCGCCAGGTAGGAAAGGCCCGAAGCCCTGACCTGCTCAGCGGTAATAGGACCGTAGGGTGAGCCGGCCATGGTGGGGTCACCGTGGAACACGCCCAGCTGCCAGGTTTCGTTTCCTTCGGTATGGAAATTTTCCAAAAGTCCCGTGTCCTCCATAGCGGTGAAGGCAGCGCCATATACCCGGCAGTCAAGGGCAGGGATAGAAACGCTTTCTACAGAACGGGTGGTGAAGATATGCACATTCTCCGGCCAGCTTTCCGTGAGCCAGGGGGAATTGGCACTCATATAGTCGTGGTTTCCGGGGGAGATAAATACAGGGATCTGGGCTTCCTTCAGAGCTGTTTTCAGCGCCTGCACACTCTCGGGGGTGCAAGGACCGTCAAACAGGTCGCCGGAGAGCAGCATCAGATCGCAATTTTCTGCCTTGGCGGCAGCTGTGACCTTGTGGGGCAGCTGTAAAAGGGATTCCCGGAGCAGGTCGCTTTGCTCCTGGGTCCGCCCGAAAATAGGGGAGTCCAGGTGCCAGTCAGCGCTGTGTAGCAGTTTCATCCAGTAGATCCACCCTTTCTGCTTTGCGGCAAAGGCCGGTTTCGGTGTCAATGGTAAAAAGAACGGCTTCCAGCTTGGTCGCACCCTCTGCCCAGCGGTACCGCTCGGTGAGGTCGCCACGGAACCGGGCGATGGACAGCTTTGGCTGGATGCCCAGCACGGAGTATTGAGGGCCGGTCATACCCAGGTCGGTCACATAGCCGGTACCCTTGGGAAGCACCTGGGCGTCGGCGGTGGGCACATGGGTATGGGTACCCCACACGGCGCTGACCCGTCCATCCAGCATATAGCCCATGGCCAGCTTTTCGGAGGTGGCTTCGGCATGAAGCTCCACCAAAATCAGCTTGGTGTCGATGTTCTTGAGGATCCGTTCCACCTCCAGGAAGGGGTTATCCGGGGTGTAATCCATATTGCACCGACCAATGAGATCGATCACCGCAATAGGGCCGAACTTGCTGTCAAAGATCCCGTAGCCTCTGCCGGGAGCCTGGGGCGCGTAGTTGGCAGGACGCAAAAGCCGGGTATTGTCCTCCAGTACCGGCACCAGATCCCGCTTGCCGAAGGTGTGGTTGCCCATGGTGATCACATCGGCACCTGCGTCCAGAATATCGTCACACTGCTGGGGCGTCATGCCTACCACAGCGGCATTTTCTCCGTTGACCACAACAAAATCCGCGCCGGTTTTTCTCTTTAAATACCGCAGGGAGCGGCAGATCCGGTCCACACCCGGATTACCCACCACATCGCCCACAGCCAAGACTCTGCACTCCATAAGGCGCCTCCTTTACATTCTTCTTTTTAGTATATAACAAAAATCCCCACAATGCAAGAAAACAGAAAAAATGAGGTACATTTCGCACCTCATTTTTCTGATTTCGCGTTGATCACTTCCATGGCGGTGACGCACAGCAGGGGCGCCAACAGCATACCCCCAAAGCCCCAGATCTTATAGCCTGCGTACAGCGCTACCAGGGTCATCAGCGGATCCAGCCCCAGCTGATCGCCTACCAGCCGTGGCTCCAAAATGGTGCGGGACAGAAATGCTACCACATAGATCCCCAAAAGCCCAATGGCCTGGGCGTGATTGTCCTGCAAAAAGCACACCAGGCTCCAGGGAATCAGTACCGTGCCGGTACCCAACACGGGAATGGCATCCACCACAGCGGTAAACAGCGCCCACACCGGCGCATGGGGGATCTTCAGCAGGAAAAAACCGCACAGGGTGATGAAAAAGCTGAGCAGCGACAGCTTGAGCTGCGCCTTCAGAAAACCGCCCAAAGCGTGGCGGACACGGGAAAGTAAGGGCAGCCATTTTTGGAGTCCTGCGCTGCCGATCACCTTTCGGAACCAATCCTTTAGTTTGGGCAGCCTTGCCGACACCATAAAGGCGGAGAGGATCCCCGTGCCAAGGGTGATGGCACTGCCGGGGATATGCCCTAGGACTCTGGTGGCTGCGCCGGGGATCCATTGGATGACCCGGTCCATTACGGCTGTGCCATCGCTGAATAAACCCGTCACTGTCCGGGAAAGGAGCGGACGAACCCCGGCGGGTGTGTGGTCGGTCAGCTCCAGGAGAAATCCCTCCAGGGAGGAAAGCCCTTCTGCTGCAGTCTGCCCCAGATCGGGCAGCGCTCCGGCAAGAACGCCCATTTCCCTCACCAGCAGCGCCATCAGCAGAAAGAAGATGCAGCCGATCAGCACCAGGGTGACAAACACCCCAATGCCGGCGGCAGCGACCCGCGGCAGCTTTTTAGAAAGCAGGGAAACCGTTGGCTCTGCGGCGATGGAAAGCAGCGTCCCCAGAAGGAAGGGCAGCAAAATAGGCAGAAAAAACCGGATCCCCACCCACAGAGCCAGAAAAAAGCCCAGCAGCAAAGCGGCATTACGAAATACATGACTACGCAAGATTTTCCTCCTTTCGGGGTTGCATTTTGTGAAAACTGTGATAAAATGAACACACGCACATTTGTCTTTTATTCAAAAACACGAAACGGTGGGGTTTATTATGGCGAACAGTCCTAAGTACTATATTGTGGAGGCATCTGCATTGCCGGAGATCTTTTTGCGGGTGGCAGAGGCCAAAAGACTGCTCTCCATCGGCGAGGCCAGCACAGTCAACGAAGCCGCAAAGATGACAGGCATCAGCCGCAGCGCATTTTATAAGTACCGGGATACGGTGTTACCCTTCCAGAATATGATGACGGGCCGGATCATTACCTTCCAGCTGATGCTTCACGATGAGCCGGGTGTGCTTTCCGGCATCCTCAAGACCTTTGCGGATTTCTCCGCCAACATCCTTACCATCAATCAGACCATCCCCTCCGGCGGCTGCGCTCTGGTGACCATCAGCGCAGAGACCATGGCTATGGAAAAATCCCCCGAGGAGCTGCTCCACAGCCTGGCACTGACCTTTGGCGTGGTCAAGGCAGAAGTCCTGGCAGGCTAAGTTCAAAGACGCGTGCTGCACCGCGGCACGCATCTTTTATTGTGCCCGGAATACAGAATATTATTCCGTAAAATATAAAATACCCGCCCGGGAAACTGTGCAGCCGTTTCCCGGGCGGGTTGGATTTATGCGGTTATCAGCTTGTGGTAAAGCGATTGCAGAAGCTTGCGCAGAGGCACAAACAGGATCAGCGCCATGGCGAAATTGCCGACGCAATGGAGAAGGTCGTAGGGGATGCCCGAGACCCACCAGCTTACGGCCAAACCGATGCCGCCGGTGAAGATATACACCGGTGCGCAAAGCAAGCCGAAGCACAGGCCAAAGACACCGGAAAGGATCGCCCATGCCAGAGGGTTTTCTGTTTTGCGCATCAAAAAGGCCAGCAGTGCCAGGATCGCCCACACATACAGGTAGTTGACATTCCAAAGCTGGATGCCGTAGAACAGGATCTCCAGTGCCACATACAGGTAGATGGGGTACAGGCATTTCCTGCCGAACACCACTGCGTAGAGCATCACCAGCAGGCTCACCGGCTCGATATTGGGCAGCCAGCTCATGGCAAATTTTGCGCCAAAGGTCAGCGCACCCAAAATGCCGAAGAGGGCGATCTCACGAATGGAAATTTTCAGCTTATCCAAGGGTGTACTCCAGCTTGTAAACCGTGCCGTCTACGATGTCGGTGTCGTAGATGCCGGCGGTGGCGTACTCTCCGTTCAGATACAGAGCCCAGTAGCTCTGGTTGACGCTCCAATCGGCCTTTTCACCGTCTACGGTGTGGAACATACCGTCACCGGAGCCTACAATGAGGCCTTCCGCTTCCAGGAAAGCGCCCAGCTTTTCCGCAGAGGTGGTATAGGTGAAGGCCTTTTCGGTTTTGTCACCGTGGACCACCTGGACGGTAATGCTTTTGGCGCCTTCGCTGCTTTCGGGACGGGTGGCAAACCACACGCCTGCGAAAACGCCGACGACCAGCACAAGGGCGATGAGAGCGATGATGAGTTTCTTGTTCATAAAATTTTCCTCCTAAAAAAGATAGCTGCGGCACCAGAAACTGGTGCCGCAGCCGTTTTTCTGCGACAAGCACTTTGCCCATAAACACGCAGGCAAAGGGAGAATCTTATGCGTAGGTCTTCTGACTCGTGGATAGGGAGGCTGCACCTCCTGCGGCTTTTCTGCCTTCCCGGAAATATTCCAGTGACCGATTTTCATCATAGAAAAGCCTCACCACATACAGCGGCGGTACCGTTCGGGATTTTCACCCGATTATCTTGTTCAGCAGCAGAGGTTCAGCGCCCCGGCTGCCACACATAAGGTTATCAAATTGTCAGGGGTATTATAGCACTAAAGCGGAGGCTTGTCAACCGCGTCAGCAGCAGAAGTAGCCCCGGCAGCAGAACATCTGCAGAAGGTAGCAAAGGCATAAAGAGCCTATGCCGGAGCGGCCCATGTTAAAGGTGCGGTAGGAGCCGGCCTGCTGGCGGTAGGTGCTTTCACCCCGCTCCATCATGGAAAGGGTCTGGAGGTACTCATAGTTATCCGGCTCCATGGAAACGGCTTTTTTGATATGCTCCAGGGCGGTGGCCCGGTTGCCCACGCCATCGTTTGCCAAAGCGCTGAGGTAATACCACCGGGCATTTCTTGCGGTGGAATTTTTCAGAGCGTTCAGCGCCTCTGCATACCGCCGGAAGCGGATGTACTGGGCGGCTGCCTGCTGATAGCTGTCGCCGGTTTCCTGCTGCCGGTATCGCTGCCAGGCACCGCCAAAGGGATCGTAGCCGTAGCCGCCATAGCTGCTGTTTTGGCTGCTTTGCCCGTAAGTATTGGCCTTTTCCGGATTCTTGATCTGCTCGTAGGCGGCATTGATCTCCTGCATCTTCCGGGCAGCTTCCTGATCTCCGGGGTTTACATCCGGGTGGTATTTTTTCGCAAGCCGCCGATAGGCCCGCTTGATCTCATCGTCAGAAGCATCGGGGCTGACACCCAAGACCTTGTAGGGATCTCCGATCATTTCTGTTCCTCCTGCGCGTCCTTTTTCCGGGGACGCAATCTTTCAAATTCCATCCAAACACCGCTGTAGAGAATGCAGTCAAGCAGCCCCTTGTCCTGCACCAGGGGGAGCTTTTCAAAATACTCTGTGCACCGGGCCATATCCATTACCAGATATTTTTCCCACTTTTGCAGGTCTGCTTCCGTTTCGCCCATGGCCAGGAAGGGGTTGTAATGACCCTTCTTTTTATCCTTGCGGAAATCCACCGCCGCGTCCAGAAGGTAAATATAGCGGCCCAGGGAGATGCCCATCTGCCGCAGGGTGGGCGCCCACATATCTTCTTCGTATACCAGCAGTTCCCCCATCAGCTGACCAAAGCAGGCGGCGGGGAGATCGGGGTTGCCGCAATCCTCTGCTTCCAGCTGGTTCAGCCGGGAGATGCAATCCCGTATACTCGCACATTGGCGGCTGTAGCGGGCTTCCAGGTCGGGCAAATGCTTTTCCAGCTTAGAAACCACCAGCTGGGCAGCCTTGCTGCCCTCATCTTGCACATTGTCCAGCGCCTTATAGTAAGCCAGCACCACATTCATATCGGCGGCGTAGCGGATGTATTGGTTGTCCACCCAGGGGCGGGGATTGATGGGATGCAGGCTGCAGGCCCGGTTGCCGGAGGCTTCCTCCGGTTCGTACAGGCTCATCAGCAGCAGCGCAAGAAATGCCATGTCATAGCTGAGGGAAAGCCGGGCGGTCTGGGACGAACGCTCCCGGATCTGCCGGCAGATGCCGCAGTAAACCGAGCCGTAACGCTGCTTTTGTTCCTTGCTCAGGTCACGGCCGTTGGCAGTCACATATCCAAACATTGGGCATTCCTCCTTTTTTCTTCCATACTATACCACAAATATGAACGCCTCGTAAATAATTTAAGGATTATCCATCAAAATTCGGTTCAGAATGCCCCCATAAAACACGATGCTGATGCAGCAGTACAGCCACAGCATGCTCAGCGCTACGGCATACACAGAGCCGTAGATTCGGGAATAGGTGGGGAAATGCTCCACATACAAAGAGAAGATGTGGGAAAAAACCAGCCAGCCGATGGATGCCAGAAATGCCCCGGGAAGGCTGTCCCCCAGGGAATTTTTTCGGTCGGGCAGCGCCATAAACATAGCGGAAAACAGCGCCGTCTGCAAAAACACCAGCAGAAAGAACCGCAGATCCACCACACCGCTGAGAAACCGGAAAAAGGGGATAGAAGATCCAGCCATAAACTCCAAAATACCCGTACCGAACACGTGCAGCACCAAGGTCAGCAGCAGAACCAGCAAAAAAGCGAAGGTGTACAGCACGCTCAGCAGCCGCACCTGCAGAAAGCTTCGCCGTTCGGTGACCCGGTAGATGGTGTTGAGCCCGGTGATGAGGCCATAGATACCCCGGCTGGCAGACCAAAGGGCGGTGACTGCCGACAGACCGACCACCGCTCCGGTGGTGTTTTCGTAGGTGCTGACGATCAGTATTTCCGCTTCCGGCAGCAGTGCTTCCGGGACGATCCCCTCCAAGAAACGCAGCAGGCTGTGAACATCCAGGGGCGTGTAACGGAGGATGCTCAGCAGCAGTACCAACGCCGGAAACAGGGATAATATCAGAAAAAAGCCGGTGTTTGCGGCGTGCAGCGGGACCGCCAGCCGGCGGATCTCCTGCCAAAGCCCCATAGCCCGACCGATCAGGCCGCCTTTGGGAAATTCTTTCATACCCATCCTCCTTTGGACAATAGTATATGTAGGTTTTCCCGAGAATCCCCACGGAAAGTGTCGTATCGGTGCCGGGCGGATAGAGGGCAGAAGGACCCCAAAGACAAGCAAACGGTCGGCGTTGGCGTACATAGGTACGTTAGTCCGACCGTTTGCGCAGTAAGTCAAACGCCTTGCGAAGCAAGCTTTTTATTAAAACGGATTGCCACGGGCGTAGCCGCCCTCACAATGACGGGGCCTTTTTCGGGGCATACTCTAACCCCTGAAAAATTGTGTTTGACGATTTGGGGTCCTTGTGACCTCTAGCTTATTCAGCAGAGATCATATAGTAGTAAACAGGCTGGCCGCCGCGCAGCAGGTTGATATCTGCGTTGGGGCAGATCTGCTGGAAGAGATCGGCAGCCTTCTGGGCGTGCTTCTCCTGGATGTCCTCACCGTAGTAGATGGTGATATATTCCTTGCCGTCGTCCCGGACCTTTTCAGCCAGGGAGCGGAGCAGCACCTTAATGTCACGGCTGGTGCCGAACAGGCTGCTGCCGGTCATTGCCAGGTAGTCGCCCTCGTGGATCAGGAAACCGTCAAAGTCGGAGTTCCGGGCAGCATAGGTGATCTGCATGGTATCCACGGTGGAACGCGCCTCGTTGAAGGCCTCGGTGTTCTCCTCCACAGTGCCTTCGCTGTTGAAGCTGAGCATTGCGGTGATGCCCTGGGGCACGGTCTTGCTGGGAATGACCACCACCTGCTTGGGGGTCAGACCCTCCACCTGCTGGGCAGCCATAATGATGTTCTTGTTGTTGGGGAAGATGAACACGGTCTCAGCGGGGACCTTGTTCACAGCCTCCAGAATGTCCTGGGTGCTGGGGTTCATGGTCTGACCGCCGGAGATGATGCCGTCCACGCCCAGATTCTGGAACACATCGGCAAGACCGTCGCCGGCGCACACAGCCACCACGCCCAGCGCCTTCTCAGGCTCGGCGATCTGAGGATTCTTTTCACTCTCAGTCATCACCTTTTCGGTGTGCTGCAGGCGCATATTTTCGATCTTTACGGTAACGAAGCTGCCGTAGTCCATAGCCTCGTGGAGCGCCTTGCCGGGGTCGTTGGTGTGAACGTGGACCTTGATGATCTCCTCGTCGTCCACCAGAACCAGACTGTCGCCTAGGCTGGAAAGGAAGTCACGGAGCTTTTCGGGATCCATATCGTTCTCACGGGAGATGATGAACTCGGTGCAGTAGGTGAAGGTGATGTCCTCGGTGTTGAAATCGTCAAAGCTGGCGGAGTCGGACACCTGGGGCATATCGTCGCTTTCGGGAGCGGCGATCTCCTCGCCACGAAGCACGCCGGAGATGGCCTTGAGCACGTACACCCAGCCCTTACCGTCGGCATCCACCACATTGGCCTTCTTCAGAACGGGGTTCTGGTTGGGGGTGTTGGCCAGGGCGACCCGGGCCTCCTCCAAAGCGGCATTGTGGACAAATTCAAAGTGATTGTTCTCCTGGGCGGCAGCGTTGGCCTTGGCAGCAGCCAGGCGGGCAACGGTCAGAATGGTGCCTTCCGCAGGCTTCATAACTGCCTTGTAGGCTGCATCCACACCTTCCTGCAGCGCAGCGGCCCACAGCACGCCGTCACATTCCTCGTGACCCTTCAGCGCCTTGGAAATGCCGCGGAACAGCAGGGAAAGGATAACACCGGAGTTGCCTCTTGCGCCCCGGAGCATAGCGGAAGCAGAGATGGAAGCCACTTTCTCCAGGGAGGGATCCTCCGCCTTACGCAGATCCACAGCGGCTGCGTTAATGGTCATGGACATATTGGTGCCGGTGTCGCCGTCGGGCACAGGGAATACGTTCAAATCGTTGAGCTTTTGCTTGTGGATCTCAATGGAAGCGGCTGCGCTGATCATCATTCTGCGCAGTTCGGTTCCGTTAACTGTCTGTCTCAATGAATCTTACCTCCGTCGCTTAACCGATCATCATGGAATCGATGAACACATTGACGGCACGAACCTCGGTGCCGGTATACTTGCTGACTTCATAGCGCACTCTGGAAATGATGGACTCGCCAACGGTGTTCAGATTCACGCCGTTATCCACGATGATGTGCAGATCAATGGAGATGGTGTCATCCTCGTGCAGCTGCACATTCACGCCCTTGGACATGGATTCCTTGCGGAGCAGGTGATATACGCCGTCCTTGACGCTCCGGGCAGCCATGCCCTTCACACCGAAGCAGTTGGAGGCTACGGTGCCGGCGATATCGGTATAAACGCTGGTGCTCACATTGACGCTGCCGTTTTCATTCTTGTGTCGGATCATAATCGGTACCTCCTAATAATGTAAAGGTCTTACACCATGCTGTCTTCCCAGCAATCGGGAGCAGTCAGGCCCATCATCTTTACCACCGTGGGGGCCACATTGGCAAGGCCGAAGTTGCCTTCCTTGACGGTGTAGGTCTTTTCCTTGTCGTAGATAATGAAGGGAACAGGGTTGAGGCTGTGGGCGGTGCGGACGGAAGTCTTGCCCTTCTTGGTTTCGGTCATCTGGTCGGCATTGCCGTGGTCGGCGGTGATGAGCACGGTGTAGCCGTACTTGTCAGCAGCCTCGATGATGGCCTTGAGACCTGCATCCACGCACTCCATAGCATAAATAACTGCCTCCAGCACACCGGTGTGACCCACCATATCGCCGTTGGGGTAGTTGCAGCGGAGGAAGCCGTACTTCTGGGAAGCCATGGCAGCTACCAGCTTCTCGGTGATCTCCTTGCTCTTCATGGCGGGAGCCTGGTCGAAGGGGATCACATCGGAGGGGATCTCCTCGTAGGTCTCCAGCCCCTCGCAGACCTTGCCGGAGCGGTTGCCGTTCCAGAAATAGGTCACATGGCCGTACTTCTGGGTCTCAGAAACAGCATATTCATTGATGCCGGCAGCCACCATGACTTCGGTGAGGGTGTTGGTGATCACAGGGGGCTGCAGCAGGTAGTTCTCGGGGATGTTCAGGTCGGCATCGTACTGCAGCATGCCGGCGAACTTGACGCCCTCATAGCCGGGGCGGTCGAACTTGTCGAAGTCCTTGCGGTCAAAGGCCAGGGAGATCTCCTGGGCACGGTCACCACGGAAGTTAAAGAGGATCACGCTGTCGCCGTTGGCGATCTTGGCAACGGGCTGACCGTTTCTTGCCACCACGAAGGCGGGCAGATCCTGGTCCAGAGCGCCGGTCTCGCTGCGGTAGGTCTCGATGGCTTCCAGAGCGGAAGCGAACTGACGGCCTTCACCCAGCACATGGGTCTTCCAGCCCAGCTCTACCATAGCCCAGTTGGCTTCGTAGCGGTCCATGGTCACCTGCATACGGCCGCCGCCGGAGGCGATGGCATAGTCGCAGCCTTCGGTGTTCAGTTCGGAAAGAACAGCTTCCAGCTGGGCAACATACTCGGGAGAAGAGGTGGCAGGCACATCACGGCCATCCAGCAGGATGTGGCAGTAGGCCTTCTTCACGCCTTCCTTGTGCGCCTGGCGCAGCAGGGCGATCAGGTGGGAGATATTGGAGTGGACATTGCCGTCGGACAGCAGGCCCAAAAAGTGCATGGCCTTATCCTGGGCGTTGGCGACCAGGTCCTTCCAGGTGGCGGATTCATACAGCGCGCCGGTCTCGATGGACTCGCCAACCAATTTTGCACCCTGGGAGTACACCTGACCGCAGCCGAGGGCGTTGTGACCCACCTCGGAGTTGCCCATATCCTCATCGGAGGGCAGGCCGACGGCAGTGCTGTGGGCTTTCAGGTAAGTATGGGGACAGGTGGCCAGCAGATGATCCAGGGTGGGAGTCTTGGCAACCACAACAGCGTCGCCGCTGCCGCCGTCACCCTTGCCGACACCGTCCATAATGACTAATACAATGGGTTTTTCCATAAGAAAATTCCTCCGTATTTCAGTTAGCATTCTTGTAGCCGTACTATTTTACATCATTTTGGCGCAAGTTACAACCTCTTTTTTGAAATTCCTCAAAAAATGCAAACATATCCCGGTAGAAAAGGGCATTTTTGCTCATTCTACCGGGATATGTTAAAAAACGATTAAGCAAATGGAACGGAAAATCAGTTGATCGTGCCGTCAGCCCGCTGGAAAAGCTCCTGGATCCGGCTGTGAAGGGCGGCATTTTCCGGGGAATCCTCTGCCCCGTGGGCATTGATCCAATCCACCGATGCCTGCTGGGCAAGCTTCAAATTTTCCAGATCGCAGCTTAAGTTTGCCACCCGGAACACCGGCAATCCCGACTGCCGGGAGCCGAAGAAATCACCGGGTCCCCGAAGCGCCAGATCCTCTTCCGCAATGCGGAAGCCGTCGTTTGTGGCGCACAGCGCCTTGAGCCGGGCAATGGTCTGGGCATTTTTATTTCGGGAGGTGAGGATGCAGTAGCTCTTATCCTTGCCGCGGCCCACCCGTCCACGGAGCTGATGCAGCTGGGAAAGGCCAAACCGGTGCGCATCCTCAATGACCATCAAGGTGGCGTTGGGCACATTCACACCCACTTCGATCACGGTGGTGGCAACCAGAATGTCGTATTGCCCTTTGGAGAAGGCGGTCATCACCGCGTCCTTTTCCGAGCCCTTCATCTGTCCGTGGAGCAGCGCCACCCGCAGGTCGGGGAACACCGTTTGCTGAAGAGTCTGCGCCCACACCTCGGCGGCCTTGATGTTCAGTTCCTCGTTTTCCTCTACCGCCGGGCAGACCACATAAACTTGATTGCCCTGGGCGGCATGCTTGCGGATAAAGGCATTGATCCGGGCGCGCATATTCTCGCCCACAAGAAAGGTGTCCACCGGCTCCCGTCCGGGGGGCAGCTCATTGATAATAGAAACCTCCAGATCGCCGTACATCAGCAGCGCCAGGGTGCGGGGAATGGGCGTGGCGGACATCACCAGCAGGTGAGGGCGGTTGCCTTTGGCAGAAAGAGCTGCCCGCTGCGCCACACCGAACCGGTGCTGCTCGTCCGCGATCACAAGCCCCAGGCGGGCAAACTGGGTGGAGTCGGTCACCAGAGCGTGGGTACCGATAATGAGGTCGGTTTCTCCTGCGGCGATGGTCTCCCGGGCGATGCGCTTTTCTTTTGGGGTCATAGAGCCGGTGAGCAGAGTGCAGCGGATGCCCAGAGGGGCAAACAGCTTGGAAAGGGAAGCGTAATGCTGCTCTGCCAGAATTTCCGTGGGTGCCATCAGCGCAGCCTGCTGCCCATTCCGGGCGGCAAGATAGGCTGCCGCGGCAGCTACCATGGTCTTGCCGCTGCCTACATCGCCTTGCACCAGCCGGTTCATAGGCGTGCCCCGGGTGAGATCCGCCAGGATCTCCTCAATGGCATGGCTCTGGGCACCGGTGAGGGTAAAAGGTAATGTATTTAAGAAAGGTGTGAGATCGGTATATTCGTAGGGTGTAGTTTTGGCTTCTGCCCGGGCAGTGCGCATCAGCGCCAGACCCGCAGAGAAGATGAAAAATTCTTCAAAGATCAGCCGTTTTTTGGCAAGCTCCGCTTCCTCCATGGAAGCCGGCTCGTGGATGGCATAGTAAGCCCGGTCGGCGGGCAGAATGCCGTGCTTCTGCCGCAGCTCCAGGGGCAGGATCTCTGCCGGGGGGTCACAGATGCTCAGCGCCTGCCGAATGGCCTTGAGCATTGCGGCATTGGAAAGACCGGCGGTAAGGGGATAGATGGGCAGCACCCGCCGGGTAGTGACCGGGGGCGCGTCCAGCGGCTCAAAGCTGGGGGATACCATGTTGTATCCGATGAAATCCCCGGACACCGCGCCGTAGAACACATATTCCTTGCCGTACTGCAGCTGGTCGGTGGTAAATTTCTGATTGAAGAAGGTGAGGGTCAGCCGGGCAGTGTGGTCTGCCACCTGCACTTTGGTAATGTCCAGACCCTTGCGGATGTGGGAGGTGCGGGGGGTATTCATCACCATGGCCTTGAAACAGGCGGGAACATCCGGCTCTAACTTATCGATGGTCACAAGCTTTGTGCGGTCCTCATACCCCCGGGGGAAATGGCAGATGAGATCCTGCAATGTGTAAATGCCCAGCGCCGCAAACTGCTTTGCTTTGGTTGGGCCAACGCCCTTTAGTATGGTTACGGGATCGGTTAGCCGTGCCATAGTCGCACCTCCTTTGCTTTTTTCCATCAGTATAGCACACCCGTGGGGTGTTGCGCCACTATAAAATGAGAAAACTCCCTCCAAGCTTGGCTCGGAAGGAGATATTTTCAGAGAAATCAGGCCATTTTGTTCAGCTGCAGGGTCATGCTGCTCTTCTTGCGGGCAGCAGTATTCTTGTGCAGAATACCCTTGGTAACAGCCTTGTCGACAGCCTGGACAGCAGCCTTGTGAGCGGCAGCAGCGGCAGCCTGATCGTTACCGGCAACGGCAACCTCAAACTTCTTAACGGCGGTCTTCAGAGCGGACTTGTTAGCCTTGTTCTTCTCGTAAGCAATCTTGGACTGGATAACATCCTTCTTAGAGGACTTAATGTTGGGCATGTTCACACCTCCTCGTTGCATATTTTGGTCCATACAGCTACACATTATAGCTTGTCTATTTCATAAAATCAACCCCTTATTTCAAAAAATGTGAGCTTTTTTTCAAGAAAACCCGCATCCTTTCCCCAAATCCGATGTCAAGTGTTTTTTTAGAATCGGGTAAATCAGCCATTGGCAAATTTGCCCCAACGCAAAAAGTGGGGAGTTTCGCCGAAGGGTGTCATATTATTTATGTAAACCAAAATGAATAGTCGGCAAGGGGTGTGGATAGATAGCTGCCCCTGTGGAAAAGCCTGTGGAGAATGTGGAAAACTTCGTGATTTCAACAGATATTTCCCGGTTATGGGCTCCCTGCGCCCAGAGAATCTGACTGAATATTCCATTGCATAAAGAACGTTACGAGGTGGTTTTTGTAATGTTATGTCGCCGCAGCAACCCCGTGACATTTTCCGGTAAAAAGACGCAAAAAGTTGGCGCTTTTGCAAAAAAGCACAGATTTGAGGGTGCAGCTGGAGACTTCTTCCAAAAATATTTGTGAAAAACCACCAAAGGCCCTTCGGTATGTTTTGCCCGCTCCGGGAGATAATGAAGAAAACGGAATATTGAGGAGGACCGCTATGCCCGGAAAGGTAGAAATCTGTGGAGTGAACACGGCCAGGCTGAAGGTATTGAGCCAAAAAGAGATGGAGTCTCTGCTGATAAAGGCCAGGGATGGGGACGAAGCAGCCAGAGAAACCCTGATCGAAGGGAACCTGCGGCTGGTGCTTTCGGTGATCCAGCGTTTTTCCGGCAGGGGCGAAAGCCCCGACGATCTGTTTCAGGTGGGGTGCATTGGTCTTATCAAGGCCATTTCCAATTTTGACCCCAGCAAGCAGGTAAGATTTTCCACTTATGGGGTGCCTATGATCGCAGGCGAAGTTCGCAGATACCTGCGGGATAACAGCGTGATCCGGGTCTCCCGGTCGCTGCGGGATGTGGCCTACCGGGTGCTGCAATGCAAGGAGGCTATGACCTCGGATATGGGCAGAGAGCCGACTCTGGAGGAGATCGCGAAGGTTCTGGAATTGAGCGTGGAGGAGGTCAGCGAAGCCTTGGATGCGGTGTGCGCCCCGGTGAGCCTGTACGATCCGGTATATGCCGATGGAGGAGATCCTCTGACGGTGATGGACCAGGTGCGGGATACCCGCAATACCGAGGGTAACTGGATGGAGCGGATCGCCCTGAAGGATGCCTTTGGCGCCTTGGGCGACCGGGAAAAGCAGATCCTGTCCCTGCGGTTTTATGACGGCAAGACCCAGATGGAGGTGGCAAGTATGGTGGGAATCTCCCAGGCGCAGGTGTCCAGACTGGAAAAGAACGCTATTACCACTATGCGTAAGCGGGTCTGCGTATCATAAACAGAAAAGGCTAGGCATATCCTTTCCCAAAGTGATTTGGGAGGGGATGGGTATGTCACTGCGCTTTACGCAGCTGCAATGTAAGGAAGTCATCTGTATCAGCGACGGCAGAAGGCTGGGCTTTATTACCGATGTATTGGTGGATGTGCCCGATGGGCAGATCTGCGCCATCATCGTGCCCGGTCCCTGCCGTCTTTTCGGCGTGCTGGGCCGGCAGGAGGATTTTCGGATCCCCTGGAGCTGCATCCGCAGGATCGGTCCGGACATCGTGCTGGTGGATATCAAGCCGGAGGACTGCCGGGTGCCCAGGGGAAAACAGGGTTGGTTATTCGGATAAAAAAGTGGGAAAATCCCCTAATTTTTTGAAAAAAACACTTGCAAAATGGGAAGACTTCCATTATAATGGTTCAGCACGGTCAAAAAGGGCCGTGACATTCAACACCACACACCCGGTGATCGTACCCCCAAGTGCCGTTCCGGCGGGCAGTGCGAGATGATCGGGGTGGAGGACAAAACAAAAGGAGATTTAAAAAATGGCTGTCGTATCTATGAAGAGTCTGCTGGAAGCCGGTGTGCATTTCGGTCACCAGACTCGCCGCTGGAACCCCAAAATGGCTCCCTACATTTACACCGAGCGTAACGGTATCTACATCATCGACCTGCAGAAGACCGTTAAGAAGCTGGAGGAAGCCTACAACTTCGTTCGTGAGATTTCCGCTAACGGTGGCAACATCCTGTTTGTCGGCACCAAGAAGCAGGCTCAGGATGCTATCCGTGAAGAAGCTGCCCGTTGCGGCGGTTACTATGTCAATGCCCGTTGGCTGGGCGGCATGCTGACCAACTTCCGCACCATGCGTACCCGTATCGACCGTCTGGCTCAGCTGAGAAAGATGGAAGAGGACGGCACTTTCGCAATGCTGCCCAAGAAGGAAGTCATCAAGCACCAGGGCGAGATCGCCAAGCTGGAGAAGTACCTGGGCGGCGTTAAGGAAATGAAGAAGATCCCCGCTGCTCTGTTCATCGTTGACCCCCGCAAGGAGCGCAACGCTATC
>JAZPXW010000069.1:0-2856 GCA_045543895.1 Faecousia sp.
GTATGCACCACCATCATTGAGACCGGCCTGGACATTGCCAACGCCAACACCCTCATCATCGAAAATGCCGACCGATTCGGTCTTTCTCAGCTCCACCAGCTTCGTGGCCGTGTGGGCCGCTCTGCCCGCCACGCCTATGCCTATTTCACCTACCGCCCGGACAAAATGCTCTCTGAAATTGCCGACAAGCGGCTTTCCGCCATCCGGGATTTTGCCGAATTCGGTTCCGGCTTCAAGATTGCCATGCGTGACCTGGAGATCCGCGGCGCAGGTAACCTGCTGGGCGCTGAGCAATCGGGTCACATGATGTCCGTGGGCTATGATATGTATTTAAAGCTGCTGGATGAAGCGGTTCTGGAGGAGCGGGGCGAAGCCCCCAAGCAGGTGGATTGCACCGCCGACCTCAATGTTACTGCCAATGTGGATAAGGAATATGTTTCCCGGGGCGAGGAACGGATGGATCTGTACCGCCGTATGGCAGCGATCCGCTCTCAGGAGGATGCAGATGATCTGCTGGATGAGATCATCGACCGCTATGGCGATCCTCCCAAGGGTGTGCTGAACCTCATTGAGATCGCGTTGCTCCGTGCCAACGCCCGAAAGGTAGGCATCCGGGACATCCGGCAAAAGTCCGGCGAGATCCAGTTTACCCTGGGTGAGCTGAATTTCCAGGCCTTCAGCGATCTTTGCCAGGAGCCCGCCTACAAAAACCGGGTACAGCTGATCGCATCTGCCAAGCAGCCTACCATGCGGCTGCGGCTGGCTTCCGGTGTGGACAGTCTGAAGCAATGCAAGCTGTTTGTTGGCCACTACACCAGCCATTGTCAAATGTAAATTCTGAAAACCCTTCCCCAAATCCACTTTTCGTGGTATAATAAGAAAAAAGATTTCTTTTAGGAGACTTTCCTATGGCGCAGAAAAAGAAGGAAAACTACGAAAAAGAACTGAATGAACTGGACCAAAGCTTCTATCAGCTGGCGGGCAGTAAAAAAGCCAAAGCCAAGCGGAATCCTCTGATCGGCGTATGCATTTTTCTTGTTGTGATCGCGGTGGGTATGGGCTGCCTGTGTATCGCCTGCTTCGGCAGCTTGTTCGACAGCTTCCTGCCTATGGGCAATGTGACGGTCGGCAGCACCAATCTGCGTGGTATGACCAAGCAGGAGGCCAAGGAAGTGCTTGCCGCTATGCAGCAGGAATATCTGGAAGAGCCCATGGTGATACAGGTGATGGACAGCTCCGTTGAGCTGACCGGAACGGAAGCCGGAATCGTATTCGATGCGGATGCCGCTGTCAATGCCGCTTTCCGTGATCCCGGCTGTACTACCCTGGGGCTGCTTCCCTATCTGCAGATAGACACCAACGCTGTAAAGGCAGCGGTAGAAAAGCTGGGCGGTATGTTCAACACCACGTTTAAGCAATCGGTCTGGTCTGTGAACGGCAATACCCCCACTCTTTCTCCCGATGCCCAGGAGCAGCCGGGAAAGACCCTGGTGGTGAAAAAGGGCATCCCGCAATACGGTCTGGATACTGCCCAGCTGTATGATATGGTTCTGGCAGGCTACAATGCGTATCAGTTCCGTGTGGTGGGCGAGTTTTCCACCCTGGAGCCGGATATGCCCGACCTGGAAGCGCTTTTCCAGGAGCATTATGTGGCACCTGTGGACGCGGTGATGGATGAAAAGACCTTTGTCATTACGCCGGAATCCTATGGATATGGCTTTGATCTTGAGGATGCTGCTGCCCAGCTGGCGGCTCTGCCCTATGGCAAGACCCTTTCCATCCCCTTCTCCCGGATCCCTCCGGAGGTAACGGAAGAAGCACTTCTTTCCTCCCTCTATGGGGATGTTTTGGGCGAATTTCAAACGCCCTACGAGGGGAATGATAACAGCAACCGCAATATCAACCTCGCCCTGGCCTGCGCCGCCATCAATGATGTGATCCTGCTGCCGGGGGAAGAGTTCTCCTATAACAAAGCCTTGGGTGAGCGCACCACCGCCGCAGGCTACAAGCCAGCCGGCTCCTATGTGAATGGATTCACCGTAGATACCATCGGCGGCGGCATCTGTCAGGTATCCTCTACGCTCTACTATTGCACGCTCCTGGCTGATCTCAGGATCATTGAACGGTGGCCCCACGGTTTTATCTCCAATTATACAGACCCCGGCATGGATGCTTCTGTCAGCTGGCCTAACGCTGACCTCCATTTTGCCAATAATACGGGTTACCCCATTAAGATCGAAGCCTACCGGAAGGACGGCAATGTGACCGTAAGACTTCTGGGCAAGGACACAAAGGATTACTATGTGGAAATGCACTACAAGACCGTTTCCACAGATCCTTACGAAACGGTCTATGAGGAATATCCCCCGGACAATGAAAAGAAATATTACGACGGTCAGGTGCTGGTGACTCCCTATACCGGCTACAAAGTGCTGGCTTACAAGCACAAGTACAGCAAAGCAGACGGCAGTCTTATTTCTTCTGCTTTGGAAAGCACCAATGTGTATAACCGGCGGGACCGGGTGGTGGTCCGGATCGTAGAAACCCCCGCAACCACCCCAGAAGAAACGCCCTCAGAATAAAATAAAAAACGGAGGTAAAAGGCGGTCTCGCTTAGGGATTTATACGCTCCAAACCGGATCTTTTCCCGCAATACTACGTCAAAAAGCCACGGCAGGCGTCAGCCTTGCCTTGGCTTTTTATCTTGTCTTGCAGAAAAATCTCCCGCTTTGGAGTGCTTTGCAGTTTTGAAGGAAAGATTTTTTCTCACAAGAATATCCAGAGGACGAAGTAATACTGGATGTATTGCAAGGACGATGGATTTTTTGTGAGGAAAAAGATTCTTTCAAAACCGTA
>JAZPXW010000070.1:0-4868 GCA_045543895.1 Faecousia sp.
AGGCCTGCCTGGATACCCTGGCTGCGCTGAATTTCATCCCCGATGTGATCCAGTGCAACGACTGGCAGACCGCCCCGGTGCCCGTGTTCCTCAATGCCCTCTACCGCCCGGTGTTCCCCAACACCCGGTGTATGTTCACCATCCACAATGTGGAGTACCAGGGCTGGGCGGAGCAGCGGTTCTTCGATGATGTGCTGGGTCTGCCCTGGCAGTGGCGGAGCACCCTGGATATGCATGGCGCTGTGAATGTGATGAAGGGTGCCATCGTCGCCGCTGACCTGGTGACCACCGTTTCCGAAAGCTACGCCAAGGAACTGATGTTTCCCTACTATGCCCACGGTCTGGACGGCATTCTGTCGGAGAATGCCTGGAAGCTGACGGGCATCACCAACGGCATCGATGTGAACACCTTCAACCCGGAGACCGATCCTGCGCTGCCCGCGCACTACAATGCGGATACCTTCCGGGTGGGCAAGGCCGCCTGCAAGGCATCTCTCCAGAGTGAGGTGGGCCTGCCCCAGGAGCCGGATGTGCCGCTGATGGTCATGGTCACACGGCTGGCTGGCCACAAGGGCTTGGATCTATTATGCTACATGGCACGCAGACTCATGAGCGAAGAAAATGCCCAGCTGCTGATTCTGGGTACCGGTGAGCCGCAGTACGAAGCCTTCTTCCGGGAGCTGGCAGCAGACTTCCCGAACCAGGTGGCTGCGAAGATCACCTTTAACCTGGGCCTGGCTGCCCGGATCTATGCCGGCGGTGACATCTACCTGATGCCCTCCAAGAGCGAGCCCTGCGGTCTGAGCCAGATGAATGCCATGCACTATGGCACTGTGCCTGTGGTACACGCCACCGGCGGTCTGCGGGATACCGTTCCCCCTGCCGACGAAAACGGCAACGGTGGCCTGGGCTTCACCTTCCAGAGCTACAATGCCGACGATTTCCTGGCTGCCATCAAGCGCTGCCTGAACCTGTACCGGGACAACCGGGACGGTTTCCGGGCGCTGCAGCATACCGACATGTGCCAGGACTTCAGCTGGGATAAGCCTGCCCGGCGGTATATGGAACTGTTCCATCAAATGATTCACTAATCCAGCGGTCACAGAAACCCCAAACCGTGAAATGCAAGTTTCGCGGTTTGGGGTTTGAAAAGCCTTCCCCTGGGGGAAGGTGGCAGCCCGAAGGGCTGACGGATGAGGGAAAAGCTTGCTTCGCAAGGCATTTGGCTTACTGCGCAAAAGGCCGGACTAACGTACCTATGTACGCCGACGCCGGCTTTTTGCTTGTCTTTGGGGTTTCTCTGACCTCTCTTCGTCTAACAAAAAAACCGGGGTTGGAAAACCCCGGTTTTTCCTTGACCTTTTGGCGTTTTTCGGCTATTCTATTAGGGTAACACTTTGATTGGGAGTATACCATGCGAATTTTATTTGATTCCAAGGTACAATACTATAAAGAGCCCTTCGGCACTCTCGCACCCGGGGAAACCTGCACCCTGCGCATCCGCATTCCTTCCTCTGTGGCAGCCAGCATCGCAGAATGTCTGGTCACCGACGAGCGGGGCGGTCCGGTGCAAACCGTCTGTATGACGCTGCAGGAGACCCAGGAGCCTTACCAGGTGTTTTGCGGCAGCTTTCAGCTGGCGCAGCCGGGGCTTTACTTTTATTACTTCCGCATTCATACCCCCACCCACTGCTTCCGGCTGTTTAAGTACGGGGACGACACCAATATGGAAGAGGGCGGTCTTTGGCAGGTCAGCTGCATTCCCGCGGATTTCACCACCCCCGATTGGGCTAAGGGCGCTACCATCTACCAGGTGTTCCCGGACCGTTTCTGCAAGGCAGGAGAATGTGACCTCACCGGAAAGCTGGAGCCCTACACAGTCCACGAAAACTGGAACGAAGAGATCGTCTGGCAGCCCACCCCCGAAGGTAAGGTGCTCAACAACGATTTCTACGGCGGCAATTTCCGGGGCATTATGGAAAAGCTCCCGTACATCGCCTCTCTGGGTACGACCATCCTGTATCTCAACCCCATCAGCAAGAGTTTTTCCAGCCACCGCTATGACACCGGTGACTATAAGACCCCCGACCCTATGCTGGGCACTACCGTGGATTTTTGCGCTCTGTGCGATGCTGCCCACAAGCTGGGCATCCGGGTGATTTTGGACGGTGTGTACTCCCACACCGGCGACAATAGCCTGTATTTTGACAAGTACCGCACCTTTGGCGGCAACGGCGCCTACTGCGGTCCCGATTCCCCCTACTTCAGCTGGTACACCTTCCGCCAATATCCCGACAGCTACCACTCCTGGTGGGGCTTTGATACTCTCCCCACAGTGAACAAGATGGATCCCAACTTTTTGGAGTACATCATCACAGGCGAGGATAGCGTGGTGGCCCATTGGCTGAGGCTGGGTGCCGATGGCTTCCGGCTGGATGTGGCCGATGAGCTGCCGGACGAATTCTTGGCCATCCTCAAAAAGCGTCTGCGGGAGCTGAAGCCCGACGCCCTGCTGCTGGGCGAAGTCTGGGAGGATGCCTCCAACAAGACCGCCTACGGTGTCCGTCGCCGCTACTTTGTGGACGGTGTGCTGGACTCGGTTATGAACTACCCCTTCCGCACCGCCATTTTGAATTACCTCAAGGGCTGGGACGATGGCCGTCAGCTGAAGGAAACGGTGATGACCATTCTGGAAAACTACCCGCCCCAGGTTCTCTCCTGTAATATGAACCTGCTGGGCACCCACGATACCCCCCGGATTCTCACGGCTCTGGTGGATGATTTCGAGGGCAGCCGGGAGCAGCTGGCAAATCGCCGCCTCACCCAGGGGCAGTACAACCTTGCCCAGGAGCGGCTTCTAATGGCCACCTGCCTGCAGTACACGCTGCCCGGCTCTGTGAGCATTTACTACGGTGACGAAGCGGGTATGGAAGGTCACAAGGATCCCTTCAACCGCCGCACCTATCCCTGGGGACACGAAAATCCCACGCTGCTTTCCCACTACCGCCGGCTGGGACAGCTGCGAAAGCAGTACCCCTGCCTGCGTACAGGCAGTATTGAATTTTTCAAGGCAGAAGACGGCAGGCTGCACTACAGCCGTACCCTGGATGGCTGCCGGGTGACCGTATGGCTCAACCTCAACGAAACCCCCTGGGACATTCCCACCGGCAAGCTGCTCTACGGACACAACCTGCGGACCTCCGCACCCAACTGGACCTCTCTGCTGCCTATGGGCTTCTGCATCACGGAGGGCTGAACCATGGAAAAAGAGATTTTTGTATCCGGCTACTGCCGTGTGCTGGATCAAAGCCGCATGGTAGCGGTGGAGATCACAGAAAACCAAGTGGACGCGGATTGCTCCTATCCCGATTGTCCCTACGCGCCAAACTGCCAGATCGCCTTAAAAATCAAACAAGAACAATAACCAAGTCGGATAGAATCCGTAGGGGCGACTATTAGTCGCCCGCGGGCGGCAGATTGCCGCCCCTACGTCCGCAGGACGGAGAAAATGCATAGTTTAAGGGCGTGTCGCAAATCACTGCGACACGCCCGTTCTATTTAGTAAAGAGCGAAGATCAGCGTGTAGACCAGCTGATTCCAAATGGGTTTTTTCTTCAGCAGCTTTCGGCTGTTTTCCAGACTTTCATCAAATTGCCGCAGCTCGGCTGGAGTGATGATCTCCTGGCTGAACTTGGCTTTTTGCGCCAACGCATGAAGTTGAGAATCCGGCTTGACCCCCAGCAGCTTTGCACAAAGCGCCGCTTCCCGCCAGAGGCGCAGCGCCCGGGCATTGGCTTTTCCTCTGCGGTTTTCCTGCCGCCGCAGCGTAACACGCAGCCGCCACTGCATCAAAACCACAGCGATTCCTGCCACGGTCAGCAGGACCGCACCAAGCCAGTCGTGATCCTTGGCTCCCGGTGTGGGTTGGGGTTCGGTTTCCTGCGGATCGGTTTCCAGAGGTTCTCCTGTTGAAGACGGGGTTGTTTCTGTCCCTGCCGATTCCGGATCTGTTGCCTCGGTGGTCTCCTCTGTCAGCGTGGTTTCTTCCGACAGAGTCGTTTCCGGCGGTTGGGTCTCCACCACCACTGGGGAATCACCGCCGGAAGCGGTAGCCTCCAGCATCATCCAGCCGATACCGGGGATGTAGTATTCCACCCAGGCGTGGGCATCCTTGTGCCGCACATTGACCGTTTGATCCGCCTGGGTCTTTACCAAGTAACCGGAAACATACCGGGCGGGAATACCCGCTGCCCGGAGCAGAACCGCAGCGGCGGAGGCATAGTGGACACAGTAGCCGGTGTCGCTTTCCTGCAAAAACCAAAGAGCAAAATCCTCCGCATCCGCCGGCATAGCCGGGGTGTTCAGATCATAGCTTGCGGAATTTCGCACCAGAGCAGACACCGTGGTGGCATAGCGGAAAATATCCCCTGCGGTCATGCCCTCTTTGGGAAATCCCACGCTTGTGCGCAGGTACTCCCGGGCCTTTACCGCCGTATTTTCCGGCAGTTCCAGATACATCTGCATATCGCCGGGAACGGTTCCCTGCAGCTCTTCCCAGCTGCTTTGATAGCCGGAAACAGCCCCATAGCGAATGGTGTACTCTGCCGCAGAGTCGGCATTTTCCACCCGTCCGTTTTGGATATCCGGCTTTTCTATAGGAGAATAGGCCAGATAGCGAAGCTTGTGAGGATCGCTCGTAAGAATGGTTGCGGTTAGCTCCTTGCCAGCAGCGGGAGCAAACTCCCCGTCCCGGCTCCAATTACCCTGAGAGATGGTCCATTGGATGCCCTCATAGCTGTCATAAGCGCTGCCCCGGAGGTACAGCGTGCCAGTCTTTGACCCCCGCACCTGCAGCGTGACCTGGGAGC
>JAZPXW010000071.1:0-2805 GCA_045543895.1 Faecousia sp.
GGGGCAGAGCAAATGGCAGCCGTTTCTCGACCGGGATGTGGCGGACCCCTGGTACACCGGGGATTTCACCCAAACCTGGCTGGATATCGTAGAGGGCTGCCGGCGGATCCTGGAGGAATGTAATGGATAAAGAAAAGCTGGAACAGCAGCTGCTGCAGCTGCCCCTTTATACCTATTTTTACATAGACCCCCGGCAGCTGGAATTTTCTGACCGGATCCGCTACATCTGCCAGGCAGAATGCCCCCGGTACGGCCAAAGCTGGGCCTGCCCGCCCGGCGTGGGCAGCGTGGCGGAATGCAAGGCAAAATGTCTGGAATACAAGGAGTGCCTGGTGATCGGCACGATCACCGAATGTAATGACATTGCGGATATCGAAGAGACCCTTGCCACCCGCCCGGATCACGAGGCGGTCACCGATGAAGTGCAGCAGCTGCTCCGGGATATGGGGATAGAGCCTTATATCCTGTCCACCGATTCCTGCGCCATCTGTGAAAGCTGCACCTTCCCCCAGGGGAAGCCCTGCCGCCACGCCGACCGGATGCACCCCTGCATCGAAAGCCACGGCATCAACCTCATTCCCACCCTGGAAGAAAACGGCCTGGAATTTCAGTACGGCGGAAATATCATCACCTGGTATTCGCTGCTGTTTTATAATCCGTAAAAAAGAGTGCTTAGGGAATTGTTCCCTAAGCACTTTTATGATACAGGAAAAAGCCTCCCTCTGATGAGGGAGGTGGCTGCCCACAGGGCAGACGGAGGGAGAGAAAAGGGGAGTGTTCTCTCCCCCAGTCTTTTTGCTTCGCAAAAATCCAGCCCCCTCGTCAGAGGGGGCCTTGGTTATACGGTTGCAGGCTGGGGAGCGAAGGTCAGACCTTTGGGGTAGAAGAAGCGGACCTTTTCATCTGCTACCTGGATATGTACGGTCTTTCCGGTGCGCAGCTCGCCATCCAAGTTAATGGGGGTGGGTGCGTCACAATGGATGGTCAGCTCCTTGACCCGGAAATGGCGGACCAGGTGGGGCAGCTCCTGGAAACGGCCTGCCTTGTACTTGCCCACCACGGCGGGGACCTGCAGCCGGGAGACCTTTTTGACCAGCAGCACATCCAACAATCCGTCACAGGGGTCGGCAAAGGGTACGGGGTTGAAGCCGCCGCCGTAATAGCGGCCGTTGCAGGCGCAGATCATGGTCTGCTCACCGTCGATCGTTTCGCCGCCGATCTCCACCACATAATGCTCGCTGATGCCCCGTATCACATTGATCACGGTGGAAACGGCGTAAGCCCGGAACCCGCTGAGTAGCGGCAGGCGCTTGTAGTTGGAAACATCGGTGCCGATCCGGGCATCCAGACCCACAGAGCAGATGTTCAGGCAGATATCGCCGTTGCAGCGCATCAGGTCGAAGGTAGCTTCCTCACAATCCAGCAGACGCTCCAGATCCAAAAAGGCATCCGGGTCGCTGAAGAGCTTCACGAAATCGTTGCCGCTGCCACCCCGGTAGCAGGTGACGGAAGCGTTGTCGTAGCCAGCTACACCGGCGACCACCTCATTGAGGGTGCCGTCACCGCCGCAGGCATAGATCCGGTATTCGTCGCCGGTTTGGGCGGCTTCCCGGGCAATGCGGCAGCACTCTCCGGGTGCGCCGGATACCTCGATGCGGTAGGAAAGCCCCCGGGGGTCACAGATTCTGCGGATATTCTCCCGGTATTTTTCTGTCCGGTCACGGCTGCCTGCTGCTGGGTTGATGATGAAAAGGTGGGTCATCTCTTTTTATCCTTTCGCATTTGAGAGGTGAACATATAGTAGTCGCACTTGATCTTGCCGTTGTAGAATTTCCGCTTTTTGTCTGCCCGGCAGCCAAAGTAATGCTCAAATTCCGGCTCGGAGGTAATGACGAATTTCTTCCAGTCGTTGGCGAATTTCAGGTGACGGCCCAGGGCGGAATAGAGCCGCTGTGCGCTCTGCTGCTCCATCATCCGCTCACCATAGGGGGGATTGCACACGATGATGCCATTTTCTGCAGGCAGGCTCATTTTGGTGGCATCGCCGTCACGGAATTCGATCACATCGGCAACACCGGCCTTGCGGGCATTTGCCATGGCAAGGGATACGCAGGCGGGGTCGTTGTCAGAGCCCAGAATTCGGTAGTTGCCCTTAAATTCCCGGTCCTTCGCTTCCTGCCGGGCCTGCTCCCAAATTTCCTTGGGCATCCAGGGGAATTCCTCCGCAGCAAAGCGGCGGGAAAGGCCGGGCGCCCGGTTCTTGGCAATGAGGGCAGCCTCGATGGGGATGGTGCCGCTGCCGCAGAAGGGATCCCAGAAATACTCCCTACCCCGGTAGCGTGCCAGCTGGATCATACCGGCAGCCAGAGTTTCGTGCAGAGGCGCATCGTTACTCACAGCCCGGTAGCCCCGCTTGTGCAGGCCTGCACCGGAGGTGTCCAGAGAGAGGGTGACCTGGTCGTTTAGGATGGTGAAATGCAGCTGGAACTTGATGCCGGTCTCCGGCAGCCAGGAAACACCGTACTTTTCACCCAAACGGCGGGAGGCGGCCTTTTTGATGATGGCCTGGCAATCGGAAACGCTCATCAGCTGGCTGTTCAGACAGTGACCCTTCACAGGGAACTGCCCGTCCTTGGGGATAGACCGCTCCAGCTCCGCGTGATACACGCCCTGGAACAGCTCCTCAAAGCTCTTGGCGGTAAACTGCGCCAGCACGATCATCACCCGTTCACCGGTGCGCAGGCAGATATTTGCCTTGGCAAGGTCTGCTTCCGTGCCGGTAAACAGCACACGGCGGTCTTCCAC
>JAZPXW010000072.1:0-19820 GCA_045543895.1 Faecousia sp.
GCCCGGAGGATCATGCCAAAGCGGCCGCTGTCCAGAGATGCCAAGGCAGCCTGGATCTGACCCACAGTAAACTTTTTAGCGGTTTCTCTGCCCCAGGAGGTGAACACCTCGTCGGCATGATGATGGTCATGGTGATCGTGCCCGCAGGAGCAATGCTCACCGTGCTCGTGGTGATGCTCGTGGTCGTGGTGACCGCAGCAATGCTCGCCGTGCTCATGATGATGCTCGTGGTCGTGGTGACCGCAGCAGTGCTCGCCATGCTCGTGGTGGTGCTCATGGTCGTGGTGACCGCAGCAATGCTCGCCGTGTTCATGGTGATGCTCATGGTCGTGATTACCGCAGCAGTGCTCGCCATGCTCGTGATGATGCTCGTGGTCGTGGTGTCCGCAGCAGCAATGCTCGCCGTGTTCATGGTGATGCTCATGATGGTGATGCTCGTGCTCATGCTCCAGCTCCTCCAGAGCCTTCTCCACAGTAGCACCGCCTTCCATAGCGCTAATCAGCTGCGCACCGGTCAGCTCGTCCCAGGGAGTGGTGACCACAGTAGCGGCAACGTTATGCTCTCGGAGCAGTTCCACAGCCTTGTGCAGCTTCTCTTCCCCAATGGAATCGGTGCGGGAAAGGATGATGGTGGAAGCGGTCTCGATCTGGTTATTGTAGAACTCGCCAAAGTTCTTCATATACACCTTGACCTTGCCGGCATCGGCAACGGCGACGGTATAGCCGATCTCCACATCGTGACCGGTGACCTTTTTCACAGCGCCGATCACATCGGACAGCTTGCCCACACCGGAGGGCTCGATGATCACCCGGTCGGGATGATACTGCTCGATCACCTGGGTGAGTGCCTTACTGAAGTCGCCAACCAAGCTGCAGCAGATGCATCCGCTGTTCATCTCGGTGATGTTGATGCCAGCATCCTGCAGGAAGCCGCCGTCGATGCCGATCTCACCAAATTCATTTTCGATGGGCACCAGCTTCTGGCCCTGGTAGCCCTCGGCGATCATTTTCTTGATAAGGGTAGTTTTACCTGCCCCAAGGAAGCCGGAATAAATATCGATTTTTGTCATGAAAACACCTTCTGTATAAATATTTTACCGGGTATAGTATAGCACCCGGCGCAAAAAATGACAAGAGGGATTTCGTTTCTTCGACAAGATCCCCTTGAATCTTCCATAGAAAATCGGTTATGTTTCTTCTGGCGGACAATCCCCCGTGCGACAACCGCCAAACCGCCGCTGCGTATCTCCCACGCAGCGGCGGTCATTTCATTTATGCAACAGGAATGATCAATACTTGCCCGGGTATCGGCTCATCGGTCAGACCGTTGGCCTTGCGGATCGCATCCTCAGTAGAGCCGAACCGCTTTGCCATATCCCACAGGCTCTCCTGTTCCACCCGGCGCAGGATTAGGCTAGGTCTGTCCGCTGCAGGCGGTGAAGCCTCCCCCAGCTCCAAACCCGTGACCATTTCGATGCCGCTGTTTGCTGTAGCGGTGGTATCCAAACTCATATCCATACGCAGCCGGATGCCATCCATACCCGCTTCACCCCGTGGTGAACCGACCATACGGCAGGTAGCTGCCAGTTTTACATCCTGGGGTACAGCCAGCCGGCGCTCCTCTCCCCAGCGGACGCTGCCGCTTTTGAGATTGCCCTCCGCGTCATAATAAAGCGCCTGGAACGCGCCCTGCAGCTCCATATCCGCATTTTCCCCATTCCTATCCGGGCGTGGCTGCTCGGCGGTGAAGGCTACATCTGCCAGTTCCCCTGCCGCATCCTCCAACAGCTGTTCTGCTGAGAAGGTTTCCTGCCTTTGCTCCAGTACAGAGGGGATCTGCAGCTGTGCAGTTTGCAGCTTCACCGGACGGCTGGTGCTGTAGGCATCCGCGACCACCTCGATAGGCTTTTGATCGTAGATCACATACTGCCCCACAAGTCCTGCTTTTATACGAAGCATACCGTTTTCCTGCAGTTCCATATCCAGATTGGTCACTGCGGGAAGGATGCGCACCTGGGCATTGGGATCGTACTCCCGCTCCAGATCCGCATATTGGGAGAAGGGTATCTCCAGATCGCAGGATTTGACTCTACCGTCCTCAAGCTTCATTAGGGCGCAGATATGGGCTGTCCCCCGGAACACCACCTTATCTGCCATGATCTTTTGATCGGTGATCTGGGGATTCATTTGATAGGTCAGAAGCCGCCTTGCGCTCTGGCAATCGCCGGGCAGCGTCAGCTCCTCATCCAGCTGGAAGGCCTTTTCCCCGGATTCTCGTGGAATCAACATTGGGTAGGTACATTTTCGCAGGTATACATCCTCCGGGACGGACTCCGGCACATACACCTCCGCCACCACCGGCTCCAAAGCGCACCCCGCCACGCTGACCACCGCACGCACCATCAGCTTCCGGGCAGAAACGGAGCGGGCATCGATGCTTTTGAGCAGTGCCTCCGCCAGGATCGCACCGTCCCGATCTGTCTGGGGAAAGTCCCACCGGATATGAAACGGGATCCATGTGTCCACCGTTCTTGGCTCTGTCTCCCCCTCCGGCAGGTACATTACCCAGGCCATAACACCGCCGGATATGCTCATACCGCTGCCCCGCCACTCTTTGCCCCGAATCAGCACCTGACCCCAGGCACCCAGCACCTTGCCCACATCGGGCATAGCGTCGGACAGCTTGATCTCCTGGGTCTGCTCCTCGTTTTTTACCTCCCAGGCTGCCTCCCGCAGGCAGTTAAGCCCATCGTTTCGGAATTTTAATTCCATCGCCATCACTCCTTATCCCAACGATACTAAAGAATCCTATTCACCGGGGGACAAGACTATGCGCTATTTTTTCTGAAAAAATACGATCCCGGAAATAATGGCTCCCAAGCCAAGCACGCAGCACCAAAAGCCGGATTCCATACTGCAACCGATGAGCAGACCGATCCCAAAAGCGATGCAGCCAACTCCACGCAAGTAACTGTATCGGCACATAAAAACACCCCCTGCACAAATCTATGCAGGGGGTGTTCCGCAATTAACCATAGGCTTCAATGCAGGCCTTCAGCGCCTCATTCAAAATGGGGATGCAGGTCTTGCTGCCGTAGCCGCCTTCTTCGATGGCGGCAATAAAGGCATAGGGATGCTCGGGGTCGCTGATAAAGCCGGCAAACATAGCATTGGGCGCTTTTCCGGGGCCTACCTCACCGGTGCCGGACTTGCCGCACACGGAGGGAATGGGGAAATTCTCCGCGCCGTACTTGCTTTCCACATTGTTGGCCATATATTCCCGGAGGATCTCCGCCGTGGTCTTGGAGATCAGCCGTTCGGTCTTTCTTGTGGTAGCGCTGTAGGTCTCCCTGTCACCCACGGTAACAGAATCTACTACATAGGGCTCTACGCCCACACCGCCGCCTGCCACGGCACCAACAAACCGCAAAAACGCACAGGGATTGATTTGATCCTTATGCTGACCAATGCCGCTCCATGCGATCTGCTCTGCGGTAGCGCCGGTCACCTCGAAATTGCCGGTGGTGGTGGTTAGCCCGTCAAAGCTCACCGAATCGGTAACGCCAAACAGCTGCACATACCGGGCAAGCTTCTCAGAACCGATCAGACCCACGATCTGGGCAAAGGCGCAGTTGCAGGAATTGCTGAACGCATCCTTCAGCGACTGGTTGCCATGGGCCCGCTCGCAGGTGATGTCACCCTTTTGGATCTCATAGCTTCCGGTGCAGGTAAAGGTTTGGTCCTGGATGCCGGGAACGGTCTCCAACGCTGCCGCCAGGGTCACGATCTTGAAGATCGAACCGGGAATATACTTGGATTGGGTAAACCGGTTCATATACACGCCGGTGTAAGCCCCGGTGGTATCCCCTTCGATATCCGGCACATTGTCCGGGTCGAAGGTGGGGGTAGTTACTGCGCACAGCAGCTGGCCGGTTTTGTAGTTGTACACGGCTACCGTTCCCACCCGGTCACCCATCGCTTCCAGAACCGCCGCCTGCACCTTGGCAGACAGGGTCAGGTTGATAGTGCCATAGGTATCGCCATAGGAATAGATGCCGCCGATGGGGTCGTAGCCCAGCAGTTCCGTGGCATAGTGCTCTACAAAGGGTACGCTGACATTTCCCTTTCGGTCACCCACCCAATGGAGCATGCTCTTGCGGACAAGCGCATTTTCGCAGTAGCTTCTGCCATCCCGCAGGTCTACCAACAGTCCACCGGTATGATCCGCGATCACGCCTGTGCTGACTTTGTTGCCGCTATACAAGTGCGGAGAGCCGGGGAACAAGATCCAATCGCCGCTATCTGACAGGTACTCTCCCACGAAAAATACCGTACCCACCGCTAAGAGCAGCAGCAGAACGAGCAGGACAGCAGCTCTTCTTGCAACTCTATTCATCCTCATCCCTCCTGCTGCGATGGATCCGCACAGCGAAGCTGGCATTCTGCCGGGTGTCCGCAGCCTTGATAAAGGCCAGCAGTCCCCAGGCACTGATCATACTGGTTCCGCCGTTGGACAAAAACGGGAAGGTCACACCGGTGAGCGGCAGCACATCCACCGTACCCAAGGCATTGAGAGCAGACTGAAACAGCATAATGCCCGCAGCGGTGCAAGCACCAATGGTATAAAGGCTGCTGCGCCCCACAGCGGAGGAACGCATGGCAAAGATGCCCAGCATCAGCATACACAAAATGGGCAGAATCGCCATAATAAGCCCCCACTCCTCTGCAATGGTGGCAAACACCACATCGGAGTCTGCGGCAAACATATTCTTCATCCAGCCCTGGCCGATACCCAGACCGAAGAAACCGCCGGAGGCGATGCACATGAGTCCGTGGATCTGTTGATAGCCGGTGGTCTGAGGGAATTCCCACACATGCCGCCAGGCGGTAAACCGCCGCAAAGCATGGGGTGCGATCTTCAGCGCAACCACGCCTGCAAAACCGAGAGAAGTGCAGGCCAGCGCCACAGTTCCAACGCTTCCGGAACGCAGAAACGCAATGATCAAAAAGGCGCAGAAGAAGATCAGCGCCGTGCCGAAATCGTTCATCAGCGCCAAACAGCCGCAGATCACCACGGAATAGGCGATAAAACCGATCAGATTGCGCTTATTGAGCAGTCGGTCCATCGCAGAAGCACCGGCATATACGAAGCAGACCTTGCTCAGTTCTGAGGGTTGGATGGTCATGGAGCCGATCTGCAGCCAGTTCTTTGCGCCATAGTACTCCGTGCCAAACAGCAGAGTGATCACCAAAAAGCCAATGCCTGCCACCGCTGCCACATAGCGGAACTTCTTTGCCCGCTCCAGATCGCGCAGCGACCAGCCTACCAGCAAAAAGAGCACGATGCCCAAAAACATAGCTGCCAGCTGTTTTCCCGCTTCGCCGGGTTTCACGGTGGCGATGGCAGTCATGCCCATGGTGCACAGAAAAAACGCAACGGTCTCCACCTCGAAGGCCGTGCGGCGAATGAGGAGATAGAACAGCAGCAGCACCCACTGGGCTGCGATGATGCCGCCAAAGCCCAGCAGCACCGAACCGCCCTTTGCAGGGTCCGTCACCATCAAAAAGCCCATACAGGCCAGAACCTGAAACAGGGTCAGCAACAGCAAGTTAAACACGCTGCCAATGGCACTTGTGCCGCTGCTGCGCAGCTGCGCCAGCCGCTGCTCCTGTCGGCGGGAGATGGGCTGCAATTTCATATCGATGCCGCCGATATTGATGGTATCCTCCGGTCCAATGGGGCAAATATCGATCTGCTTGCCATTGACCAGCACGCCGGCTTTGGCATCGGTGTCGGTGACGGTCCAGGTGCCGTCGTCATACCGGGTGATGACCGCGTGATTCCGGGATACTGTGGGGAAATCGATGACGATATCGCTGCGTTTGCTTCTGCCGATGACATTTTCCCAATGGGTGATGGGCAGCTTCTTGCCGCCCTCCAGGCAGAGCCACGCCCAGATCTCCGGCTCTCTGCGGAACGCTAACAGAGGTTTTCCGCAGCGAAGCAGCAGCACAAAGCAGAGGATCGGTGCCAAATAACGCATAATTGCAATAAACACATGGACATAGGTATCCCTTGCCCCTGCAAACAGATTGACGATGGCTTCCATACGGTCACCTCCTTACTCGTTTTTTTAATTAGTTTTCCATACTGCGCAGCAGCGCGATCTCCCTTGCATAGCCGGGCAGCTCGTTGGGCGTTTCCAGGATCATGGGCTTATCCCTAAGGGCAGGATGGTTTATGATCTTTCGGAAGGTCTCGAAGCCGAGAGAACCCTCGCCAATGCAGGCGTGGCGGTCCTTATGGCTGCCAAAGGGATTCTTGGAATCGTTAATATGAAGCGCTTTCAGCCTGTCCAGACCGATCACCGCGTCAAATTCCCGCAGCACACCGTCCAGATCGTTTACGATATCATAGCCGCCGTCGTATATGTGGCAGGTGTCCAGGCACACGCCCACATTGGGGCTTCCCACCGCATCGATGATGGTTTTGAGCTCTTCAAATTTTCCACCAACTTCGCTTCCCTTGCCTGCCATGGTTTCCAGCAGCACCGTCACCGGATAGCCGTGGCGCAGCGCTGCCTTCAAGGCATCGCTGATCTGCTGGATCCCCGCATCGGTTCCCTGACCCACATGGCTGCCCGGATGGAAATTATAGAAATTACCGGGAATCGCCGCCATACGGCGCAGGTCATCCTCCAGGACCGAGGCCGCGAACGCTCTTGCCTCCGGGTCGGCGGTACACAGGTTCATGGTATACGCTCCGTGGGCAACCAATTTGCCAAAAGCTTCTTCTGCGAGGGCTTTGCAGGCAGCGGCGGCATCTGCATGATCTTCTTGCTTTGCTCTGCTGCCCCGGGGATTTCTTGTAAAAAACGCAAAGGTATTGGCACCGATGCTTTTTGCTGTGCGCACCATTGCAAGATATCCATCGGAAGCGGAAAGATGGCAACCCAAATAACGCATACCTGTTCTCCTTTGCAAAAACTTTTATTTATTATACCACATCCGCAAGCAAATTGCAATCGCCGGAGATTCCTGCCAAATGCATTGACATCCCAATGGCGAAATGGTACAGTTACAAAAAGGAGTTGTTGTTATGCCGAAATCCGACAATCAAAAGCTGAAGATCCTATATATCCTGGATTATCTGCAAAAGAATTCCAATGAGGATTCTCCTGTTCGGGCGGGTGAGCTGATCGCAATGCTGGAAAAGCACAATATTTCCTGCGACCGCAAGACCGTTTACTCCGACATCGCAGCCTTGCAGGATTACGGCATCGATATTATCTCCATTCCCGGACGGTCCGGCGGCTATTATATCGCCTCCCGAAATTTTGAGCTGCCGGAACTGAAGCTGCTGATCGACGCGGTACAGTCCAGCCGCTACCTTACGGAGAAAAAATCCCGTGAGCTGATCGAGAAGCTTTGCACCCAATGTAACGAGCAGGATGCCAAGCTGATCCGCCGCACGGTGCTGGTTTCCGGGCGGGTCAAGAGCATGAACGAATCCATCTACTACAATGTGGATGCCATCCAGGATGCCATCACCCAAAATAAGCAGATCGCTTTCCGGTATTTCGACTGGGATCTGGGTGGCAAGCGCCGCTACCGGGAAAAAGAATACCTGGCAAGTCCCTACGGACTGTGCCAGGATAATGAAAACTGCTATTTACTGGGTCACTCCCCTCGCCACGGCGTTACCTCCTACCGGGTAGACCGGATGAGCGACATCCGCATTTGCCAGGAATCCCGCCTTCCCTGCCCGGAGCTCACAGGCAAAGCCCTCCACGAGCACGCCAACCGGATGTTCCAGATGTTCGAGGGCGATGCAATGGATGTGAAGCTGCGGTTCCACCGCTCACTCATCAATGTGGTGGTGGACCGTTTCGGCAAAAACACGATGTTGATCCCCGACGGAGAAGAGCATTTTAACTTCACCGTCCGGGTGGCGGTATCCCCCATCTTTTTAAGCTGGCTGGCAAGCTTCGGCGCTAAGGCCAAGATCCTGTACCCCCAGAGCGTTGCCGATCGGTTTCTTACCTTTTGCCGGGAGGCTATTGAACAATACTAAAGGAATCCATCAGCTTCTGCCAGGTTTCTGCCAGTTCTCCCGCATCCTCCGCGCGGGCCATCACCGACAGGACATAATGATAATTCCCGTCATCCAGGATGGTGGCCTTCCCCATCTGGTCGCCGCCCTCTCCTGCGGATGCCCACACGCAGGTATAGCGGGAAAGCTCTCCCTCCGGCTGCTGCCAGAGCTGCACTTTATCCCTTCCATAGCCGGTAACCTCACGCACCGTGGCATCCAGATTCCCTGCCGGGAGCGTCTGCACCGCCACCGTGTACCCATCGCACAGATAAAGGGTTCCGGCCTCGGCAGCCTGCAGCACCTCCTTCGCCGCATCCTCCGGCAGATGCAAAAATACCTCTCCTGCCTGCGGGAGCTCCGGCTGTTCATAGCTATCGGACATGGTCTCAAAGGTCTTTGGCTCACTGCAGCCGGACAGCATCGTCAGTACAAGCACGATACACAGTACAATTTTCATGCCATTCCCTCCAGAAATGTTGGTGCCTATGCTTTTAAAGCTTATTACTCTTTACCTGATAATAATCAATGCTGCCGGGCTGGTAGTTATGCTTATCGACAAGCGCGCCGCCATAAAATCTGCCTGGCGCATCCCGGAAGCCACCCTCTTTGGCATCGCCATTTGCGGCGGCTGCCTTGGAGTGTTTCTGGGTATGCAGCTGTTCCGGCACAAGACCCGAAAGCCCCGCTTTTATATTGGAATACCGCTGGTCATGGCGCTGTATGCGCTGCTGATTGCCACGCTGATACGCCATATCTGAATATCCAAATCGCAGGGTTTATGCCCTGCGTTTTTGTTGCCCAACACAGCCAAGAAAAAACCCCATGTTTTCCATATAATGGTTGACTATCAAGACAATGTATTGTATAATTGTATTAGTAAGCTAATACAGTTCAAAGGAGTGATGATGTGGATTGGATCATTGATAAGGGCAGACCGATCTGTCCTCAAATCTGCGAGCAGGTTTGTGTCAGAATTGCGGGCGGTGTGTTTTCCCCATTCCAAAAGCTCCCCTCTGTCCGGGAGCTAGCGGTAGCAGCAGGAGTAAATCCCAACACCGTGCAGCATTCTCTGGAAGAATTGGAGCGCCAAGGAATTCTCTACTCGATCCGTGGCTCCGGCTGGTTCGTCGCTAAGGACACCACGCTGGCAAAGGATGTTCTGCACCGCATTCTGGCGCAGAAAACTGCCGATTATTTTGCCGCCATGCAGGTCTTGGGTATGGATGCCGACGCTGTGAAGAAATATGTAAAGGAGTGGTCTGTATGAGTGAACTCGTTCATTGCCATGATTTAAGCAAACACTACGGTAGCATCACCGCCCTGAACAACATCCGCCTCACGCTGGAAAGCGGTAAGATCATCGGTCTTTTGGGTCCCAACGGCTCCGGCAAGACCACGCTCATCAAGCTGCTTAACGGTCTTCTCACTCCCTCCCAGGGTCTGGTTTTTATCGGCGGTCACAGAGTTGGTGTCAAAACCAAGGAGCGGGTGGCCTATCTCCCGGATAACAGCTACTTAAATTCCTGGATGACCGTAAAGCAGATCGTTGGGTATTTCACGGATTTTTATAAAGATTTCCGCCCTGCGGTGGCATACGAAATGCTTGAACGGCTGGGCATCTCCCCCGACCGCAGGCTGAAGACCCTCTCCAAGGGAAACAAAGAAAAGGTCTGCCTGATCCTCGTTATGAGCCGGAATGCCCAGCTGTATGTGCTGGACGAGCCCATCGCCGGTGTAGATCCTGCTGCCCGTGACTATGTGATCTCCACCATCATAAATAATTATAACCCCAATGCCTCCGTGATCATCTCCACCCATTTGATCGCGGATATTGAGCAGATCCTGGACGAAGTGGTCTTCTTGAAAAACGGCAATGTCGTTCTGCACAAAACGGTGGATGAGATCCGTGCGGAGCACGGAAAAAGCGTCGACGAGCTTTTTCGGGAGGTGTTCAAATGGTAAAGAAGCTGTTTAAGCACGAATTCCTTTACTACGCGCGTATTATGCGCATCGTTTACCTCATACTGTTCACCGTCGCCGCAACCGGCAGGATCATTCAGTTTTTTGAAAGCGACAGCATTCCCTATGAGATCGTTTTCGACATCTCCTGTACCACATACGCCATTTCTGTTTTGGCAGCCTTCGTCTTTGCCTTTGTGCTGGGAATCATCCGTTTTTACAGGAATCTATTCACCGCCGAGGGCTACCTTTCCTTCACCCTGCCGGTAACCCCGGGGCAGCATATTCTGGTAAAGGCCGTCACAGCGGTCTGCGTTCACCTGATCACCGTCCTTATGATCGTCGTTTCCGGCTGCATTATCACCGCAGGTGAAATGCTGTCGGAGATCTGGAAGGCCATGATCTACCTCTTGCAAAAGCTGTATGAGCACACCGGAGTCCATGGCTTCCTCATTGGCGGTGAGATGCTGGTTCTGCTCACCCTGAGTCTTTTCTCCAGCATTATGCTGTACTACACCTTCATCTCCATCGGTCAGCTGTTTAAAAAGAATCGCATTTTGGCGGCTGTAGGCGCGTATTTTGTCTATTACATACTTTCCCAGGTCGTTTCTACCATCCTTGCCGTTGTGCTGTCATTCATTGCAGCCTTCGGAGCTACGGATGAGTTTGCAATATGGCTTTCCACGACTATTGAGCATCATCCCTATGCCTTTATCCATAGCTGCATGGGCATTGGATCACTGCTGCTGATCATAGCCATTACCATCGAATTCTGCATCATTCGCAGGATCATTAGCAGAAAGCTGAATCTTGAGTAAGGGGGAAAGTATCTATGAAAAAACTCACACGAATTCTTTCGCTCCTCGCCCTTTTAGGGCTTATGCTTTCCCTTTGCGGATGCAGCTACCTGGACGAGCTGCGGGCGTCACGGGCGTCCCTCACGGAGGATGGCACGATCCGGCTTCAAGATGGCACCGAGTATCTGGCTTTGCCGGAATGTCCGGAACTGGCTCCGGACTTCTCCGGTGACACGATCATCTATATTGTAGATGACGAAGAGCTGCCCTTGTTACTTACCAACCTTTTCGGAACAAGTGGAGATAAAAGCAGGGACGGTCAGTTTGTTAGGGCATATACCGGACATAGCTACGGGCTGCAATACTACTGCCGGTCTGACCTATACGACAGCGTACGCGAGCGTATGCGCACAGGCTTCACCCCGGAACTATACTGCTATTCCTACTTTGATACCGAACGCTATGAGACCGTGCTTTACACCCTGACAGCCCAGCAGGCGGATGCGCTGGAATATATTCTGGCTAACGAAAAGCCCGAACGCCTGCCTGTGGATGTCCGGCTGGACTACGAGTATCGGATCAACCTGTACCACTACTCAAGCGACTATATTTTCCGGAAAGATGCGGTGGATATCTGCTACGCCCGTGGGCGGTACTACGTGGTAAAAAATATGGACACCGTGTATGATGTTCCGCTGGATCTGGTGCCTATCTTCGTGGCAATTATGGAAAAAGAAATGGAGCCGCAGGTCGATTTCTAAAATCCAACAAAAAAGACGCAGGAAGCATTTCCTGCGTCTTTTGATTTATAGGGTCTCCAGCAGCGCTTCGGCAGACATAATGCCGTCGATGGCGGCGGACATGATGCCGCCGGCATAGCCTGCGCCTTCGCCGGTAGGGTACAAGCCACGAATTTGGCATTGGCGGCTTTCATCCCGCAGGATCCGCACAGGCGATGAGCTTCGGGTCTCCGGGGCGGTAAGCACGCTGTCGTAGGCGGCAAAGCCAGAGAGATTTCCATCCAGCTGGGGCAGTGCCTCCTTCAGTGCCTTGGTGATCCGTTGGGGCAGTACACTGTGCAGGTCGCACCAGGTCACACCGGGGCGGTAGGTAGGCTGCACAGCGCCGGGTCCGGTACTGGGGATGCCTGAGAGGAAATCTCCCACCCTTTGGGCGGGGGCTTTGTAGCCGCCGCCACCAATGCGGTAGGCCGCTTCCTCGATCTCCTGCTGCCAGTACATACCCGCAAGGGGACCGTCGCCGGGCAGATCCCGGGGATTCACCGTCACCAGCAGTGCAGCATTGGCATTTTCACCCCCACGGTCGGCGTAGCTCATGCCGTTGGTGACCACTCTCCCCTCTTCCGATGCCGCTGCCACCACATAGCCGCCGGGGCACATACAGAAGGTATACACCGTGGCATCCTCCAGGTGGCGCACCAGCTTGTAATCCGCCGGGGGCAGCACCGGGTCTACCTTGCCGTACTGGGATTGGTCGATAACATTTTGAGGATGCTCGATGCGCACACCCATGGCAAAAGGCTTTGCCTCCATGGGTACGCCCATCTCATAAAGCATCTTGAAGGTGTCCCTTGCGCTGTGGCCGATGGCAAAGATGCAGCGGTCGCAAGGGACGTTTTCCCCATTTGCCAGGGTCAGGCCGGTCAGCGCATCGCCATCGGCCAGAATGCCCGTCACCTGGCTGTTAAACCGCACCTCGCCGCCCAGGTCGCAGATCCGCTTGCGCAGATTCTGCACCACCGTCAGCAGCACATCCGTACCCACATGAGGCTTGGCATCAAAGAGGATATCCTCTCCTGCGCCAGCTTTTACAAACTGCTCCAGCACCCAGCTGATTCTGGGATTGTTCACGCCGGTATTCAGCTTGCCATCGGAGAAGGTTCCGGCACCGCCCTCGCCAAACTGCACATTGCTTTTAGTGTCCAACTCGCCGGTCTCAAAGAAATGCTTCACTTTTTCGTGCCGGGTCTGGGCATCCTCACCCCGTTCCAGAACGATGGGGCGAAGTCCCGCGATCGCCAGCACCAGCGCCGCAAACATACCCGCAGGACCAAACCCCACCACAACAGGCCGCTGGGCGGGGGTAGGCGCAGATTTTGCAGGCTTATAATAGGTGTTTTTTGCCAGGCTTGCGCGCTTACAGCCGCTTTGCCTGAGGATTTTATTCTCATTGCCATCCACTGCCACATCCACGGTATAAACGATGCGCACATCCGGCTTCTTCCGGGCATCCACGCTGCGGCGCACAATGTTCAGCCGCCGCACCTTGGAGTTGGGGATCTTTAACAGCTGCGCCGCTTCATAAGGCAGCTGATGCACGCTGTGCTCCGCTGGCAGCGAGATCTCACGAATTCGAATCATATTATTCCTTTCCGGCACTCAGCCCTGCCAATCTGCCGGAGCTCCACGCCCATTGCAGATTATAGCCGCCGCAGTCGCCGTCAATATCCAAAATTTCACCGCAGGCATAAAGCCCCGGCACCAAGCGGCTTTCCATGGTCGCAGGGTCAAATTCCCCGGTCACAATGCCGCCGGCGGTAACCTGGGCGCTTTCCATGCCCAAAGGCTCTGTCAGCGGCAGCTCGAAGGATTTTACCGCCTTGCAGACCGCCATAAGCTCCCCATCGTCCGTCTGTGCGATGGCGCGGCTTGGCTGCAGCCCAGCCGCTTTGGTAAGTATTCTGCCCAGACGGTTGTGAAGGATGCCAGTCAGCAGCTCCTCAGCGCACAGGCCCGTAGTCCTTCTCCGCTGAAGTTCGTGTAGCAGTGCTTTCTCATCCACATCCGGCAGGAAGTCCAATCGACAGAGCCACTCACCTGCCCCTTGGCAAACATCCCGGGAAATTTCAAAGATCACAGGACCGGAAATGCCATACTCGGTAAATTGCAGCTCACCGGTTCTGGCAGCGAACACTTGTCCATCCCGCAGGATCTCAGCGCGGCAGTTTGCGCGCACACCCTTGAGTCCGACCACACCTCCCCAGCTGCTTTTCAGCTGCACAAGTGTAGGCCGCAGGCGCGTGCTGTGATGCCCCAGCTTGCTCAGCAGCTTGTAGCCAGCCATGCTGCCGCCCAGTTTCGTACCCGCAAGGCCGCCGCAGGCAACGATCACCTTGTCGCAGGGATAAGAATCCTCCGCAGTTTCCAGCAAAAAACCGCTGCCGCTGCGCTTGATCTTCGTCACTTCGCAGCCGGTGAGCACCGTAATGTTGGGCTTTTCCAGTGCAAAGCGCAGAGTATCCACCACAGAATTGGCCTGGTCGGAGTAGGGATACACCCGTCCGGAAGCTTCCGCCACGGTGAATAGCCCCATGCTGCGAAACCACCCCAGGGTCTCCTCTGGGCCAAATTCCGAAATGGCATACCGGGTGAAGTCCGCATCGTTTCCGTGATAGCCACCATCTACTGCATGGAGGTTTGTTAAATTGCACCGTCCGTTGCCGGTGGCCAGCAATTTCTTACCCAATCTTGCCTGCCGTTCCAGCAGCAGCACCTGCACATTGGGGTTCTCCGCTGCTGCCAAAGCCGCAGCCATACCCGATGCGCCGCCACCGATAATGCCAATTTGCATAGTTTCACCTGCTTTCTTTTGGTATTATACTCGAAATACCCCAAAGACTCAAGAAAAACTTCCTTGCAAACAGCAAAAGCTGTGGTATAATACCCTCGGTGATACAATGGACAGAAGCAATATTGAGAAAATCGCCCAATCCGGCGAGGACCGTATGCTCCTTGCGAAGATCTGGGATAAGATCCAAGCCGGCATCCGTAAAAATATCCCCGCCAACACAGGCTTTTTATCCTTACGGGAGCAGGAAATGTGCCGTTTCCTCTTTGGGGACCAGCCGGGGCTTTCCTATTTTGGCGGCTATGAGGATTCCGAGCGGAATATGCTTATTTACCTTCCGGACTACCTGGAGGAAAGCTACCTTCTGGGTGAGGATTCCCCCATCGTCTGCATTGAAGCAACCTTCTTTGAAAAGGACACCCTTTCCCACCGGGATTTTCTGGGAGCTTTGATGGGTGCGGGCATCAGCCGGGAAACCGTGGGCGACATCAGCACCCAGGTTGGGCGCTGCCATTTCTTCGTCACGGCGGAGATCGCCCCCTACATTCTGCAGAATTTTACATCTGCCGGACGCACTGCCCTGCATCTGCGCCAGCTCCCGCTGGAGGAGGTCACCGTCGCCGAGCCGGAAACCAAAGAGATTCGGGATACCGTCAGCTCTCTGCGGCTGGACAGCATCATTTCCTCCGGTTTCCGCATTGGGCGCAGCCTTGCCTGCGACCACATCCGTGCAGGGCGCGCAGCCATCAACGGGCTTCCCTGTGAAAAGCCGGATAAACTGATTGCCGAAGGGGCAAAAATTTCTGTTCGGGGTCTTGGAAAGATCAAACTGCGAAGTATCAACGGTGAAACAAAAAAAGGTCGGATCAGCGTGGTCCTGGACCGGTATATATGAGGTATGCTATGAACATCAATGAAGTCATCGCCAGGATCAACGAGCTGGCAAAGAAAGCAAAAACCGAAGGACTGAACGAGGAAGAGCTCCAGGAGCGGGATAAGCTCCGCAGGATCTACATTGACAATGTAAAGGCAAATCTTGTGGGTCAGCTGGAGAACACCTACATCGTCCGTCCCGACGGGACCAAAACCAAGGTCACCAAGAAACAGTAAGCGCAAGCATCCCCGGTTCCAAGGAACCGGGGATGCTTTTTTATAGGAACTTCAGCGTGAGGATCTCAAAGTTGGAAACGGGGATCGTAACGGTATCATCTGCCAATTCCAGCCTCTCCAGAGGATTTTCCATCAGGTCGCACAGCCATGCCTCCCGGAAGCCAGGTGCCACTGTGATTTTGGCGGTGGTACGGCGGTCAAAGGCTTCGTACATACGCACGATGATGCCGTCGTCCGCTTCTGCCTTTTTGACGGTTTCTACAATCACATTGTCTTGATCGCAGGCTACCAAGCTGTAGCGCACGGGCAGCTGACCGGCATTCCCGGAAACCGCCTTTATAAGCAGCGGCTGATTCAGCCCGTAGGCTGCCCGGATCACACCTGCCTCCCGGAAATCTCCCTGGTGGGGCAGGATCGAATAGGTGAATTGGTGCAGCCCCTGGTCCGCTTCGGGATTGGGGTAAGTGCCGCATTTGAGGATCGTCAGCTTGAGGATGCTGCCCTCGGTGCTGTAGCCGTACTTGCAGTCGTTGAGGAAGCTGACACCATAGCCATTTTCCGACAGGTCCACCCATTTATGCCCGCAAGTCTCAAATTTCGCCTTGTCCCAGCTGGTGTTTTCGTGGGTGGGGCGCTGCACATGACCGAACTGGATATCAAAGGTAGCGCTGTTTGCGTGTACATCCAGAGGGAATGCGGCCTTCATGATCTGGTGATGCTCGTGCCAATCGATGGTATAGTCCAGGTCGATGCGCCGGTCACCGGAGTACAGCCACACCGTATAGCCGATGACAGAGTGCATATAGCGCTTGCTGACACGGAAGCCTGCCCGGCTGCCGTCGGTCACAGGTGTGATCTCTGCTGCATCATCCAGCACCCACATTTTGCTCTTGTAGGAGCTGCTGATCTCCCAGTTGTCGTAGACCAAGGGATAATCTTCAAATACTTGCAGCTCGTTGCCGAAGCAGCCTTCCTTGAACACCTGTCGCTGTGCCTGCTTATCATAGAGGGATGCGATGCGTCCGCTCTGGTCCAGCGTAAGCCGATAGTACGGATTTTCTGCGGTAAGGCCATACACCCGGACACTCGTGTCGGCATTCCAGTTTTCCACCACCTGCCAGCCAAAGGGCGGGATCTCCCCGGTCAGCTCTGCGGTCTTTCCGTCAATGGTCACGATGCCGGATCGGCTGAAGCCGGAGGGGTTATACACCAGCACGCCCTTGTCTGCCGCCACCCGGTCTGCAATGGAAGCAAGCTTCTTTTCGATGATGCCTTCGCAGAAAGCGCCGATCTCAGCATAGTCCTTGTCTGTTCCATCGTACACGGGCTTTATCGAGGTGCCGGGGATAATATCGTGGAACTGGTCGTGCAGAACCTTTGTCCAGGTTTCCCGGATTCCTTCCCCATCGTAGCTGCCGCCGAAGCGCATATCCGCGGAGGACAGCGCCTCCACGCATTGGAGTGCCAGCTCGCTCTTGCGGTTATTGCGCTTATTCTTCGCCATAGAGGTGTAAGTGCCTCTGTGCAGCTCCAGATACAGCTCACCCACCCATCTTGGCGTATACCGGTTTTGGCTGCAGGCTGCGTCGAATTCCTCCCGGGTCTTGTCCAGATGGTCGATGAGCTTTTCCATTCTGGTCACGGGCATACCGGGCAAGCCCTTGGCAAGGCGGCGCTGGGTCTCCAGCATCTCCTGGGTCGGACCGCCGCCGCCATCGCCCCAGCCGAAGGTGGTCATGGCACGGCTTGCATACTGCTTCTGCTGGAACCGGTTCCAGGCACCTTTGACATCCGCCGGTGTCATTTTCCCGGTGTAGGAGGTGCGTCTGGCAGGCTCCGGTCCGGTGTACGGCTGGGCGGTGATGAAGTTGGTGAAGATCTCGCTGCCGTCGATGCCCTGCCACATAAAACAGTCCACCGGCACGGTGTTGGTATCGTTCCAGCTGAGTTTGGAAGTAACGAAATGCCGAATGCCGCTTTTGCGCAGGATCTGGGGCATGGCCGCATTGTAGCCAAACACATCCGGCAAAAACAGCACCTGACTCTCTACGCCCAGCTCCTCCCGGAAGAATTTCTTGCCGTACAGGAGCTGCCTAACAAGGCTCTCGCCGCTAATGAGATTACAGTCCGCCTCCACATACATGGCGCCCTCTGCTTCCCAACGACCGTCCTTGAGAAACTGCTTCAGCTGGGCATACTTTTCCGGCGCTTCCTCCTTCAGATACCGGTACAGCTCCGGCTGAGAAAGCATAAACCGGTACTCGGGATACCGCTGCATCAGCATCGCCGCGGTGGAAAAGCTCCGCTGGATCTTCTCACGGGTCTGGGCTCTGTCCCAAAGCCACTCCACATCGATATGGGTGTGGGCGATACAGCTGACGATGGGCTTGCCCTCCACGGAGCAGAGCCTACTATACAGCGCGGCGCCGATAAAATCGATGGCTCTGTCGATACTGGCGTGGTAGCTTGTGCTTCCGGGATCCCGGAAATCGATCAGATTCGCCGTCCGCTCCAGTACCCCCATTACCGCCAGATATTCGTCGGAATTGGGGTGCAGCAGCATACAGCAGTCCAGCGCGACCTTCATATCGTAATACAGCTGCTGCGCTTTCTCGTCGCATTCCCACAGGCTGACTTCCAGGGGACTCCACATTCCCGGAATGCCCAGGTAAAAATAATTGTGCAGCGTATATTGGGTGTCCGGCTGGAGAAACACATCGGTGTGGTTGGCATCGCAGCCCTGGAACATTTCCCCATTGACATACACCAAGCCCTGGGGGGTACCACCCCGCTGTCCTTCATACCCGGTAATAAACCTTGCATAGTAATATGTAAAAGGCTTTTCCTGGGGAGTCTTTACAGACATACGGAACCAGAAATGTTCGTCTTCTCCCCCCACGCGCATTCCCGGCAAAAAGGGCTGCCAGCCGGAATCCGGCGGGGTATTCCCCTTTTTATAGCCGGGTGCCTTCACATATTCCACATTCTCGATGTCAAAAAGCCTTGTGTGGGCAAGCTCCCGCAAAATATCACAGGTTTTCACGATTTTATTTTGCACAGACTGCATATGTGGCACCACCCTGTCAGAATTTTCTTCATTATACCATATTCTCCTTCAAAAAACAGCCTAAATTACTGGAAACACCTGGTATTTATTTTTTGAAAAAATACAAGAAAAACTTCCATTTTGTAAATCCGTATGATATAATTAAAAAAAACACATAGGAGGTTTCTTATGAATATCAATTACATTCATCCCGCAGATCAGCTTGTCATGTTCATGCAGCGAATCTACGACAAGGGTCTGACCACCACTTCCGGCGGTAACCTCTCCATTTTGGACGACGACGGCAACATCTGGATCACCCCCGCCGGTGTCGACAAGGGCACCCTGACCAGCAAGGATATCATTTGCGTCAAGCCCGATGGCACCTGCGTCGGTCCCCACCGTCCTTCCTCTGAGTATCCCTTCCACGCAGCGGTCTATAAGATGCGCCCGGATCTGAAGGCCGTGCTCCACGCCCATCCCCCGGCACTGGTGTCCTTCTCCACCGTCCGTCAGTGTCCCAATCTGGATCTGCTTCCCTCTGTGCGGAAGATCTGCCCCGAGGTAAAGATCGCCGTTTATGCCGTTCCCGGCAGCGATCAGCTGGGTGAGAATATCGGCAAATGCTTCGCAGAGGGCTGCGACATCGTGCTGCTGGAAAACCACGGTGTGTGCATCGGCGCACAGGATATGTTCACCGCCTTCCAGAGATTCGAAACCCTGGATTACTCCGCGCATCTGGAGATCCTGGCAAGACGCATCGGTGATCTCAAGGTCCTGCCTCCCGAAGCTCACACGGTCACCCAGACCACTACCCACCTGAAGATGGACGACTTTATTCCCCACAGTCACTCCTCCGAAGAGCTGGCTGCCCGCCGGGATATGATCACTCTGATCCGCCGTTCCTACCGTCAGGGTCTGTTTACCGCTACCCACGGCACTTACTCTGTACGTCTGTCCGACGGCAGCTTTATCATCACCCCCTTCGGCAAGGACCGACTCTATATCGGTGAGGACGATCTGGTTCGTGTTAAGGGCGGCATGAAGGAGCTGGACAAGATTCCCTCCCGTGCTGTTGGTCTGCACCAGAAAATCTATGAGACCCATCCCGAGATCCGTGCTGTGCTGCTGGCACATCCCGTACATGCAATGGCATTCGCGGTTACCGATGCCAAGTTCGACCCCCGCACCATTCCCGAAAGCTACATCCTGCTGCGGGATGTCA
>JAZPXW010000073.1:0-9302 GCA_045543895.1 Faecousia sp.
AATCGAACCCATGTTACCGCCGTGAAAGGGCGGTGTCTTAACCGCTTGACCAACGGGCCTGGTAGCGGCGACCTGATTCGAACAGGTGACATACCGGGTATGAACCGGCTACTCTACCAACTGAGTTACGCCGCCATATTTCAGCAAAGCCGAAATCAGCTTTGTTATTATACCCATAACCCCCCACTTTGTCAAGCATAATGTCAGAATTTTTTATTCTTTTTTGGAAACACTATGCAGGAGGTGAAGATTATGGCAGCAATGTATCAAGTTTTTCTGTTTCTTGTTGGCGGCTCCGGATATGTGGGTTTGGAGCTGCTATGGCGGGGGCGCAGCCACATCAGTATGTTCCTTGCTGGAGGGGTTTGTTTTCTGCTGTTGGGGCGGCTGGAACGCACCAGGTTTTCCCCCTCCGCAAAGAGTCTTTTGGGGGCAGCAGCCATCACGGTCGTGGAGCTGCTGACAGGTCTGCTCGCCAACCGGGATTACCGGGTGTGGGACTACCGGCAGATGCCCTTTAATCTGATGGGGCAGGTCTGTCTGAGCTACAGCCTGCTCTGGATCCCGGTCAGCCTTGGGGCGATGCTCATATACCGGATTTTGGAAAAACAATTAAGGAGAGCAGCATAGCTGCTCTCCTTTTAGGAAACGGATTGCCACGTCGGGCGTTGCCCTCCTCGCAATGACAGAGGAAGGGCTGTGGGGTGGCTGTTTATACTTCTGCTTTTACTCTGCGGCGCTTCTTCATCTTGTACAACTCCTCCACGGCCATGCGGGTCTTTGCCACGCAGTCGCCGCCCTTGGGGAAGCAATAATACAGCGCATCGTGGTTTCCGATGCAGATCACATCGCCGATCTCATACCACAGATAGTCTGCATACAGGCCGTAGTTTGCCAGCGGTCCCTGGGAATAATCCAGCCGTCCGTCGCAGCCGGTGAGACGGAATCCACCCTGATCATGGATCAGCTTGCCGGAACCGACCATATAGATGGCCTTGAAATCCACCATCATGCCGATCTCCACATCCCGCTCTAAGCGGTAGGTCTCATCCTCCAAGGCGTTTCGCACCTGCTGCCGCTGCCAATCGTACCAATCCGGCACATGGGAGAACATAGTATTCCCGTCCTCCGCCTGCAAGAAGCCGGTTTCGGTCAGTTCATATACCTTGCCGCAGCTGTGGCAGGTGAGCTTTGTGCCCTTGCCCTCGGTTTGTCCCTCCACGCCGCAATGGGGGCATTGGAACAAAATGCGGTTGAGGCCATCGGCACGGGTGGGGGTATCGATGATCACATTGTTTTCCTGCTGCCACTTGAAATTATCAAAGCCAAACATTTCATCCAGCTGGGCATCCAGCTGTGCGACGGTCTTGGTCTTTAAGTCTTCCTTGGTAAAGAGGCAGGTCACATCCGCCCGGACCTTCACCTTTCGCAGCTGCAGGCCATTGTACAAAGGATCTCTTGCAAATGCGCCCTGGGTGATGACGGTGACCACGGGAACGCCCAGCTTTTTCAGCAGAACTCCCATCTTCCGGGGCAGCGCGGTGGCCTTGCCATCGAAGGAATAGCTGGCCTCCGGGTACATCAGCACGCTGGTTTTTTTCTTCTTCAGCAGGTACTCCATATCCCGGATCAGGGTCACATCGTTCACGAATTTTTGGGTCGGCACACAGCCCACCAGACGCATCAGCAGCTCCATGCCCACGAAGGCATCGGAGGTGGTGATGATGCCGTAGCGCCGGGGATAGAAGATGGCATTGGCGATCTTCATATCGGTAAAGCTGGAGTGGTTCATGAGGATCAGGATCGGCTCCTTGGGGTCGATCTTATCCATATTGTGCTTTTCATAAGAAAACTTGGTCTTCCACATGGTGGGCAAGCTGATCAAGCGAATGAGTGTTTGCAACAGGATGCTGGGACGGATCGGATTTTTGTGCGAAGGTCTGGGTAGGGCCATGACCTTATCGTAGTCCATGACCTTTGTCTTGATCTTCATAAAGGCACCCCAATTCATAGTTTTGTTTATCATACTATAAACCACGGTAAAACGCAAGAAAAAGGTCACAATTTGTTCATATTTGGCAAAAATGGAAAGCCTTCCCAAAAGGGGAAGGCTTGGTATTCGGTTGATGCGGCGGGAGCAAGCCCCCGCCCTACATATTTATTCTGCGTTTTCTTCTTTTGATTCCTGCTGGGCAACCTGCTCTACGAACAGCTGGCTGTTGCCGGGGCGGAAGTGCTTGATCACAAGCACCGTCATCGCCGCCACAAAGCTGACAGCTGCCAGCGCCTGGCTGACCCGGACAGGTCCCCACATAAGGCTATCGGTGCGCAGACCCTCGATGAAGGCTCGTCCCAGACCGTACCAGGCGGCATAGCTCAGAGCGATCTGACCGTCGTACTTGCGCTTCTTGGAGAGGAAGTGCAGCAGCACAAAGCCTGCGGCGTTCCACAGGGATTCATACAGGAAGGTGGGGTGGTAATACTCCACCATGCCGGTCCACTTGTTCAGAAGACCCATCCGGCAGAAAATATCCGTTGCTGCGCCGTGGGCCTCCCGGTTGAAGAAGTTACCCCAGCGGCCGATGCTCTGACCGATGAGGAAGCCCAGGCTCACCAGATCCAGCAGCGCCGGCAGCTTGATCTTTTTGACCTTGCAGAATACCGCCACACCCAGGATGGCACCCAGCACACCGCCGTAGATGGCAAGGCCGCCCTCCCAAATGTACAAAATGGAGATGGGGTTATCGGCATAGCTGTCCCAGGAGAAAATGCAGTAGTACAGCCGGGCGCACAAAATAGCGAAGGGGACAATGTACAGCACACCGTCCAGAATATCATCCTCCCGGATGCCGAAGTGCTTGCTGCGCTTGCAGCCATACCAAACCGCCAGCAGCAGGCCGATAGCGATGATCAGGCCATAGTAATTGATGGTCAGCGGGCCGATGGCAAAGCCCCTGCCGGGATTTATATCGATGCCGAAGAAAGGAAAGGAAATATTGGAATAATCGCTGGGATTCATGTGTTTACCTCCTAATCTTCCGGCAGGATCACCGACAGGCAGCAGCGTTCCTGCTGCACCACCCGGCGGAGAAACTCCCGGATCTCTGTTTCCCGGATATCCTGGAACACCCGGGGAAATTCCATATAGTCAAACTGGGTAAAATGATACGCGCACAGGCGGAAGCAGGTGGAATTGAAGCTATCCAGATCCCGGATCCTTCTGCCAAGGATGCTGCGCTTCATACGAAGAAACGCTTCTTCCGGCACACCCTCCTGCACAAGCTGCTGCGCCCGGTTCAAAATGGCATCCCGCACCGCCCGGGGATCCTCGCTGTCGCCGGAGCAGGTGAGCATCGCCATGCCGTCCAGGGATTCAAAGCCGCCGCCAAAGGAGGAGTCAATGAGACCCTTTTCGTAAAGCTCCAGATACAGCGCCGAGGACTCGCCAAACAGCGCTTCCGCCGCCAGATCGCCCACCATTTCCAGCCGCACAGCCGCTTCGCCCCGAATCTGAGGCTCGCACTTGAAGCCCAGCTGGAACATGGGCATCGCCACTTCCATTTTGCAGGAGATCGACCACTGTACTACATCCATCGACTCCTGCCAGGTTTCTTTTTGAACGGTGTGGGCTGCGGCATCCGGCAGCATCCGCAATGCGGTCTCCCGAATCTCTTCGGCATCCACATCGCCCACCACGCACAGCATCATATTTTCCGGATGGTAGAAGGCCCGGTGGCACCGGTACAGCACCTCCGGGGTGATTTCCCCGATGGTCTCCCGGGTGCCCAAGATGGGGATACGCACCGGGTGTGCGCTGTACATGATCTCCATAAGGTTCTCAAACACCCGGCTTTCCGGGCTGTCGGCGGCCATATCGATCTCCTGACCGATGATGCCCTGCTCCTTATCCACGCTCTCGGCGGTGAAATAAGGAGTGGACACGAATTCCAGCAGCAGCTCCAGATTCTTTTGGAACTCCTCCGCGCCGGAAAAATAATAGGCGGTCATATCGTAGCTGGTGAAGGCATTGGGATTGGCACCCAGCGCCGCAAACTCCCCGGAGATCTCGCCTCTGGGCAGGTCGAACATCTTATGCTCCAGAAAATGCGCCACACCGGCAGGCGCTTCCCAGCTTTCCCCATCCAATGAAAAACGGGTGTGGATGGAGCCGTAATCCGTGACGAAATAGGCAAGCTTTTTCTGAAAGCCCTGTTTGGGTACCACCGCGATGGTAAGCCCGTTCGGAAGCTTGTCCCAGATCACAGTTTCATCCAAGGGAGGATAGTACATCTTTTTCACTCCGTCACCCCCTTGAGGAAATACACCGTGTGCAGTGAAAGCTGCCGGGCGGCTTCGGCAACCATTTCTACGGTCACCTGCTCCACCTTAGCCATATATTCTTCCATAGTCAGCTCCAGGCCGCTGAGGGCAGCGGTGGCATAGAACCCCTCCAGGCTGGCAGGGGCATCGGGCGTAGAGAGGATGCCGGCACGCATCGCCTGCTTGGCAGCCTGCAGCTCCTCCGCTGTGATCTCACCACGGCAGCAGGCCTCCAGCTGCGCCATAATTTCAGCGCGCACCTGCTGGCTGCGGCTGCTGTCGATGCCGGCAGACACAGTCACGATGCCCTTGGCGCCGTGATACCCGGAGCCGATGGCATAGCAGAGGGAAAGCTTCTCCCGAATATGCATAAACAGCTTGCTGGTCACACCGCCGCCGAAGATCATGTTCAGCAGCTGCATGGTCACATAGCCTTCATCCCGGATGGTGATGGGGGTGGTGAAGCCCATGCACAACTTACCCTGATTCACTTCCATCTGCTCTTCGTGGCTTCCGCCGGGGCAGTTGTGGAAGCCGGTCTGTTCCGGTAGGTTTACATAATCTCTTTCAATGCCCCCCAGCATTTCCTTCACCAGCTGCGCTACCTGCTGCACCGGGGCAGCGCCCACATAGAACACATCGATGCGGCTGGTGCGCAGAATGCTCCGGTAATGGTCATACAGCGTCTTAGGGGTGATCGCCGCCACATCCTCCGGTTCACCCAGCCGGGAGAGACCGAAGGTATCTTCCTTGCACATGCAGCGCAGCAGCTGCTCCATGGCGTAGGCCCGCTTGTCATTGAGTTGGGATTCAATGGTGGAGATCAGATTTTTCTTTTCTCCCTCTACGAAAGCTTCCCGGAATGCTCCATTGTCCGTCACCGGGTCCAGAAGCAGCTCCTTCAAAAAGGCGATCATCGGCGCAAGCACCGCATCGCCCTCCATGGCATAGCGGTCCTCAATAAAGCTGGCAAAAAAGCCGGTGGTCTGGTAGTCGCCCACCCGCCGCACCTGGGTTCCTACGGACGCGCCGTACAGGTCGTCCAGCTGCAGGGTGATATCCCGCAGGTCGGGACAGCGGCTGCAGCCCCGGAGCAGCACCGCAGGCAGCAGCGCATTGTATGCCGCTTCCTCCCGGCACATGGGGCGCACCAGCTGCAGGCTCAGGCAGCCGTGCTTAAATTTATGCTCCGGGCAGCACCGCAGGGTGACCCCGGAAAACAATTCAAAGGTTTGGATCATTTTGCTCTCCTTCAGAGATGGTCTGGAGCTATTATATATCAGTTTCCCCCAAATAGGAAGTGGATAACAAAAAATTCATAGTCTATCCATTGCCTTTTTCACGGTTTTGCGGTAGAATGGGAAACAACCGTTATGTTTTGGGAGGTTAGCTTATGGCTTGGCTGGAACTGAAGATCGATACACTGCCCGGCAGCATTGATGCCGTAGCGACCGCCCTCACCGCCGGCGGCTTCGAGGACCTGGTGATGGAGGATCAGCAGGAGTTTGAGTCCTTTTTGGATCAGAACCGGGCTTACTGGGATTATATCGACGAGACCCTCCAAAGCAAGCTGCAGGGACTTTCCTGCATCAAGCTGTATCTGGAGGATTCCGACGCAGTCGGTCTTGCCCGGCTGGAAGACCTTTTAGAAAGCCTGCGGCAGAAAAAGGAATTCGGCGAATTGATGCTTCACACCAAGGCGCTGGAGGAAACCAACTGGGAAGAAAGCTGGAAGGACAACTACCCGCCTCAAGAGATCGGCGAAAAGCTGGTAGTGCTGCCCTACTGGCTGGCAGGCAGCCACACCCAGGACAGACTCCCTGTGATCCTGGATCCAGGTCTGACCTTCGGCACCGGCGCACACCCCTCCACCCAAATGGTGATGGAGGCGATGGAGCAGCTGATTGCCCCAAATTGCTCCTGCCTGGATTTGGGCAGCGGCAGCGGCATCCTTTCTATAGCCGCCCTGCGGCTGGGCGCAGCCCGCGCCATCGGCGTGGGCATCGACCCCAAGGCAGAGGATATCGCCCGGGAGAACGCCGCCTACAACGGCTACAGCACCCCGGAATTTACTGCCTATACCGGAAATGTGACCGCAGACCGCCGCCTTATGGATGCGCTGCGGCAGGAACAATATGACCTGGTGCTGGTGAATATTGTCGCCGATGTGATCATCGGTCTTGCTCCGGTGCTTCCCCAGCTGCTGAGCGGTCACAGCACCCTCATCTGCTCCGGCATCCTGGATGTCCGGCTGGAGGATGTGACGGCAGCGCTGAAGGCCCAGGGACTTACCATCACCTCCATCCGCGCCAAAGAGGATTGGCGCTGTATTACCGCAAAAAGGAGTACATTATGACCCTTCCTTACCGTACCCGCCGGATATTTCGCGGCGTTGGCATTGCGGCGCTGTTTCTGGCGCTGCTGCTGATCCTGGTTTGGATGGTGTGGCTGCTGTGGCTGGACCGCTTTGTGGTCTACACCGACGACGGCGCCCACTTTGACTTCAGCCTTTCCAACCAGTCCCTCTCCGGTGAGATCGCCATCCCCCCGGAAGATGATGTGACCGTTAGCATCTACTTTAACGAAGGCGACGGCACGCTGAATGTGTCCGCGGAGCTCCGGCAGCTTTCCGGATACTATGTGGACCGGGATATGCTTGCCGCAGGCATCCCCGAGGTGATCACCCAGCTCAAGCGTCTGCCTCCGGAGACCCCAGTGATGGTCGAGCTTAAGGACATCGTGGGCCGTTTCTTCTACAACACCACCATCAGCGAGCGCCGCTTCTCCGGCATCGACATTGCTGGCATGGAGGAGCTGTTCGACTATCTCAACAAATCCGACCTTTACACCATTGCTAAGATTCCGGCGCTCCGGGACTACTACCACGGTCTGGAAAATGTATCCCACGGTCTTGCCATCAAGGGCGGTTACCTGTGGATGGAGCCCGGCACCAACTGCTATTGGCTGAATCCCACCAACGAAGGCACCATGAACTACCTGATGCAGCAGATTTTGGAGCTTAAAGGCAAGGGCTTTGACGAGGTGATTTTGGGAGATTTCCGTTTCCCCGACACCAGCGCCATCGTATTTAACGAAAACCGGAGAGAAGCGCTGCAGACCGCTGCTGCCAAGCTGATCGAGACCTGCGGGACCGACCGTTTTGCCATCTCCTTCTGCGTATCCGACCCCAAGGTCGGGCTGCCCGAAAGCCGCAGCCGGCTGTATATGGAGGGCATCTCAGCTGCCGATGCCAAGGTCATGGCAGACACCTGTTTGCTCACCAACCTGCCTGTCCGGCTGGCCTTTATCACCGACCTGAAGGACACCCGTTTTGACGACTACGGCGTGCTCCGTCCCCTCACCTCCGCGGAATTGGAAGATAAATAATAAAGAAGCAGGGACTGTCGGTCCCTGCTTCTTTATTTCTCAAGAGAAAAGCCTCCCCTGTGTAAGGGGAGGTGGCACGGCATAAGCCGTGACGGAGGGGGTGTAATGTATCGACAGATTACAATCCCCCAGTCACGCCGTTTGCGTGACAGCCCTCTTTGCACAAGGGGGCCTTTGTGCCGGCACTATGATTGTTTCGCCATGGTCATCATTTTCAGCAGCTTTACAAACAGGTCGCTCCAGGTCAGCCGCTGCACGCCCGTTTCCGCCACCAGGGGGATCTCCGTCAGGATCTGCTCCCCGGCTCTCACGGTCATCGTCCCCAGCCGCTGCCCCTTGCTGACAGGTGCGGTCACGCTCTCCTCCAGGGTAAAATCGGTGGTGACCATATCCTTCTGGGACTTATCAATGAGCAGCTGGGCATCCTCCCCGGGTACGGCGGCAATTTTCTCTACTGCGCCCAGCTTTACCGGGATCTCCAACGCTCCGTTAATCTGGGGACTGACCAAAGAAAAATTGGCAAAGCCGTAATCCAGCATGCTCTTGCAGGCGGCAAACCGGTCTGCCGAGGTCTCGCAGCCCATGACCACCGCGATCAGCTCCAAACCGTCCCGCTGTGCAGAGGCAGACAGGCAGTAGCCCGCCCCGGAGGTAAAGCCGGTCTTCAGCCCCGTTGCGCCGCTATAGAACCGCACCAGCTTATTGGTGTTGGATAGGCCGAAGGCTCCATCTCTAACTGTGTCCATCCAGATGGTGGTAAATTTCTTGATGTCCGGGTGGTATTTCAGCAGCTGCCGGGACATCACCGCAATGTCATAGGCAGAGGTCTTGTGATCCTTGGCTTCCTCCCCATCGTCCAAGCCGGTACAGTTTACGAAATTGGTGTCGTTCATCCCCAGCTCCTTGGCACGATTGTTCATCAGCTGCACGAAGGCCGACTCCGACCCGGCGATATGCTCCGCCATAGCGCAGGCGCAGTCGTTTGCTGAGGACACCGCAATGGACTTGACCATATCGGTCACCGGCATGGTTTCCCCAACTTTCAGATAGATCTGGCTGCCGCCCTTGGCGGCTGCCGCCTCGGACGCGGTGACCGTATCGTTCCAGCCGATCTTTCCGGAATCGATGGCCTCCATAATCAGCAGCATCGTCATCACCTTGGTCACCGACGCCGGGGGAAGCGCCTCGTGGGCATTCTTTTCATAGAGCACCTGTCCCGTTGCCACATCCATAAGCAATGCGCTTTTCCCCGCCACATTCAAATCCACCGCCTGTGCAGGCAGCGCCCCCAGTAATAGCGCGATCACCACGATCAGCCATATCTTTCGACCCATAGCCATCCCTCCAAGCCTTAGTGGTACAGCCTATGCTGCGGGGATGGCTTGTATTCCATCTGCCCTGTCATCCTGAGCGACCCTGAGCGCAGCCGAAGGGGAGTCGAAGGATCCGTTCTTAAAGATGTGGATTCTTCGACTTCGTGCTATCGCACTCCGCTCAGAATGACAGTATTGTTACTACGGCAAAGACCCCCTCAAAAGGCGGTCTCGCTTAGGGATTTATACGCTCCAAACCGGATCTTTTCCCGCAATACTACG
>JAZPXW010000074.1:0-3932 GCA_045543895.1 Faecousia sp.
GACGATCGGAGCTGTGACTGTGATCCCTGTTGACAGCCGCCATGTGGGAAAAACAGACTGCGCGGAACACAGAAGCTATGTGATCCGGGGCAGCCGGTGCTTGAGGTTTTTGGGTGATGCCTCCCTTCTGCATTGGCAGAAAACAGAAGGCTTGCCAAGACCGGATGTCATTATAGCACCATACGGCTTTGTGATCGGCAGAGGATGGGAGTACTGCAAGGCTCTGCGGCCACAGGCAATCGTGGTGCTGCATTTGCCCGCAAGAGAGCATGACCCCTACGGCCTGTGGCAGGAGCTGGAAAAGACCCTGGCAGGGCAGACAGGCCCGAATGTTTTGATCCCGGAAATGGGGCATACCATAGTGCTTCCCTGAGTATAAAAAACCGCAACGCCACAGGCGCTGCGGTTTTTTGATTAAAGGATAAGGCAGATGAGTCCCGACGCGCCCTCGTTGACCACACGGCAGAGCGCTCCCCGGAACTTGGCGCGGACATCCTCCGGTGTCCGGACCAGCTTGGAGGTCAGCCCCTCCTGGATCAGGGTATAGACGGATTTTCCGAAAATGTTGCTCTGCCACAGCTTATCCGGATCTTCACCCACCAGGGAGTCCACAAGCTCCTGGGACTGCTTTTCATCCCCTACCATAGGGTTGATCTCCGTGTCGATATCCACCCGGATCATGTGAATGGAGGGCGCACCAGCCTTCAGACGAACACCGTAAGCGCCGTTTTTTCGCAGCAGTTCAGGCTTTTGCAGCTTCATTTCCTCCGCCGTAGGCATGACGATTCCGTATCCGGTGGCGTTTACCGAGGACAGGGCATCAGATATTTTGTCATATTCCGTTTTTATGGCGGATAGCTCGGTCAGAATGGACATGAGCTGTCCGTCATTTTGGATGGTCATGCCTGTGCGGCTGCTGAGGATCTCATAGAACAGCTTTTCGGGGAAGCCCAGGGCGCATACCACTGTGCCGGTGGCAAGATCCACATGCCGCATGGAAAAGTCCAAAACCTGCTCCAGCTCCTTAAGCTTTTCCAGGGTTGGCTCCGCCTGCGCCAGGGTACTGATCTGCTGCGCCCGGGTGATCAAAGCCTCATACAGCGCGGTTTTGATGGGATGCTCCGGCTCCAAGACATCCATCCACCGGGGCAGATGCACCTGTAGCTGGACCATCGGGAACGCGTAAAGCAGCTTCTGCAGCAGGGCGGTGATATCATCGACTGTCATTGCCTGGCAGTCTGCCACCACAGCATCCAGTCCGAAGATGTCTAAAATGTATTTTTTGACGGCTTTAGCCTGCTCGGATTCGGGTTTTTGAGAATTGACCACCACCAAAAACGGTTTTCCGGTAGCTCTCATATCCTCAATGGCCCGCTTTTCCGCAGCCAGGTAATCCTCCCGGGGAATGTCGGTAACAGAGCCGTCTGTTGTGATGATCATGCCAATGGAGCAGTGCTCCTGCATGACCTTCTGCGTTCCAAGCTCTGCCGCCTCGGTCATGGGAATCTCGTAGTCAAACCAGGGCGTTGTGACCATCCGTGGAACGCCGTCTTCCTCTGCGCCCACAGCGCCGTCTACCATATAACCCACGGTATCGATCATTCGCACACGCATTTTTGCTGTGCCGTCCGGGGAGATTTCCACAGCCTCCTCCGGGATGAACTTGGGCTCGCTGGTCATAATGGTCTTGCCGGATCCACTTTGGGGCAGCTCATCCCTGGCCCGTTCCTTACGGTAGGGGTCATCGATATTGGGGATCACCAGCTCCTCCATGATCCGCTTGATAAAGGTGGATTTTCCTGTGCGAACAGGGCCCACCACGCCGATATAGATATTGCCCTCGGTTCTGGCGGCAATATCCCTGTAGATGTTATTCATAGCCAGCCTCCTTGTGTTGCGGTCTACCAAAGCCTATGACGCGCCGTGGACAAATAGAACGGGGGAAAGCTCCTGATACAGTCCCGCCGCCAGGGTGATGCCCAGCGACTGTGCCTCCTGCAGTAATGCCTGTATGTCCTCAGGATAACGGGTCAGGGAAAATACCGCCCGGTCCTCCCGGACCCGGGTGCTGTAATGGCAGTGCAGTTTTTCGTCGAAGAAAACCGGCTCTGTTGGAAGCACCTCCTCAGCGCACAGATCGCACCCTGCCTCAGTCAGGGTCAAAGTGAGCCCGGCGCAGTCTGTCTCCAGCCAGATCTCCCTGCCTGACCATGGCGCGATGTGCTCCCTTAATGTGCGGTTCAGGGGTACGGGGGACAGAAATACTGCCGCGGCGCATTGGGCGGCATAGTTTTCCGTAACCGCGGTAGGGAAGGGCAGCTCGCAGACCGCCTGAACGATCATGGCAGTTTCTTCATTATAGGGGCGCTGCAGATCCATCAGGATCCCCCGGGGCGCAAGCTGTTCTGATGCGGCACGCAGTTGCCGGGCGATCAGTGCCGGGTCGTGCCCCCACGGGGGGATCCTGTCGTTCAAGATCAGCAGAGATCCTTCCGGTAAGCCGGTGGGGATGTTGGACAGCCCCTGACCGTAGGCAGAAAAATGACAGGCCATCCAGCCACATTGCGGGGGCAGCTCCCGGTGCGCCATTTCCCATGGGGTCATGGCAAGATAAATGGGTAAAGCCATAGACAAAACCCACCTCCTGTGCTATAATTTTGGTCAGCAGAGTATTCTACTTTATGAAAGAGGACCCGGATTATGCCATTTCCCTTGCTTCCCACCTGGCGCTCTGATGCCGTGACCGATATTACGGCAGAGTTTTTGAAAGCAAATAACATCCGGCTTTTGATGCTGGATTTTGACAATACAATCGTGCCCTATACCACCAATATTCCTACAACTGCTGTGCAGAACTGGCTGGAGGCAATGAAGGCATCGGGCCTGACGGTTTGTGTGGTGTCCAACAGCCATAACAGCCGCGTGCCGGATTTTTGCGCAAAGTACGGTCTTCACTGTATCACCCATGCCAAAAAGCCCTTTTCCAAGGGTATCTGCCAATGCCTGCGCCGTTTTGGAATACCCGCAGAGCAGGCTGTGCTGGTGGGCGATCAGATCTACACAGATACCTTAGGCGGTGGCTGCGCCGGCGTACGGACTGTATTGGTACGGGCGATCCACAATCATACAATTTGGCTGAAGCTTCGCCATGTGGCAGAGCTGCCCTTTATATTAGCTGCAACAAACAGGAGGATCACAAAATGAAGAATATAGAAAAGTATCTGTCTATCCTTGACGGTGAGGTGGATGGCCTGCTGCTGACCAGCCGGTACAGCCGCATGTACGGCGCGGAGTTTGACATCGCTGAGGGCGTTGCCATCGTCACCAAAGCAGGCTGCCGTTACTTTACCGACAGCCGCTATATTGAATCAGCGCAAAACGGAATTACCGGATTTGAAGTGATCGAGGTCAACCGGGAAAATCCCTATACCAAGCTGCTCAATGAAGCCATCGTGGAATTCGGCGTCCATACCCTGGGCTTTGAGGAGGACTACCTGACGGTCCGGGAGCTGATGGGCTACGAGAAGAAGCTCAATGCCAAGCTGGTGCCGTATAATGAAAAGATCTATGGCTTCCGCTCTGTCAAGGAACCCTGGGAGCTGGAGAGAATGCGCAAGGCGCAGGATATTACAGATAAGGCGTTTTCTGAGGTCCTGACCCGGATCAAGGTGGGCATGACCGAAAAGGAGCTGCAGGCTGAGCTGGTTTACTGCCTGCTGAAAAACGGCGCGGATAATATGTCCTTTGACCCCATCGTGGTTTCCGGCCCCAACACTTCTATGCCCCACGGTGTGCCCGGTGACCGTCAGATCCAGGCAGGGGATTTTATCACCATGGATTTCGGCGCCCTCTATGACGGCTACTGCGCGGATATGACCCGTACTGTGGCGGTTGGCTATGTCACCGAGGAAATGCAGAAGGTATATGACACA
>JAZPXW010000075.1:0-4316 GCA_045543895.1 Faecousia sp.
TGTCAAAAATCGTTTTTTGACAGACTGGCAGAGGTCAAGGAAGCGCCAAAGGCAAGCAACTCGCACTCGTCGGCGTATATAGATACGGTAGAGGGCGAGTTGCGCAGCAAGTCAAAAGCCTTGCGAAGCAAACACTTTCGCATCGTTTATGTTCCTATATCCAAATTTGTTAAAACTCTTAAAACAGAAAGTTAGCCCCAAATCGCCATTTTGCTTTTGACGGTTTGGGGCTTTTTGACACTCTGAAGGGGCGGCTGACAGCCGCCCCTAAGGGATGTATGCGGTTACTCCCGTCTTCCCAGGAGGATCGGCAGTACGATGCCGCCCAGGAAAGCTGCGGCCATGCTCAGAATCCACAGTAGGCTCATGGTCGTTTTGGACATTCCGGCAGATTTCTCAGCAGCGGGCTCCGTAGTAGGCGGAGTGGTCTGCTCGGTAGTAGGCTCGGTAGTGGGTTCGGTGGTAGGCTCGGTAGTGGGCTCGGTCTCCTCAGGCTCGGTCTCCTCGGGTACTACATCGGGTCCCAGGAACTCCTCCGCCCGGAATACGGTAAGGGTATAAGTACGGGTATCGCCATTTTCGGCTGTGACAACAAAATCATAGGTGGTCTTGCCCACGGGGATGGCCGCAAGCTCCGGGATGGTAAGTTCCGCTCTGTTGTCGGTCACCTTTGCGCTGAAATCCAGATGCTCCGTTTCATAGGGCAGGTACACCGCATAGTCAAGCTTTTCCGGGGTGAACTTGGGGGAAATCAAGAAGCCTTCCACTTCCAGAGAATCCAGCGTATTCACAGAGGAAGGTACATAGTTGGGATTAAACGGCCGCTGGACAAAAATATGATAGACCTTGCTGGCGCCGTTTTCCGCGGTGACGGTGATCTTCACATCGGTAGTAGCGCCTTCATTCAGGTAGGTGCTTCCTACCGCCACTTTGGCACCGGGATGCTCGGCGGTGGCAGTTACCTGCAGGTTGGAGGTTTCATAAGGCACCTTGGTGGTATACTCGGTAACCTGAGGGTCAAAGGCAGGGGTGACGGTGGCATTGGACACCACCAGGGTTGCCAGGTTCGCATTGTCGCTCAGAGGCTCTGCCACGGTCTTAGACCAGCCGGTGCTGCCCATGAACATATCGTTTTGACCGTCGCTCAGTACCACATCGGCAGTGGTGACGCTGACGGTGGTACCGGGGGCGACATTGGAATTCACCTGGAAGGTGGCAGAGAAGATCGCGGTGTTGCCGTTCAAAGGAGAGGACATGGAATTATCGTAGAACACGAAGGTATTTCCGGAAAACTCCACAGCCCAGTTGCCGCCCAGCATGGGCGCATAACCCTGAAGCGTCAGGCTGCTGTCGTACTGCACAACGCCGTTGCCGCCGTAGATGCCGCCGCCGGCATAGAAGGTCACGGTAATGGTATCACCGGCACGCACCACATCGGGTCCGACCATATAATGACTGCCCGCTGCCATGGCCGGAACCGCAAGCGCAGCCGCCAGCACCACGGCAATCAGCAAGAATGCGACAATTTTTTTCATGTTTCTCCTCCAAACCCCTTGCGAAATCACAAGGCAGATCCTATAATGAAAGATAATAACACAGATCTTACCAAAATGGGAGAGGTTTATGAAAAAAATTATGAGATTTTTCGGGTTTGGGCTGGTGCTGAGCCTGCTGCTGACCCTGTGTATGCCGGTGTTCGCATCCCAGGAACCGGTGGTCTCCGCCTATTACGGCATAGATCCCGAGGCCGGTCTGCTGGGACAGATCGCCCCCGGCACTGACGAAGCCACCCTGCTTTCCCGGCTGCTGATCCAAGGAAGTGCCGCCATCGAAGGCGGTGTCAAGACCGGCAGTACATTAACGCTTTCTGACAGTGACGCGCTGACTCTGGTGGTCCAGGGCGACTGCAACGGCGACGGCAATTACTCCGTGACCGATATGCTGATGGTCAAATCCCTGCTTTTGGGGCAGGAGGAATTTTCCCTTGCCCAGAATCAGGCAGGTGATGTCAGCGGTGACGGCAAGGTGACCATCACCGATTTTCTTCAGATGAAAAGCAAGGTGTTGGGCCAGATCAGCTTTACACTCCGGCCCATTGCCGGGGCAAGCCTTGCCGAGACCCTGCTGCTGACCCCCGGGCAGACCGCTTCCTTCGGAAGTGCTGAGGAAACCGCCGCCATTGAGGGCGATGCCATCACATGGAGCGAGGGTGTGATCACCGCCAACAAGCTGGGCACCGCCTACATTACCTGCGGCGAAGCTTCCACCCTGGTAACCGTGTGCCAGGATGCCCCCACCGTGGCCTTTACCCAGGATGCGCTGGCCCTGGGTCCCGGTGCTTCTGCCCAGCTGCAGACTGTGACCAATCACCCCATCAAGCAAAAGATCACTTACTCCGTTGCCGATGAGGCCGTCGCCTCGGTAGACGAAACCGGAAAAATCACCGCTCTCACCGAAGGCAGCACCACCGTTACCGCCACACTTCCGGGCGGCGCAAGCGCGACCCAGACTCTGACGGTGATCCCGCTGATCGAAAGCATCTCCCTTTCCGCGCCCTACTCCATGAAGGTAAAAATCGGCGGCAGCAAGCAGCTGAGCGCCACCGCAGCCCCGGAAAGCTCCCCGGAAAAACTGATATGGACATCCTCGGATCCCAGCATCGCCACGGTAGACGAAACCGGCCTGGTCTCCGGCCTCAAAAACGGCAATGTGACCATCACCTGCACCTCGGAATTCGGCAAGGTGCAAGCCTCCTGCCAGATGAAGGTGTGTGATCTGAAGCAGGTGGCCATCACCTACGATGACGGTCCCAGCGGCACCTATACTCCCCAGCTGCTGGAGCTGCTGCGGAAATATGACATCAAGGCCACCTTCTTCCTGGTGGGCGAGATGATGAGCTACAGCCAGAATGTGGTCAAGCAGATCGGTGCCGACGGTCACGAACTAGGCTACCACACCTGGGGTCACACCTACTTCTACAACATGAGCACCCAGCAGATCAAGAACGATTTCAACCGCTTCAACACTATGCTCACCGAGCTTTGCGGACGCGGCGCTACGGTATACCGGGCTCCCGGCGGCGGCATCACCGATCACGCCCTCAAGGCCATTGACCTGCCCCACATTTACTGGAGCGTGGATACCCTGGATTGGCAGACCCGCAACACGGAAAAGGTCAAAAATGCCATTATCCGCGGTCTAAAGGATGGCGCGATCATCCTGCTCCACGATATCCACGGCACTACCCTTTCCGGCACACGGGAAGCGCTTGATTACATATTCACAAACGACCTGGATGTGGAATTTTTGACTGTCACCGAGCTGCTGTCGAGAAAAGGAACGCCTCCCACTCCCGGTGTGACCTACTACAACGGATAAAGACGCAAGCCGCTGATCTGCACGATCGGCGGCTTGTTTCTTTTGGGAAGTCGCCGGATGGAAGCGGTTGCTTTTTGGCAGAAAGAATCGTATAATGATTTTATTGAATAAATCTAGGGGGAATCCCATGGCAAAAAACACATTCGGTCTTTCCGGCAATCAGCTGAAGCTGATCGCCCTCATTACCATGACCATCGATCATGTGGGCGCGTATCTGCTGCCTCATTACCCGATCCTGCGGATCATCGGCAGGATCGCTATGCCTATCTACGCTTTCTTCATTGCTGAGGGCTGCCGCTACACCAAAAGCAAGCCCAAGTATCTGGGCCTGATGGTTGGTATGGCGCTGGTATGTCAGTTGGTTTATTTCTTCATGATGAACTCGACCAAGCAGTGTATCCTGGTAACCTTCAGCCTTGCTATTATGCTGATCTACGCTCTGCAGTATGTGGAGAAAAAGAAAAACGCACTGTCATGTCTCCTGTTCTTCTCGCTGCTGGTAGGCGCGTATTTCGTCAGCGTGCGGCTGCCCAAAATGCTGCCGGGATTTTCCGTCGACTATGGGTTTAAGGGCATTCTGCTGCCGGTATTCGTCTATTTGGGTGTGACAAAATCCCAGAAGCTCCTGGGCAGCGCGGTGGGTATGTGCTACCTGGCGTTGGGCAGTACCACCCAATGGTACAGCCTGCTGGCTCTGCCGATGCTGGCCCTCTACTCCGGGCAGCGGGGCAAGGGAAACTACAAATACCTGTTTTACATCTATTATCCCCTGCATCTGGCGGCGATCTATGGCGTCTCCTGGCTGCTGGTGCATACCCAGCTGCTGTCGTGGCTGAAGGCATTATAATAAACAAAGGATGCGCATTCGTCCTTTTAGACCGACCAAAAGCCTCCCTCTGATGAGGGAGGTGGATTTTGCGAAGCAAAAGACGGAGGGA
>JAZPXW010000076.1:0-5586 GCA_045543895.1 Faecousia sp.
TTTCGTTCTTGCATTGCCCTCCACATGCTTCTTCAAGTCTGCCACGCAGCGTTCCCAGTAGCTCATTGAACTTTTCCACCGTGCCCGGTCACGGGGCATTTCCGACCGGATCTGTTCTGTCAAAGCGTCAATATAGCCCACAATATGGGTTTCGTTCAGATTTGTCTCCAAAAGCGCCGCGAACCGCGTAAGAAACAGGTCTTTGCCTGCCTTACTTTTCAGCACCGCACGAATCAGCTCAATGTCACCGCCGCCATGCTTCAGAATATAGCTCACAGGTGCTTTGTCATTGAGGAACATACCCCAGTCCAGGTCGAAGTACATCCAATACCACTTGCCATCACTCTCCAAGGAGCGGCAGCGGCGGATGTTGGCCACATCCTTATCTCCCACATAGCCGCGGCAAATGTACCAATCCACCAGGCTCTCCACGCAGATCTTGCTTGCCAGGTAATCATAGTTTTCCTGCTTGCTCATATCGTTGGTCTTGACAAATTCCCGCAGCGCCAGGAAGTCCTTTCTGTTGCCGCATTGTGCATAAGCACCGTTGGATTCCAGGATGTCCACCGATTCGGGAGAAACACCCATATGGCTTGCCACATACTCATCGCTGAACCGTTCACGCAGGTAGTAAACGCCCCAGTACTCTCCACCCAGATACAAAACCACCGGCTTCATAGCCTGGGTATAAAGGCTGGTGTTGGTACCCGCAATGCCTGTAAGCACCTCGTCACGCATCATAGAATACAAATAATCCTCGCTGCCGCCCTTGAGTAGCAGAGAGTCATACTCTAAGATATCCCGGTCCGGAAACAGCGGATAACGCAGCTTGCTTGCGCCGTACTCCGAGCGGAAGCGCAGCTGAAAATTCTGCTTGTCGCCTTTTCTGCTGTCGTTTCCGTGAAGCCGGAAGCCCACTGGCACAGAGAATTTTTCCTCTCCTTCTTCGATTAGCGTCACAACACCCTCGTACTCATAATTTTTACTGATATGATTGAGGACGCCTTTTTTGCCGGTGAGGCTATCCTGGGGAATTGCCAGATGCACCACCGGAAGGTCGTGCTGGGCATCCACCAGATAGGTATACGCGGTAATGGGGCTGCTGCGTTCCCCTTCTACGCAGAAAGTGCGAATCGTGGTGATTCCATCGATGACGATGGGATCGGTATACACCTTGGATTTTTCCGTAGGACGGCTGCCATCTAGGGTGTAATAGATGGTGCCGGACGCAGACAGCGTGACCGTCACCGGATCCCGGTAAATGCCGGATTCCATATCCGCCTGGGGGGCGGTCACCGCCATCCGGTAACCTGCGGCATTGTCTTTTCCGGGGGTAGGCGCTGCAAAGTAGGAAGGCGTGTTTCCATCCCGTCCGAAGCTCTGGTTTTTGGAGACATCACCGGGAACCGCCAGCGCATCCACAAAGCGTCCATTTTTCAGCAGGTAGATACTCTCGCCGGATGCGCTGATCTTAAAGGGTGCATGATCCTTGCCTAAAGAAGCATCGTCCGAGCAATAAACCACAAAGTATTCTCCCGGCTGCAGCGTTACATTGGGGAAAGCATACCGCCCCGGCTCGCTGCGCTTGTCGGTAAGGTTATAATCCCCCAGGTCAATGGGAGCGCTGCTATTATTCTTCACTTCCACCAGGTCGTAGTACTCCCCTTCTACGGGCAGGAACTGGGAATTGGAGGAAAGCACCTCGCTGATATACAGCTCCGGCAGCTGGAGATTTTGCAGATAGGCTTCATAGCCCTCCTGGGTGTTGGCATAGCCGGGCGTAGCTTGAGGGCAAGCACCATCCTGATCATAGGACTCGCCATTTTCCGAAAGGTCAAAGGACACCTGACTCAGCAGCTGATCCCGGAAGAAGAGGTATACCGTTTCACCATCAGCAGAGAGGTGGAAGGGCGCGCTCTCATCCAGCACAACGGTAAGGTAGCCCCCGGCAGGGATCTCCAGGCCCTTCAGAGGCAGCTGTGCGGGCTTATCCATGTCATCGGTGAGGAAATACTCATCCAGAGAAATCGCCGTTTCTTCCCGGTTCAGCAGCTCCACCCAGTCATTCTCGTGACCCATAGCGAGGAATTTATTATCCGGCATCACTTCGGAGATCATCAGCTCTGCAGCACTCTCCGGTGCTGTAGTCGCCTCAGTTGTGGTGTTGGTGGTGGCATCTGTCTTTGGATTTTCCACACAGCCTGCCAGAGAAAACAGCGCAGCCAGGGCAAGCAGCAACGCAACAGCTTTTTTCATAACGATCCGCCCTTTTCTTGTTAGATATCTTGATTATCGCATATTCTTCGGCAAATTTCAACAAAAAACCCGTATCCAACTTGTGGATACGGGCTTTCCTTAATACTCTTAATATTGAGTGGGTTCTACGTGCCAGATCTCTTCGGCATACTGGCGGATGGTGCGGTCGGAGGAGAACTTGCCGCCGCTGGCGATATTCATCAGGCACTTGCGGCCAAACTCCAGCCGGTTGGCATAGTCACGGTTGGCCTTCAGCTTGGCATCCATATAGGAAGCGTAGTCCAGCAGGATATAGTAGTGGTCAGCCTTGTGCCAATGGGTGCCGTCCAGCAGAGCGTGGTACAGCTCCCTCTGGTCATCGTCTGTGGGAACGGTGCCGTCCACCAGGGTGTCCAGCGCACGGCGCAGACGGTCGTTGATGTCATAGATGCCCCGGGCATAGTAGCTGTCCTTCTGGGCATTGATCTGCTCCACGGTGTGACCGAAGATATAGTTATTCTCCATGCCGGCTTCCTTGACGATCTCTACATTGGCGCCGTCCAGGGTACCCAGGGTCACAGCACCGTTCAGCATCAGCTTCATGTTGCCGGTGCCGGAGGCCTCGGTACCTGCAGGAGAGATCTGCTCGGACACATCGGCAGCGGGAATGATATGCTCGGCATAGGAGCAGTTATAGTTCTGGACAAAGACCACCTTCAGCTTGTCATTGACCTGAGGATCGTTGTTGATCAGCTTGGCAATGCGGTTGATATAGCGGATGATGGCCTTGGCGCTCCAGTAGCCAGGGGCAGACTTGGCACCGAACAGGTACACCGTGGGGGTGAAGTCGGTCAGGCTGCCATCCTTCAGGCTCAGGTAGATATCCATAACTGCCAGAGCGTTCATCAGCTGGCGCTTATACTCGTGGAGGCGCTTGACCTGCACATCGAACATGAAATCGGGGTTCAGCAGAACGCCCTCTCTCTTGGCGATGATCTGGCACAGCTGCTCTTTCTTGGTGCGCTTGACGGCGTTGAACTCCTCTACCAGATGATCGTCCATGAGAGGCTTCAACACCTTCAGCCAGTCCAGGCGTGTCAGGAAGCCGGCGGAAACATGCTGCTCCAGGAACTTGGTCAGCTCGGGGTTGCACAGGCCCAGCCAGCGGCGGGGGGTGATGCCGTTGGTCTTGTTCTGGAAGCGGTCGGGATAGACCTCATACCACTTCTTGAACACATCATCCTTCAGAATCTGAGAGTGATTCTCGGCAACGCCGTTGACGGCGGTGGAGACATAAACAGACATATTGGCCATGTGGACACGGTCGTCCTGAATGATATACAGATCCTTGCCCACATGCTCCTTGCGGCAGCGGTCGTCAATTCTGCAGATGATATCGGCGATTTCGGGAACCACAGAGCGCAGCAGGTCCAGATCCCACTTTTCCAGTGCTTCGCTCATGACCGTATGGTTGGTATAGGAGAAGGTAGCCTTGGCGATCTGGAAGGCGTTTTCAAAGGTCATGCCGTCTTCCATGAGCAGACGGATCAGCTCGGGGATGGACATGGCGGGATGGGTGTCGTTCAGCTGCACAGCCACAAAGCGGCTCAGACCGGTCAGGTCGTCGCCATGGTTGGTGCGGTAGACACGGAGAATATCCTGCAGAGAAGCGCTGGAGAGCACATACTGCTGCTTGATACGCAGCTGCTTGCCTTCTCTGGTGGAATCGTTGGGGTACAGAACACGGGTGATGTCCTCAGCTCTGTTCTTTTCAGCCAGTGCACGGGCATAGTCCTGGGCATTAAAGGCGTCAAAGTCCAGCTCCTGCTCAGCTTCGCACTGCCACAGGCGCAGGGTGCCGATATTCTCGCAATCATAGCCGATAACGGGCATATCGTAAGGGACGGCGATGACCGTCTGATCGGCAAATTTGACACGGACAGCATGCTTATCCCGGCGGTAGCTCCAGGGATCGCCGTAGCGGGTCCAGTCATCGGCGGCCTCCCGCTGGGAACCATTCTGATCAAAGCTATGCTTGAACAGGCCGAAGCGGTAGCGCAGGCCGTAGCCGGACAGGGGCACACCGGAGGTGACGGCACTATCCAGGAAGCAGGCAGCCAGACGGCCCAGACCGCCATTGCCCAGAGCGGCATCTTCGATGTCCTCCAGATCGGCCAGATCCACGCCCTTGGCAGCAAAGGCAGCCTTCAGCGGCTCCAGAATGTTCAGATTGAACAGGTTGGAATAGACCAGACGACCCATGAGGTACTCTGCGGAGAAGTAATAGGCCTTCCGCTTGGTCTCACGGCTCTTCTTGCTGGCCGTCCAGGTCTCGTTGATGGCCATCATCACCGCCTGACCCAGGCAGTCATGGAGCCGCTGGGGGGTGGTGGTGGCAAAGGTCTCATCATGCTGCAGGCGCAGCAGAGCCTCGGTGTTGGAAATGATGGAATTGATGTTGTAGTTCATATATATCTCCTCAACCGGTCCAAGGACCGAGTAGTCTCACTTGGGTATAAATCCCCCTTCCGACTATGCCGGATGTGAAGATTTTATCAGCAAATCCTCTGTATTGCAAGGTGTCAGGGCACTTTTTTCGTATTTTTGTTGGGTTTAACAAAGAACATGCCCATTTCCGCCCCAATTTACATGGAGAAGTGCAGAAAGCCAGTAAAATGGTTCCCTGTTTTTTCCTTGCCCGGAAAGAGAAAATATGATAGACTTAAAAGAAACAATCCCTCAGTCAGCCTTGAGGCTGACAGCTCCCTTTACACAAGGGAGCCTTTGGTGCGATCTATCACAATCACACGCGCAATAGGAGGTTCTGACATGGAATTTGCACCGCGGATGAACGAACATATATTGGTTGCCAAAGCTGCCGCACTGGGCAGCATGGTTCTGCTGAAAAATGTGAACAACACCCTGCCCCTGCAGCCCGCAGGGACTGAAAAACTGCCTGTGGCCGTCTTTGGCATCGGTCAGCTGGCGACGGCCTGCTGCTGTGCCGAGTTCCAGACCTACCGCAAGGTCAGCGTTCTGGAGGGTCTGTGCACTTCGGAGTTGCTGCAGCCAGATGGTCTTCTGGCTCACAAATACAGAAACCGCCAGCTGGAACAGCCGGGAAAGGAACTACCCTGGCGGGAGCTTTCCATGGAGGAGCTGGCAGAAAACAATGCCGCCGCTATTATGGTCATCACCCGAACGGAAGACAACTACGATACCGTTCTTGCCAATGACGAAGTGGCCATGATCGAAGCTGTTTCCGCTGCCTTTGACCGGGTGGTACTGGTGCTGAACACTCCCGGTTATGTGGAGATCGCACCGGTTACTGACTGCTGCAATGCCATCGTT
>JAZPXW010000077.1:0-6238 GCA_045543895.1 Faecousia sp.
TTGACCTTCTTTTCGATCTCTGCCTTGGGCAGGTGGCGCAGCTTCAGAGCAAATGCCAGGTTATCGAAAACAGTCATGTGGGGGTACAGAGCGTAGTTCTGGAAGACCATTGCGATATCGCGGTCCTTGGGAGCGACTTCGTTGACCAGGCGGTCACCGATGTACAGCTCGCCCTCGCTGATCTCCTCAAGACCTGCGATCATACGGAGGGTGGTGGACTTACCGCAGCCGGAAGGACCGACCAGAACGATGAATTCCTTGTCGGCGATCTCCAGATTGAACTCCTGCACGGCTACAACGCCCTGCTCGGTGATCTGAAGGTTTACCTTCTTGGGCTCCTCGACCTCCACGCCCTTCTTGCGCTTGCGCTCTGCCTTCTTTGCGGCTTTGGCATCATCGCCATTGTGGGGGTAGATCTTCTTGACGTTTCTCAGGGACAAACTTGCCATAATGCACGACTCTAAGTATACCGACTCCTCGCGTATACTCTCACGAACGCCGGGTAAAACAGCGAACGCTTTACGACAGGTCTCCACACTGCCGCACCGTGAGTCAAACGGGGTTAATATTTCCTCCTTTTGTGACGCACATGACCTATTTTTGTGGAGTAGACCACATACGCCCGGATGGTAATATATTACCATGGAAAAATAAGAATTGCAATAGAAAATTAGGCAGATATTGTAAACTTTCTTTGCTTTTTTGCGGACCGTCGAGGCGCCGGTCCCTACAAGGGCTTGCAGGCTACCGCCCATCTGTGTCATCCTGAACGAAGTGAAGGATCTTCGCACCGAATTTCTGCTATGCAGTAACGATAACGCGTAGTTTCTTCGCTGACGCTCAGAATGACACAAAAACCAACCATATCTATTATGTATTATCTTTTCTCTATTATCTCTTATCTCAGGATTGCATTAGGATATTCAATCGGTTTTCAACATAGTCGGGCAGTTAGATAATAGATAATAAAGAATAGCTAATAGATAATAAATTGAGCAGCCACCGGGAAACCGGTGGCTGATTCCGTTATTGAATTTCCCAGCAGCCGTCCTCGCCGGATTGGAGGGTGCTGCTATAATATGCCTGCATGGCATCGGCAAGGTACTCCGCATCCCGCACGCCCGCGGTCTCATAGCAGGAGTGCATGGCAAGCTGGGCAAGACCCACATCCACAGAGGGTACGGAAACATGGCTCAGGGAAATGTTACCCAGCGTAGATCCGCCGGGCATATCCGCCCGGTTGCAGTAGGTCTGCACCGGCACCTCCGCCTTCAGGCACACCTTGCGGAACACCGCCGCGGACATACCGTCGGTGGTATAGCGCTGGTTGGCATTGAACTTGACCACCACGCCCCGGTTCATCACCGGCGCGTTATTGGCATCCGCCAATTCCGGATGGTTGGGGTGGATGGCGTGGGCGTTGTCCGCGGAGACCATAAAGGACTGGCTGAGCATCTGTCCTTTATCCCAACCCATGACCCGGCAAAGCCGTTCCAGGGTATTCTCCAGCAGATCGGAAGCCGCGCCCTGCAAAGAGGAAGAACCCACTTCCTCACTGTCAAACACGCACAGTACAGGCACGGAGCTGCTCTCCTCGGCGTTCAGGAAACCCTCGGTGCAGCACCAGGCGCACTCTAAATCGTCCAGGGCGGCAGAGGAAATGAACTCCTCCTCCAGGCCCCAAACGGTGGCCTTCTGCCGTACATACAGGTAAAGGTCATGCCCCAGCACCTTGCCGCCGGCAGCCTCCTCCAAAAGATCCTGCAGCTTTCCGGCTGCGTCCTTGCCGCCCAAAAGGGGCAGCGTATCCACCGCGGGATTGAAGCTATAGCCATCGTTCGCCTTGCGGTTCATGTGGATGGCAACATTGGGGATCAGCAGAAGATCCCGGTCAATATCCACCAACCGGCTCTGCACGCCATCCTCCGTTTCCACGATCACCCGCCCTGCCAGAGACAGGGGGCGATCCAGCCAGGGCGCCATCAGCATACCGCCGTATTTTTCCGTGGCAAGCCGGGTATAGTTGCCTGTCAGCTCCCCGTTTTCCTTCAGCTTGAAGGTAGGGCGGTCGCTGTGGCTGGCGCTCATCATAAAGCCCACGGGGGTATCCTCAGGAACACGGAACGCGATCAGCGCTGTGCCGCCCCGGGTCAGGAAGTACTTTCCGCCGGCCTCAATATCCCAGGGAGCGCTCTCGCTTAAATACGCGTAGCCCTCCCCTTCCAGCCGGTCCTTTAGCTGTGCCACAGCATGGTATACACTTTTCGCGCCATCCAAAAAGGATTTCAGAGAATTGATCCTATCCATAATTTATGCCTCCATCAGGGCGCAGAACTGGTCGATCTGATCGGCAATGGTCTGCAGGCCCTTTGCCCAGAATAATTTATCCGTCAGGTCGATATCCGCCACCTTTGCCACATCCTCGGCGCAGGCGACAGGGGTGGTATAGAGCAGTTTTTTGTACTTTGCCACAAAACTCTCGCCCTCCTGCTCATGCCGGGCGTACAGGCCACGGGCAAACAGGCCGCCGAAGGCATAGGGGAAATTGTAGAAGGTGGGGCCGTAATAGTGGCTCTTGCAGACCCACATATACGGGTGCATCCGGTTTTCGTCCAATCCGTCACCGTAGGACTGCTTCTGCGCCAGGGTCATCAGCTCGCAAAGGGTATTGGCGTGCATAAATTCCTCCGGGCGGCGCTGGAAGACCATGGTCTCAAAGCGGTAGCGGGAGTAGATATCGCAGATGATCTGGGTGGCATCCTGAAGCTGGGATTCGATCAGGGCGATCTTCTCATCCTTATCCTTGGCATCCCGGATGGCGGCTGCCATGACCACGCACTCGTTGAAGGTGGAGGCCGTTTCCGCCAGGGGCATGGTGTAATCCTGGTTCAGGCTGCGGTGGTTGCGGATGCACTGGTTGTGGAAGGCGTGACCCAGCTCATGTGCCAAAGTCACCACATCGGTAAACATACCGTCGAAGTTGGTCAAAATACGGCTCTGCCCAATAGAACGGGCGCCTGCGCAGAACGCGCCACCGCTTTTACCGTCCCGGGGGTAGAAGTCGATCCAGTCCTCGTCAAACGCCGTTGCCACCATGTCAGATAATTCCTTATCAAAGCCGGAGAAGATATCAACCAGGTAATTCCGGGCATCCTCGGCGGTGAACTTGGTGGAAGCGCCTCCCATAGGCGCGAACAGATTGTACCAGGGCAGACCCTTTTCGTGACCCAGCGCCTTTGCCTTGGTCTTCAAATACTGCCAGAATTTGGGCAGGTAATCGTCCATGGCGGAAAGCATGGCTTCCAGGGTCTTCCGGCTCAGGTGGGAATAGGTCAATGTCCTGTCCAGAGGGCTTTCGTGGCCGCGAAGCTGGCAGTCTGTCAGGGTCTCCAGCTTAATGGAGTTCAGGGCAAATGCCACCGGAGCCTCGATCCGCTCATAGCAGGCAAGCTCTGCCTCGTAGGCGTCCTTACGCACCTGGGGATCGGGATCGTACGCCAAATTCCGGATAGCGGACAGGTTGGTAGTCGTGCCCCGGTAAGAGACCGGCACGGTGCTGGTCACATAGGTCTGCAGGTCACTCCAGGCGCTGCCGCCGGAAAGCTCCATCTTTGCCATGATCTGCTCGCCCATGCCCGGCAGCAGGTGGCGGCTGTTTTCCTTCATGTTGGAAAGCAGGAAGCTATACTGCCCCAGCAGTTCATCCTGCTGCACCAATTCCTCCAAATTCGGCAGGCTGCTTGCCCAGCTTTCAAAGGCCGCCTGGGGCGCTGCCGTTTCGCTGTAAAGCGCCATGATCCTGCCCATACAGGAGCCTGCCTGGGCATCCCGGGTATTGGCAGACTGCCGCAGACTGGCAAAAAGCCCCAAATTCTCCACCAGCTCGCTGAGCTGCTCCTGCAGCAGCAGTCCATCCCGCAGGGTTTTCAGGGGATCATCCGTTTCCGTCACCTTTTTTGTAAAGGCAGCAAATTCTTCCACCTTTTGGGAAAGAGTCTGCATATCCTTTTCAAACGCCGGGTCATCAAAACCCCGGTAAATGGGATCCAAATTCCAAACTCCGTTCATTACATTTTCTCCTTTTCTGTCAGTTCCATTTCGTTGATCATGGTATAAAGCCTTAGCAGGGTCAGCCGCTTTCGCATAAAGGGGGAATACCGCAGGCAGCCGTCAAACAGCTCCTGGGGCTTGCCGATATCGGAAACGGTGATCTTACAGCCTGCCTTCTCCATGGCAGCCTTACATGCCTCATAAGAGGGCACGCTGGCGATGATCCTACGGATCTCAGGCCATGCCGCGCGCAGCTTTTCCGGATCCACCCCATCGACGATGTTTTCCGGGTGGTTGACCTTTTCTACCGCCTCCGCCATAGGTCCGTAGTATTCATACACCGCATCCCAGTCCACCTGCTCATAGCCTGTGGTAATGGCAGGCAGCTCTGCCATGCGGTTATACAGCTTCATAAGCTCCAGCGTGCAGACACCGATGTCATCGCCGTGGAAATTGGGAGTGATCCCCTCCAAAAGCTGCTTGCACTCGATCAAATGGGAGATGATATGCTCCGCGCCGCTGGCAGGGCGGGAATTTTGGGTAAAGCTCATGCCGATGCCGGTCTTCAGCAGGGCTTCAAAAATCAGTCCCGCGGTGTATTCGTCGTCTTCTGTGACCTTATCTGCCAGGGCAAACAATTCGTCTACCGCGTCCCGGGTGAGCTTTGCCACCTTTTCGCAATAGAGTTCTCCTGTGAGAAGGCTGGACACCTGCCAGTCGATCAGGGCGGTGTACTTGGCGACCATGTCACCGAAGCCGGCGGATTTCAGCTCCCGGGGGGCAGACGCCAGGATCCGGGTATCACCGATGATCACCTCCGGACTTTTGGCGGGGAAGCTCAGCTTAAAGCCATTTTCCAAAATGGGCGAGCTGTAGGAGGCAAAGCCATCCATAGAGGGGGCTGTGGCGAAAATACACAGGGGCTTATCCTTCCTGGCAGCCGCCAGACGGCAGGGGTCATTCACCGAGCCGGTGCCCACAGACAAAATGCCGATGTTTTCATCGCCCACGATCTGCTCCAGCTCCACCACATGCTCCATTGTAGCGACCCGGATATCGTCATAAATATGGTAGCTAAGCGTAAAGCCCTCCAGGCTCTCCACGATGCCCTCCGCCGCCCGGAGGGTATTGCGGTCTGCCACCAGCAGCACCCTTTCCGGAAAGCCGTTTTCCCGCAGAATATCGCCCACCTGATGCACAAGGCCTGAGCCTACCCGGATGTCCCGGATAGAGGTTTCGTGGTATACGCCGCAATCACACTTTCCGGACAGCGCCCGGATCAGTTCCATGGTATCAAACACACTATCACCCATTTCGTTCTAAATTCCTTTTCCCATCATACCACAGCTTTTCCCATTTTACAAGACAGCGCATGGGTTTGAAGCTTCTCAAGATCGATACCTTTTTAAGAAGGACAAGGCAATGCCTTGTCCCTGCAGTGGGAATTGTGAAAGGGAACGCTGGGGCGGCGAAGTTTTCCACAAGTCGAAATTTGTCGAAAAGTTAGTTTTTTGTCGTTAGTTTGCGGATATTTCCCGTTTTTTGTCGAACGATTGTTTTGTATTTTCCTTGCAAAAACCGCTGCATTATGCTAAATTATATTTGTCGCAGCAAGGGGATATCTTCAAAAGTCAGGAGTGGAAATCATGGAAAATTGTAAAACTGTGATCATCGCAGACAATACTGAGGAATTCTGTGCCGCCCTTACGGCAGCACTAAAACGGGCAGAGGGTTTTCAGGTTCTGGGTACTGCCAATGATGGGGAGCAGGCAGTACGGATGGTAACCGAACGCAAGCCGGATATTCTGGTGCTGGACCTGATGCTGGCAAAGCAGGATGGGCTGAGTGTGTTGAAATCCATCAGCACACTGGAGCGACGCCCTGTGGTCTTTGCTACATCCGGGTTTATCACCGATTATGTTGCATCTGCCGCCGCAGGCTTAGGTGTAAGATACTTGATGCTCAAGCCCTGTGACCTTTCTGCTTTGGTGGAACGGATGGAGGAAGTGCGTTCAGCCAGCAGCAAGCCTGCGCCCACCGTGCGCAGCAACGGTGGCGGGATTGAGGCAATGGTCACCAACATCATTCACGAGATCGGCGTGCCGGCTCACATCAAAGGCTATCAATATCTGCGTGAAGCCATCATCATCGCCGTCAACGATATGGATGTGATCAACGCCATCACCAA
>JAZPXW010000078.1:0-7351 GCA_045543895.1 Faecousia sp.
TGGGAGCGGGATCGCGCTCGTCCATAGCCTTGCGGATAGCGGGAGCGATGCAGTGGATGCGCTCGCCGATGGTGACGAAGGTCTTGGACTCGGGGTTGTAGCCCTTGTACTTGACACCCATATCGACGACCTCGATCTTGGGCACGCGGGTCTCCAGCAGCTCCTCGAAGGACAGCTCCTTGACCTCGACAGCAGCACCGGCAGCGGCCTTGGCAGCATTTTCAGCAGCGGCGGGAGCGGCAGCGCCCTCGTATTCCTTATCCTTCATGTACTTGGGCAGCTGTACGGCCTCCAGAGGACCGACGACCACATTGAACTCAGGCAGCTTCTCCTGAATCTCGCCCTTCATGACGGCGACCTTGCCGGGGATGATGAGGGTGCGGTTCTTGATCTTATTTGCGATGTCCAGCTCGTCGAAGGTCTTCTTGATGGTGGAAGAAGACAGCTTGCCGGCTGCCCAGGCGGTCAGCACGGACATACCGGAGGCATCGGTGATGACCAGGTTCACAGGCTGGCCGGAACGCTCCAGCTCGCCGGAGACCAGGAAGTAGGTCAGAGCGAAGTCAACAGTCAGAGCGATGGGGCTGTTCTCATCGGCGCCGTTGATGGGGTAGATCTTAGCTTCCACCTTCATGGGCTTCTGAGGATCGGTGAAGATGTTCTGGCGCAGGCCGTACAGAGGCAGAGCCTGGGCGTAGGACATGCCGTTCATCACGATGATGGAGGCATACTTCTCGGTAAACATAGCTGCGTAAGCGGTCTCCATGCGGGAATCCTGGGTCAGCTTGGTCAGGTTCACGATGGAGGGGTAGCCGAAGGTACGGTCGCCATCCTTAATAGCGGTGCGGCGGACCAGAACGGCGTTAGCCAGGGTCTCCTTGGCAGTCTTGCCGGTGACATCCAGAACCAGGTTCTTGTTGCCGGCAGCTTCCAGCTTCTTGACGGTGTCGTAGAGGTCGGAGATATTCTCAGCCCAGACGCCCAGAACCACGCCAGCCTTGGTGGCAACGGCGTTCAGAGCTTCCCAGGTGTCGGGGGTAGCGCCATCCAGGATGGCATTGGTGCCAACGGCAGCCAGAGCAGCCTCAGCGCAGGCGGCATCCCAGCACTCCAGGATGACGGTGCGGCCGGTAGCGGCAGCCTTCTGTGCCAGAGCGGCATATGCGGCAGCGTCCGCTCCCTTGTTGGCGACGAACACCATCTCCACATACATACGCTCGCCGATACGCTCGTAGTCCACCTTGGCCATGTCAGCCAGCTTAGCGTCTACAGTAGCCTCGTCCATGGTGGTGTCGATGGCGACAGCGTACAGGTTCTTATTGACCAGAGTCTTCTCGTGACGGAACAGAACGGTCTCGCCGCCCAGCTTATGCTCGCCAACGGAGATGGTCTTCATTGCAGGAGCGGTGCTTTCGCTCAGCGCAGCCTTAGCTTCCTCGGAGAAGTAGGGGCACTTGTCGATTTCCACGGCGCCCTGGGCGACCTTCATGCAGAAAGCCATACAGGTGGGGCTGCCGCACTCCTTACAGTTTTTCTTGGGGGACATCTTAAAGATGTCAAGACCTTTCAAAGCCATAGTATGTATCCTCCTCTTCCTTAGATCAGCTCAGCGATGAACTTCTTGACGCTTGCCACAGAAGCGGGGTGACGCAGCACAACAGCGTCAGCGCCGCCGGTCAGGTCAGCAACAGCGGTGGCGATCTCCATGGAGATGGCGCGCTCCTCACGGCTGCCCCATGCGGGCTCGTCTTCCTCGGAAGCGGTGGCTTCCTTCACGCCCCAGACATCGTTGCAGACGGTGGCCAGGATGGGAGTCTGCAGGTCGGTATCGCCCTGAGCCAGAGCTGCCAGACGGATACGGTCCAGAGTGGATGCGGCGTACTCGTAGCCATAGCCAACAGCGGCGGTGCCGATGTCCATGACCACATTTTCCAGAGAAACATTCAGGCTCTTGAGCATGATGTTCAGCTGCTTTGCCAGGTTGATGTCGTCAGCGGTCTCAGCGCCCACCTTCTGGCCGGATGCCAGGACCACGGATGCGCCGACGTATTTGTAGTTTTCGTTCTTGGCGGACATGAACAGAACGTTCTTGCCCTGCAGAGCCTCTGCCATTGCGGAGAACAGCTCGGCGTCCTTTTCCAGGTTCTTGCAGCCCAGAACCACAATGGGCTTGCTGATGGCCTCGGCAACAGCCTTGGCATCGGCGACGCAGTCGGCAACGGGACGGTTGGCACCGTTGGGGTCAGCACCGACGAAGTTCAGGCAGATGAAGTCGCAATCTTCCAGGCTTTCTGCCTTCTTGGCGTAGTCAGCCATGGAGGTGCAGCCTGCGTAGAACTCGGTCAGGCCAGCGTAATCCCAGGATGCAGCGGCGTCGGAGATCTCCACGCCAACCTTGGGAGCGTTTTCGATGGGAGCATCGAAGGTGTAGAAGGGCAGCACATTCTGGCCGCCGATGACGATTGCCTTGTCACCGGTACCCAGGGTCACGGCATTGATCTTGCCGCTGTAAGGTGCTGTCTTAGGTGCGAAAGACATGTTGGTTTCCCCCTTGTATAAAATAAAGATTTAACATATTCATAAGTATCCCCCGCGGGATACGGGATGGTGAGGTTAATGCCTGTCATTCTGAGCGGAGTGCCAACGGCACGGAGTCGAAGAATCCGTTCTCTTTGGGATGCGGATCCTTCGATGCGCCGCTTTGCGGCTTACTCAGGATGACAGAGGAAGGACGAGGAAGGCTTTCTTACAGACCGATGGTCTGCAGCACATCGTGGAGCGCTTTTTTGGTGGGGTTGGAGGTGGGCAGCTTAGCGGAGGGTGTGCCCTCGCAGTCGCAGCGGTAGATATCGTCGGAATGGGGCAGCACGCCATAAAGCGTCAGACCCTGCTTCTCGATCTCCTCCAAGGTGCCTGCGTCCAGAACGCCGTTCGGCGCACGATTGACGATGAGACCCATGCGGCCGGGCTTTAGCTCCATCTCATTGATCATTTCGGCAATTCTGCCCACCGCCTGGATGCCCCGGCGGCTGCAATCGGAAATGAGCAGCATGGTATCTACATGGGGAAGGGTGCCCCGGGCTACATGCTCCAGGCCTGCCTCGTTATCCATGACGATGTATTTGTAGTTCTTGGCGTACTTGTCCATCTGGGTCTTGAGCACGCCGTTGACATAGCAGTAGCAGCCCTTGCCCTGGGTGCGGCCCATGATGAGCATATCGTAGTCGTCCTCTTCGATGAGGGCGGAGCTGAACTTCAGCTCGGCGTAATCCGCCTTGGTCATGCCGGCGGGGATGGTCTTCTTCAGTTCGGCCTGGGCCATCTCCTCACGGATGGTGCCGAGCGTGGTGGTGGCTTCCACCCCAAGGACCTCGTTGAGGTTGCAGTTGGCATCCGCGTCGACAACCAGCACCGGGGTCTTGCCCGTGGCGCAGAGGTAATCGATCAGCATGCCGGAAATGGTGGTCTTGCCTACGCCGCCTTTGCCGGCGACAGCGATGGTATGGGGCATTGGGATCACTCCTTTGTGGGATGCAAAATGGGGGTTCCGCCCAATGGGCGCAGTATCCCCATATCGATACAACGATATCGTATCACATTCCAGCGGGAAATTCAACTACCATTTTGCGGGAAATAGGAGTTTTTCGGGGAACGGAGGTGGTCTGCGTAAAAAAGCCTCCCTCTGATGAGGGAGGTGGCTGCCCAACGGGCAGACGGAGGGAGAGACACCGAATTATTCTCTCCCCCAGCTTCGCTGCGCACAGCAGCCCCCTCGTCAGAGGGGGCCTTTGGTGCGGTGATCAAGGCAAAAAAGCAAACACCCCGGTGGGGTGCTTGCCTTTTTGGAGCAGGGTACGGGAATCGAACCCGCCTTCACGGCTTGGGAAGCCGTTGTATTACCGATATACGAACCCTGCGTTGCCCGTATTATAACAAATGTTTTGCCCCTTTGCAAGGGGGATTTTGTCGAGGATGTCAGGCGCACCCTCGTCCTTCCCCTGTCATCCTGTAGGGGGCGTGTTGCAGAGCGCAGCGAATTTTCCAATCTCAATGCCTGCCGGGGGCAGGCATACCACAATTCCTTGCCCTCGACGACCCGCCATGCCGCACCTGCGGCGGGAGTAAACCCCCGCCCTACGGCATCCCCCCCACCCCGTAGGGCGCATAGCTGCTCCCGCCGCAAAGCCTCCCTCACACCCCGTAGGGAACGCATTCATGCGTTCCGTGTCAACGCAACCTCTTCTTACGGAACGGATAAATCCGTTCCCTACCGTAGGGGCGGATATCATCCGCCCGCCAAGCCGCACCCTCGTACCTGTCATCCTGAGCGGAGTGCGAAGCACGGAGCCGAAGGATCCGCATCCTCAAAGAGAACGGATTCCTCGATGCGCTGCGCTTACTCGGAATGACAATGAAAACCGGGCAAACCGTCAATTCTCCATTCCCAGCCTCTCCCCCAGCTTCTTCAGCGCCTTATTTCTCCTGCGGTACACGGTGGCCGGCTCCACCTCCAGCCTTTGGCACAGCCGCTCCACCTGCCCATGCCTCCGGTCCACCACCAGCGCAAGCAGCGCCCGTTCCTCCTCGCTCATACTCTCCAGCGCCGCATCCACCGGCGTGACCTGCCTCTGCAGCCGCCGGATCTCCCGCCTGTGCAGCTCCGCCTGGCGCAGCACCGCGACCACCTCATCCCTGCGCATATTTCCTCCGCACTCCCCCGATCCTGTCATCCCACCAGTTGACGCGCCGTGCGCAGGGGGTATCGCACCAGGCCCTGCACACGCAGCTATCGCAGGGCGACGAGCGCACATGGGGCAGCTCATAGCGAAAGCACCTTGCCTCTTGCCGTCCCAGCTCATCCATCTGGGCCCAGGCGTAGTTATGTACCGCGGCCCAGCCCTCCAAAAACCATTGCTGCCACCGCTGGCAGTCCATTTCTTCGCATTCTCTCTTTCTGCAGGTCTTGCAGGGTCTTTTTTCATACATCATCGTGTTCCTCCATCAGCAGTTGTTCGATCGCTTCCAATTCTGCCTTACCCAGATGCCCGGAAGCCCCCATAGGCACCGCACCCTCCGGGGTCTGCAGATGATACATTTCCTTCAAAAAGTTCTCGGCTTTTGGAATGAAGCGGCCGTTGTCCTGCCGCCATTGGCGGGAGCGCTTCCAGCATTCCAGCGCCGGTACCACCTTATCCAGGTCAGGCTTTACCGCTTGCCAGGCCTCCCAGGCCTTTTGTTTTCCCAATTTCATAGGATACAAATTCCAAAATCTCTCAAACCGGTCTGTGTCTGTGTCCCCAAATACACAGACACCGTCTGTGTATAAAGATTCCTTCTCTTTATCTTTCTCTATCTCTGCCTCTATCTCACTCTCTACCTCTTTCTCTACCTCTTTCTCCTTCTCCTGGGCAATATCCGGAGCATATCCGGGAATTATCCGGACATCATCCGGACCACATCCGGGCGATATCCGGATATCCGCTTTCTTTTTCACCCGCGATTTATTGCCTTCGACAGCGCCTTTTGCCTTTTTTCTGCCGCTGTCCAGCACCGGCTTTGCCATCTCGAAAACCGCATCCGCCGCAGGCGTGATTTCCCATTCGGGCAAAGCTCCCAGCAATCCGTATGTGACGATGGCCCATAGTCCCTGCTGCGCTTCCTCCAGCGGCAGCTTTACCAAAGCCCTATAAAATGACTCATAGAATGTAAATTGCTTCCTCTTTTCCATGTTCCTCCCATTCCCTCTCCGTCCTCGCTTACGCTCGGCCACCTCTCCCAGCGGGAGAGGTCACGCTCCCCCTTAGGGGGAGCTGTCGCCGCAGGCGACTGAGAGGGAAACGCACCCTCCGTTTTACCCCACACTCTCCTGTTGCGGTGCCCGGCATCTTCGTCGGCTTTAAAAAGCCTCCCTCAGCCTGCCGACCACTGCCACTCGCTCCGGTGGGTTGATCGGGCAGCGGGCGCGCTCGCATCGCTCCCCGTATAATTCCATCTCCCGAATCACCGGATGGTCCGGCACCTCGTACCTGTGAATCATATTCACGCTCCTTTCAAAAATAAATCGAGCAGTACCGTAGTGCTACTCGCTCGTGAATCAACTTCACGATTATCCTATCATGCCCGGGAAAATTTGTCAACACCCCCCATCTTCTTGTTGACTTATTTTCACGCTCGTGTTATAATGTTACCGTACCCCGGCCGCAACCGTCCTGCGGCCCAGGAAACAATGGAGGAACCCATCCATGCATACAGGCAGCATTATCCGCACCCTGCGGGAAAAACAGGGCATGTCCCAGGAGACACTTGCGAATCTCCTGGGCTACCGCGACCGATCGTCCATCGCCAAGATCGAGGCCGGCAAGGTAAACCTCGCCCAGACCAAGCTCAAGGCCCTGTGCGACATATTTAATATTGAGATCCACGAGCTTTTGGGTCTTGCGCCCATGCCCCGGTTCCGGGAGATCCCGATTCTGGGCACCATCGCCTGCGGCGCGCCGATTTTAGCCCAGGAGCATATCGAGGGCTATACCACCGTCCCCCAGGATATCCACGCGGATTTTGCCCTGGTGTGCAAGGGCGACAGCATGGTGGGCGCACGAATTTTCGATGGGGATGTGGTGTACATCCGGCAGCAGGAAACGGTGGAAAACGGCGAGATCGCCGCGGTGCTGATCGACGGCGAAGCCACCTTAAAGCGTGTCCGCAAGCTCCCCGACCGGATTTCCCTGGAGCCGGAGAACCCCATGTACCGCCCGCTGATCTTCTGGGGTGAGGAGATGAACCAGGTGCAGATCCTGGGCAAGGCCATCGCCTTCACCGCCCTGGTAGTCTGATGAAAGGCTCCCCTCGTAGGGGAGCTGTCACGGCAAAGCCGTGACTGAGGGGTTACAGCAAACCCTTCCGTCATTTGCTCGTACCTCGCAAATGCCACCTCCCCTGTAGGGGAGGCAGATTCTTCGACTCCGCATCTTCGATGCTCCGCTCAGAATGACACCCGGAAGAACTCCCACTTCGCATAAAATGGCCCAAAAGCTGGCAAAATAAGTATTGCAATTTGGGCATTTGCGTGCTATAATGCTCCGTGTGTTTACATTGGGATGTCGCCAAGCGGTAAGGCACCAGACTTTGACTCTGGCATTCGTAGGTTCAAATCCTGCCATCCCAGCCAAAGGCTGAGGGCAGATATCCCTCAGTTTACGACCCGCTAGCTCAGTTGGCAGAGCAATTGCCTTTTAAGCAATGGGTCCGGAGTTCGAATCTCCGGCGGGTCACCAAAATAGAGGATACCCCGATGGGGTATCCTCTATTTTTGTTCCCGCCAAGATTCGAAGACCATAAATGCGGCGCGGAT
>JAZPXW010000079.1:0-4384 GCA_045543895.1 Faecousia sp.
GAACTGGGACAGGGGGCTGGAGCCGAAGGACTCCTTGATCACAGCGGTGACCGGGCGGATGTTGATGAGGCTCTGGGGAGTCACAGCGTCCAGATCCTGCACGGTCATACGCTCACGGATCACACGGTCCAGACGGCTGAAGCCGATGCGGAACTGGTTCTGCAGCAGCTCGCCTACGCAGCGCAGACGGCGGTTGCCCAGGTGGTCGATGTCATCGGGAGTGCCCAGGCCCATAGCAACGCAGTTAAGGTAGTTGATGGAGGCCATGATGTCGTCCACGATGATATGCTTGGGGATCAGGTCATCCATACGCTCGGCGATGGCAGCTTCCCAATCGATACCCTCGGTCTCCAGCATTTCCTTCAGCACGGAGAAGCGGACCTTCTCCTTCACGCCGTAGGCCTTGGGATCAAAGGACACAAAGCGGCTCATATCCACCATGTTGTTGGAGAAGACCTTCACATTCTGGTCGCCCACCTTCACGGTAGCCTCGTTGACGCCCAGGGCGCTCAGCTCCTGTGCACGCTCACGGGTAATAAAGTCGCCGGGCATAGCCAGGATCTCACCGGTCATGGGATCGGCGATGGGCTCAGCCAAGGTCTGTCCGGACAGACGGGTCCAGATGTCCATCTTCTTATTGAACTTGTAACGGCCCACCATGCTCACATCGTAACGGTGTGCATCAAACAGCAGACCCTCCAGGTGTGCCAGGGCAGTTTCTACCGTGGGAGGCTCACCGGGACGCAGACGGCGGTAGATCTCCAGCAGACCCTCTTCACGGGTCTTGCAGGTATCCTTTTCCAGGGTAGCCAGGATTCTGGCATCCTCGCCGAACATAGCCTTGATCTGCTCGTCGGTGCTGACACCCAGAGCACGGATCAGGCAGGTAATGGGCAGCTTACGGTTCTTGTCGATACGGACCCAGAAAACATCGGAGTTATCGGTCTCGTACTCCAGCCATGCGCCGCGGTAAGGAATGACGGTAGCAGTATAGGTATGCTGGTCAGCCTTGTCCACGTCGTGGGTGTAGTACATGCCGGGAGAACGGACGATCTGGGAAACGATAACACGCTCAGCGCCGTTGATCACGAAGGTGCCACCGTTGGTCATCACAGGCAGCTCGCCCATGAAGATCTCCTGCTCCTTGATCTCATCGGTCTCGGTGTTGCGCAGGCGCACACGCACCTTGATGGGCTTTGCATAGGTAGCGTCCCGCTCCTTGCACTCCGGAATGGTGTACTTGGGCTTGTCCTCCATGGTGTAATCCAGGAAGCTCAGCTCCAGTTTACCGGAGAAGTCGGTAATTGTGCCTACATCCTTGAAGACTTCCCGCAGACCGGTTTCCAGGAACCACTGGTAGGAATCCTTCTGGATCTTCAGCATGTTGGGCATTTCCAGGATCTCCTGGTACTTTGCGTAGGACTTACGCACGGTCTTGCCAAACTGTTGGTCTTTGACCATTGCCATATGGATCATCACAGCCTTTCTTTCGGCTTTCGCCGGAATGATGTGTTGCATAAAATATGATACGCTAGGAACCGTTGACAGTTTGTGATAGAATCACACTTGACAACGACCATGAACTGTGGTAGAATAATTGTGCGGATATTGGATCCGTAAAATACGCATACTCCCACAGTATGGATTACCATTCTACACCATGGCAGCTGTTTTGTCAATGGTGTTTTTTCTTTTTATAGGGAGAAATATGACGCAAAAAGAGCTGTTGCAGACTTGCAACAGCTCTTTCCTATTTACTTTGCCTGCCGCTCCAGGAGCAACGGTTCCTGGCAAAGGAATTGGTGGGCGATTACCTGGCAGATCTCTTTTCTGTCGATCATGCCGTGGACTTCCTCCAGGGTCACCCACTTGACATCGTCGGTCTCTCCGGGCAGCAGCACGATCTGCTCCAGTGGCGTCTGGCGCTGGAGGCAGTAGAAATCGTAGAACGCATTCCGGTCACGGTCGGAGGCGATCAGCTCAAACTCATCCTCCTGCGCCCGGATGCCGGTCTCCTCGTATAGCTCCCGGGCAATGGCCGCGCGGCTGGTCTCCCCTGCCTGGGCAGCGCCGCCGGAATTCTCCCAGGTGCCGGCATAGGTCTTTTGCGGCGCGCGGCGGGTCAGCAGCACCTTACCGCAGCCATCGTAGACCCAAACGCAGACCACCAGTCCGTACTCACCGCGGCGCCAGGGAGTTCCCCGCTTGTGGATGCGCCCGGTGAGGTTTCGGTCCTCATCGTAAATATCGTTAAACTCCAAAGCCAAGCCTTCTCTCAAAATATACTATAATAATTATAGTATCCGATTTTATATCAATCCAACAGCTGATGGCACTTATCCCGGTAGGGGCTGTCGGCAGGGTCTTCCATATCTGCCTCCGACTGGTAGCGTCCAACCACCTTGCTGGCCAGATCCACCGGTAGCAGGGTACCTGCACCGGCTACGCAGCCGCCGGGGCAAGCCATGCCCTCCAGCAGATAGCCATTGTACTTACCTGCCTTTGCCAGCAGCATCAGCTTGCGGCATTCCTGCAGTCCCTCGGCACGGGCGGTCTTCACTTCCATATCCGGATGGTCTGCTGCGATCCGTTCAGCTACGGCCTTGGCCACACCGCCGGGTACCGCAAAGCCACGGCCAGCAGCGCTGCCCTCGTTCAGGTCGTACATGGGTTCGATGGTCTCGAAATCGATTTCCTTTGCCTCGAACATACCCTGCAGTTCCTCAAAGGTCAGCACGAAGTCCACATCCGAGCGGATGTCCGCACGAATGGCCTCCAGCTTCTTTGCGGCGCAGGGGCCTACGAAGACCACCTTGCAGCCGGGGTATTGCTTCTTCATCAGTCGGGCGGTGAACACCATGGGGGTCAAGGTCATGGAGATTTTCCCTACCTCGCTGGGGTACAGCTTATGGATCATGGAATGCCATGCCGGGCAGCAGGAGGTTGCCATATAATTCTGCTCAGCGGGAACCTTTTCCACAAAGTCCTTGGTTTCCTCCAGGGTCCACATATCCGCGCCCACAGCTACCTCCACAATGCGCTTGAAGCCCAGCTGCTTCATTGCGGCAATGAACTTGCCGGGGGTGGAGTGCTTGCCGAACTGACCGATAAAGGCAGGTGCCACGATGGCAATGACCTTGTTGCCCTGGAGAATGGACTGGATCACCTGGAAGATCTGACCCTTGTCCGCAATGGCGCCGAAGGGGCAGCTGACCAGGCACTGGCCGCAGGCCACGCACTTATCCTGGTTGATCACTGCCCTGCCCTGCTCGTCGGAGCCGATGGCATCCATACCGCAGCTGGCAGCGCAGGGACGTTCCAGATGTACAATCGCATTGTAAGGGCAGGCCTTGGCGCACTTGCCGCACTTGATGCACTTACTCTGGTCGATGTGGGACTTGCCGTTTTCCATTTCGATAGCGCCCTTGGGGCATACCTTCTCGCAGGAACGGGCCAGACAATTCTGGCAGTATTTGGTCACCTTGTACTGGTTGGTGGGGCAGGCGTGACAGGCATAGGGAATGATGTTAATGAGCGGAGGCTCATAGTACTGCTCTGCGATAGCTGCCTGGTCCATGCCCTCGGTCACCAGATGGCGTCCGTCCGCAGGACGCAGACCCAGGCCCATAGCCAGACGCACCCGCTCACCGGCAATGGCACGCTCCAGGAATACAGATTCCCGGTGCAACGGCCGGTCACCGGGGACGATCTTGTAGGGCAGATCGTTGGCGCACTCGTAGCCCTGTCCCGCATAAGCCATCCGGGCCACCTCGGTAAAAACTTTCTTTCGAATATCTGTGATCAAAGAAGGAATTCCTCTCATCTTTGTTACCTCCGCAATACAATCTCAATATAAATTATAGAGGAATCCGGGTAAATAGTCAAGAATCTTCGTCATCTTTCCAATTTTTCCTTGCAGCCCAGAAAGATTCGCAAAAATCGGTTGCATTTTCCAAACAAATTCGGTATAATACAGAACACCGATTATTATTTCCGGGTGTGGCCCAGTTGGGGAGCGAGCCGAGCGTTGCCGGTGGCAAATGAAGCGAGGCGAGCGAGTGGCAGCGGTCGAAATTTTGCAAGCGTCAGCGAGCAGAAAATTTCGGGCACCGCAACAGGAAGCGCGCCTGGTTTGGAGATTGGACCGCGATCAGTTTTTTAACTAAATATCCGGGTGTGGCCCAGTTGGTAGGGCGCCTGGTTTGGGACCAGGATGCCGCGAGTTCGAGTCTCGCCACTCGGACCAAAAGTCCAGAATCCGCTTCTGCGGACTCTGGACTTTTTGTCTGTATGGAGCGAGACTCGAAGACCACAAATGCAATATGCCGGTGGCATATTGCTGCCACCAGTGCAAACACTGGTGGCTACTGCTATCTGCGCACAG